>JADJQW010000003.1:0-262500 GCA_016712535.1 Flavobacteriales bacterium
CACAGCGGCGATGAGGAACCTGAAGAACCTGACAATGGCACTGGCCCTGCTCTGCGGTGCTTGGGCCGCGCCTTCGGCGATGGCGCAGACGGTGCTCGATGGCGCCTTCATCAAGGAGCACACGAAGACCAAGCGCGTTGTTCCGTACACCCACATCCGTGAAGCCGATGTGATGTGGGCGCGCCGTGTATGGCGGACGATCGATCTCCGGGAGAAGATCAACCACCCGTTGTATTTCCCGACCAGCCCGCTCAATGACCGAAGGAGCCTTTTCGATGTGATTCGCCAGGGATTGATGGTCGATGGCTCGATAACCGCTTACGACCCAGGCGCATTGGCCGATGATGACGAGTTCAAGAAGGCTTTCCTTCCAACGGAGTTGAAGGATCTTTTCAGCCGCCTCGATACCCAGTACACCGAGTCGCTCGTAACTGGCGACATGGAGATGGTTGTGCAAACCATTGACCTCGAGAGCCGGGACATCAAGATGTACAAGCTCAAAGAGGATTGGATCTTCGATAAGCAGCGGAGCACGCTCGATATCCGCATCATCGGCTTGGCCCCCATGAAGGAGGTTCGCGGCGAGGATGGAGAGGTGCGCGGCTACCGACCGCTATTCTGGCTCTACTACCCTGAGTGCCGTTACGTGTTCGCGAACTGGGATGCCTTCAACCGCGAGAATGATTCGGAGCGACGCAGCTTCGAGGACATCTTCTGGAAGCGCCAGTTCAGCAGCTACATCACCAAGTGGAGCAACGTGTACGACCGTCAGGTAAGCGATTACAAGACCGGCCTCGATGCCTTGCTCGAGGGTGAGGAGATCAAACAGGCGCTGTTCGAGTTCGAGCACGACCTCTGGAACTTCTGATCGCGCCCAACTATTGATGCGAGGCCCCGGGAACACCGGGGCCTCGTCGTTCATGCACGTTAACACGGGAATCGGGCGTTTATGCTGCATGGCACCGCGATACGAGGCTTTGCTGATATCCGCGATCGCCTCCCTGTCGCTGCATGGTCAGGATGCGCTGGGACCCGATGGTCCCTGTCGGGGCGATGGCATGGTGCGGACCTATGCCCCGTTGCGGGAAGCCGATGCCATTTGGTCGCGGCGAGCATGGCGCGTGCTCGACCTGAACGAGCCTTCGAACAAGCTGCTCGCGGAACCGGCTGCCGACGCCGCGCATTGCCGCAGCCTGATTGATGTGATCCGTCACGGTTTGCGTGATGAGGGCGGGATCAGAGCCTTCATTGCAGGCAAGGATGGCTTGGATGATGGCTTCCGCACCGTCCTCGGCAGAACTCAGCTAATGCAGGAGCTGGCGGCAATGGATACCATGCGCGCACTTGCCGTCCGGCGTTACATGATCAAGGAGGATTGGATCTTCGACAAAGCGCGTTCGGTGATGGAAGTGCGCATCATCGGACTGGCGCCCATGGTTGAAGTTCGTGGCGAACTGGGCGAATTGCGCGGCTATCGTCCCGTGTTCTGGCTGTATTACCCGGAATGCCGGCGGTTGTTCGCTTGGTGGGTCGCGGGAACGGGACCTGAAGGATCGCCGATCACCTACGAGAACATCCTCGATGGCCGCTTGTTCCGTGGAACCATCTCGAAAGTGAGCAGCATGCAAGACCGGGCGATCAGCGCCACGAGCACGAGCATCGATGCGCTGCTGGAGAGCGATGCTGTTCGCCGCCAGCTCGATGCCATCGGCTTCGATCTATGGCATTATTGAGGGTCACCTTTCCGACCTGAGCGCATCAATAGGAAACGGATCCGATGCGCGCTCGATTCCTTCTCTTCGCCTGCTGTTTCATCAGTCACGCTGCATCCGGGCAGTACCTGCTCGATGGCGCATACATCCGTGAGCATGCTCCCACGCGAAGGGCCGTGCCTGCTGCGCATCTGCGCGAAGCCGATGTGCTCTTCTGCAAGCGGGTCTGGCGCGTGCTCGATCTCCGGGAGAAGCTGAACCACCCGTTCATCTTCCCATTGGAACCGGCCCAGGGCCGTCGCAGCCTCTTCGATGTGGTCCGCCAAGCCCTGTTGAAGGACGGGACGCTCACGGCGTATGCGCCGGGCGTGCTGGCCAACGATGACTCCTTCAGCCATCCGATGCTCCGCGGTGAAGTCGATTCGGTGCTGAACCCCATGGTGACGGTGTGGACACCGAGCCTCGATGACCCGGATACTCCCATCGAGGTCACCCAGCCCGATCCCATCACGGCAGCACAGGTCACGCGCTACCAGATCAAGGAGGATTGGTACTTCGACAAACAGCGCGGCGTGATGGATGCTCGCATCATCGGCATCGCCCCCATGAAGGAAGTGCGTGGTGAGGACGGCGAACTGCGCGGCCATGCACCGCTCTTCTGGCTCTATTACGCCGAACTCCGGCATGTGCTGGCCAATGCCGAGGCCTTCAATCCCTGGAACGACGGAGGGCGGATCACCTTCGATCAATTGCTCGAGTCAAGGCGCTTCAGCAGTTATGTGGTGAAGGAGAGCAACGCTCCCGATAGGCGCATCTTGGAGCATGCCAGAGGAATTGACGCGCTGGTCGAAGGCGATGCGGTGAAGGAGCGCTTGTTCCGCTTCGAGCACGACCTATGGAATCATTGAAGGAAGCTCTGCCCGGGGCCGATCGGCTACTTTCGCGGCCCTTTCGCAAGTAATGATCACCGTACAGGGCCTCACCCTCCATTTCGGCCAGCGTCCCATGTTCGATGGCGTCTCCTTCTTCATTGGGAGCGACGACCGCATCGGCCTTGTAGGCCGTAACGGAGCTGGCAAGAGCACCTTGCTGAAGATCATGGCCGGACAGCAGCCTTTCGATGGCGGCACCATCGGTAAGCCCAATGAGCTCACCCTGGGCTACCTGCCCCAGGAAATGGCGCACAACCTGGAGCTCACGCCATGGCAGGTGGCGGAGAAGGCCTTCGAAGAGGCCATAGCCCTGAACGCTTCGCTGGAGCGGATCGAAAAGGCGCTTGAGAAGGCCACCACCGATGAAGAGGCGATGGAGCTGGCCACGATGCTGGCGCATGCACACGAGCGCTTGAACACCATCGGCGCTGCGGACCACGACATGCAGATCGAGCGCATGCTCAAGGGCATCGGCTTCGTGGAAAAGGACATGCACCGGCTGATGAGCGAGATGAGCGGTGGCTGGCGCATGCGCGCGGAGCTCGCGCGGCTGCTGCTGATCCAGCCGGACCTGCTGCTGCTCGATGAGCCCACGAATCACCTGGATCTCCCGGCGATCCAGTGGCTCGAGGATCTCCTTCGCACCTACCCAGCGGCCCTCGTGCTCATCAGCCACGATAAGACCTTCCTCGACCGGCTCACCAAGCGCACGCTCGAGGTCGTGGGCGGCAAGCTCATCGACCGCAAGGTGCCCTGGAGCCAATATGTGGAGCTGCGCAAGGTGGAGCGCGAGCAGCAGGCCGCACAAGCCAAGGACCAGCAGCGCTACATCAAGGAGACCACCGACCTGATCAACAAGTTCCGGGCGAAAGCCAGCAAGGCGGCATTCGCGCAGAGCCTGATCACCAAGCTCGACAAGCTCGAGCGCATCGAGGTGGAGGACGAGGACCTGCGGAAGATGCTGGTGAAATTCCCGCCCGCTCCGCAGAGCGGCAAGATCGTCTGCGAGGTGAAGGGCGTGAGCAAGTCCTATCCTGACCGGAAGCATCCGGAACAGACCAAGGAGATCTTCCGCAAGGCGGAGCTCACCATCGCCAAGGGCGAGCACCTGGCGCTGGTGGGCGCCAATGGAACGGGCAAGTCAACCCTGGTGCGCATGATCATGGGCGAAGAGCCCTTCGATGGCGAGATCAAGCTCGGGCACAACGTGATCGTGGGCTACTATGCGCAGGACATGCCTGAGCGCATGAATCCGGCGGGCACCGTGATGGAGACCGCTGAGTACGCCGCAAGCGAAGAGAACCGCGTGCGCGTTCGGGCCATGCTCGGCGCATTCATGTTCAGCGGCGATGATGTGGACAAGAAAGTGAAGGTGCTCAGCGGTGGCGAGCGCGCCCGGTTGGCGCTCTGCTGCATGCTGCTGAAGCCCCTCAACTTCCTCATCCTCGATGAGCCCACCCACCATCTCGACATCCAGAGCAAGGATGTGCTGAAGAATGCGCTGAAGAACTACGAGGGCACCTTCCTGCTCGTGAGCCACGACCGCGATTTCCTCACCGGCCTCACCAACCGCTTGCTCGAGCTCGACGACCACCGCATCCGCGACCAGCACATGGACATCCTGGAGCTGATCGAGAAGCGCAAGGCCCTGCAGGGCGCCGATATCGGCAAGAGCAGCGCAGCGCAGCCGAAGACCAAGGTGGAGAAGGCCGACAAGAGCGACCATGCAGAGCGCCGCGACCGCGACAAGGAGCGCAAGCGCATGCAGGGCCTGGTGGCGCGGCTCGAGAAGCAGCTCGCCGACCTGGAAGCGGAAGAGAAGCGCTTGCAGGCCGACGTGATGCGCAGCGGCGTGCCCGCAGCCGAGGTGGAGAAGGGCTACGCGCGCATGGGCGAAGTGGCCGAGCGCATCGCCGCCACCATGAAGGAGTGGGAGGAGGCTTCGCTGCGGATGGAGGAGCTTGGGGAAGGGAATCCGGCCTGAGCGTTACCCGCGTTCGTTGATGGCATTGGTTGATCGATGGTGCATGCCGCACCCTCATCAATCCCCAGCGCCATGGCCTCCGCGAAGCTCCCTCCCCGCCAGAAGATGATCAACATGATGTACCTCGTGCTCACCGCGATCCTCGCGCTGAACGTGAGCAAGGAGGTGCTCGATGCCTTCGCCATCATGGATGCCGAGCTCGTGCGCAGCGAGCGTGCGCACGAGCAGCGCTCACAGGTGGAGTATGCCGTCTTCGCCGATATGGCCAAGCGCTTCCCCGACAAATTCGCGGCGAAGCATGAAGAAGCGAAGCGCGTGAAGGCCATGGCCGATTCGATCGTAAGCCATCTCGAAGGGATCAAGACCGCCACCATCGCCAAGGCCGATGGCCTGGAGCCCCGGCTCCTGCGCGGCACCGATGCCGATGGACGCGACACGCTTCGCGCACTGCTCATGCTCGAGAAGAAGGACGACCGCGATGTGCTCACGCATGCGCTCGTGGGCAGCGAGCCCGGATCGCCGCGCACGGGCGATGGATCCGCGCACGGCATCCGCATGCGCATCACGGCGTTCCGCGACAGCCTGAAGGGATTGGCCGGTGAGAAGGGGCAGGCGCTATCGGCTTCGCTCGATGCCCTCTTCGACTTCAGCGACCGGCGTGATGCCAGCGGCACGCTCAACAACTGGGAGAGCATCAACTTCTATGATGTGCCCTTGGCGGCGGGCATCGCTACGCTCAGCAAGCTCCAGGCGGATGTGCGCGCGGCGGAGAACGACATGGTGAAGTGGCTCTACCGCAGCGCAGAGCTTGAGGATTACCGCTTCGGAACCCTCACCACCGCCGTGGTGCCGCAGAGCAGCCTCATCATGCTCGGTGATTCCTTCCGCGCGGATGTCTTCCTGGCCGCTTATGATCCGCGCAATCCGGCCCAGGTCAAGCTGAAGGACGGGCAAGAGCTGCCCATCGGCACCGATGGCAAGGCCAAGCTCCGCGTGCGGGGCAATGCCATCGGTGAGCAGCGCGTGGAGGGCTCGATCCGGTTCGATGGCCCCAAGGGCATCGAGGAGATCCCATACGCGACTTCATACCAGGTGATGGCGCCGCTACTGGTGGCTAGTCCAACCAAGATGAATGTGCTCTATCGCGGGGTCGAGAACCCCATCGAGCTATCGGTGCCCGGAATAGCGGCGGAGCGGATCCAGGCCAGCATCAGCACAGGCCGCATCAGCCGCAGCGGCAACGGCTGGGTGGCGACGGGAATGACCGACTCCAAGGCCGAGGTTTTTGCCACCGCCACCTTGGCTGATGGCAGCACGCGAAGGATCGGGCCAGTGATGTTCCGGGTGAAGAACCTTCCTCCGCCCTCAGCTTACGTGAAGGACAAGGGCTCTGCCGACACCTGGATCGCGCTCAATGACTTGAAGCACGCCCCTGGAGTGACGGTGAAGACGAACACGGAATTCGGGGATGTGTGGACGGCGAAGAGCTACACGTTCAGCTTTCAGCGCGGCAGCAGCAATCCCATCGATCATGTGTGCCAAGGGGCGGCGTTCAGCTCGGATATCAAGCAGGTGATCGCAAAGGTGAGGCCGGGGGATAAGATCGTGATCGAGAACATCGCGGCTCAGTTGAGCAACGGCCAAGGGCCCGTGGTGAAGCTCGGCGCCATTGCACTTAAAGTCCGATAGGAAGTTGGCCCAGTCGGGTGTCCGGCTATATTTGCGCCCCATTGCGGGGTGGAGCAGATGGTAGCTCGTCGGGCTCATAACCCGAAGGCCGTAGGTTCGAGTCCTACCCCCGCTACGAAGGAAGGCCCGGTGAAAGCCGGGCCTTCGCTTTTCCCGCCGCTTCGGCCATAGGCCAGGCGGCGATCTTCGCGCAACCATGCCGCACAAGGCCGGATACGCCAACATCATCGGTGAGCCCAACGTGGGGAAGAGCACCTTGCTCAATGCCTTGCTTGGCGAACAGCTGGTGATCGCTAATCCGAAGGCGCAGACCACGCGTCACCGGATCCTGGGCATCCTAAACGGCGACGACCACCAGATGGTGCTCAGCGACACGCCCGGCATCCTCGATCCGCAATACAAGATGCACGAGCGCATGATGAGTGCCGTGGACGAGGCCATCATCGACGCCGACATCCTCATCGTGCTGGTGGAGATCGGACAGAAGCCCGAGAAGGCAGAGAACGTGCTCAAGCGCGCCCGTCGCTTCAAGGGCCGCAAGGTGCTGCTGGTGAACAAAGTGGACGCGGCTCCGGAAACGGCGATCCTCCCCGCGCTGGAGGCCTGGCAAACCGCGCTGCCCGACGCCAAGGTCGTGCCTTTGAGCGCCCTGCATGGCCTGAATGTGCAGGAGCTGAAAGCTTACCTGATCGAGCACCTGCCCGAGCATCCGCCGTATTTCCCGAAGGATGAGCTGAGCGACCGCAACATGCGCTTCTTCATCAGCGAGATCATCCGTGAAAAGGTGCTCGCGAACTATAAGCAGGAGATCCCCTACAGCACGCAGGTGGTTGTGAACAGCTACGAGGAGGCCCCGGAGATCGTGCGGATCCAGGCCGATGTGATCGTGATGCGTGAGAGCCAGAAGGGCATCGTGATCGGCGAAGGCGGAAACGCGCTGCGCAGGCTCGGGACCCAAGCGCGCATCGCCATCTCCAAGTTCATTGATCAGAAGGTCTTCCTGGACCTGAAGGTGAAGGTGGATCCCGATTGGCGCGAGGATGAGAAGAAGCTGAAGCGATACGGATACTGAAATGCAGGGCGAATGGTCCATGGCGATTGGCGAATGGGGAATCCGTCTCAAGGACTGCTCGTGCCCATTCACCAATGACCATTCGCCATTCACCTGAGCTGAATCATGGGAAACATCGTCGCTATCGTAGGCCGCCCCAACGTGGGCAAGAGCACCCTCTTCAACCGCTTGATCGAGCGGCGCGAGGCCATCACTGACCCGACCGCCGGCACCACGCGCGACCGCCACTACGGCAAGAGCGAATGGAACGGCATCCTCTACAGCGTCATCGACACCGGCGGCTACATCAGCGGCACCGACGATGTGTTCGAGGCCGAGATCCGCAAGCAGGTGAGGCTCGCCATCGACGAGGCAGACACGATCCTCTTCATGGTGGATGTGAACGGCGGCGTGACCAGCGCCGATGAGACCATTGCGGAGCTGCTGCGCAGGAGCAAGAAGCCCGTGCTGCTCGCGGCGAACAAGGTGGATACCCACGACCGGCAATACCTGACCGCCGATTTCTATGCCCTCGGCCTCGGCGAGGTGCATGCCATCGCAGCGGCCAGCGGCGCAGGCACCGGCGACCTGCTCGACGAGCTGATCAAGACCTTCCGCAAGCCCACCGAGGATCCGGAGCCGGACATCCCCAAGATCGCCATCGTGGGCCGGCCCAACGTGGGCAAGAGCTCCCTGGTGAATGCCATGCTGGGCCGCGAGCAGAGCATAGTGACACCGGTGGCGGGCACCACGCGCGATACCGCCAACACGCGCTGGAGCGTCTTCGGCCACGACCTAATCCTGCTCGATACCGCCGGCATCCGCAAGAAGGCCAAGGTCGATGAGGACATCGAATTCTACAGCGTGATGCGCTCCATCCGCGCCATCGAGGATAGCGACATCTGCATCCTGATGCTCGATGCGCGCGAGGCCATGCAGCAGCAGGACCTGCACATCCTCTCCATCATCCAGAAGAACGGCAAGGGCCTGGTGGTGGTGGTGAACAAGTGGGACCTGATCGAGAAGGAGACCAACACCATGAAAGGCTTCGAGGCCGAAGTGAAGCGCCGCATGGAGCCCTTCACCGATGTGCCCGTGGTCTTCACCAGCGTGGTGGAGAAGCAGCGCTTGCTCAAGGTGATGGAGATGGTGATGCAGGTCCATGAGGACCGCAGGCGCCGGATCCCCACGCGCAAGCTCAACGATGTGCTGCTGCCCGAGATCGAGCGGCAGCCGCCGCCCATGTACAAGAGCAAGCAGGTCACCATCAAGTTCATCCAGCAACTGCCCTTGCACGTGCCCAGCTTCGTCTTCCACTGCAACCTGCCGCAGTACATCAAGCCCAGCTACGAGCGGTTCCTCGAGAACCGCCTGCGCGAGCACTGGCGCTTCACGGGCGTGCCGATCCGGTTGTACTTCAGGAAGAAGTAGGTCATTGCTTAGCTTCGATGGGCCAACACCCATCGCCGTGCGTTTCCGAACCGCCTTCCTGCTCGCGGCGCTCGTCGGTTCAGCCTCCTTGCACGCGCAAACGGTGCCCTTCGCATGGGGCGATGCGCCGGTCTGGGATGCCTCTTGGGAAGTAGGCCGCAGCATCGACTCCGAGGTGCTCACCGATGAGCTCTCGCTGCGGATCCGCAACGTGAAGCCCGAGTACATCGCTTTCTTCTACGAGCGGCGCAGGGTGGTGCGCTTCATGGAGCGCGACGACATCAAACGCTACGGCCCTGTTGTGCTGCCCGAGAGCCTCGACCCGCCCTACGACGAGCATGGCAAGCCCTACGAGCGCTTGGAGACGCGCCCCTATCCGCTGCTCTTCAACATGCGCGTCGATCATTTCGCGGCGCGCGTGATCAGGCCCGATGGCAGCTGGACCGAGTTGCCCGTGACCACGCGAAGCGCTCGCGGCTACTTGGGCCATCCGGTGAACTTCCAGGCCACCATGTCCGAGACGCGCTACCCGCAAGGCATCATGCCGGGCGATGTGGTGGAGTACCGCTGGAAATACATGCTGCCCTGGGACACGAATGCTCCGCACACCCTGGGCTGGCGCGGCAGCATCTGGATGGACAACTGGGCGCGGCTCACCAATTGGCGCATCTTCTTCCACCACGGCCTGCCCATCCGCGAGCAACGCGTCGAATTGGTTTATCATGCGAAGCACGGGCTGGAACTGGCTGGCGCTGCCCCCACGCTCCGGGAACACGACGGGAACGATCGTCGTGCCGTGTGGGAACAACGCGACCTGCCCGGCGTGATGGATGAGGTGGGCGGTCGGCCGGCCAATGAGCTCCCTTGCATCATCGTCGCCTTTGCTCCCGACGACCTGCGCAACTTGAGGCGTGAGCGACTGAGCAATCTCCCGATCACGCAACAGCCCTGGCTCCAAGCCATCCGGCAGCGCGAGGCCAAGGCCATGTGGTGGAGGCGCGTGGCACAGAAGAAGCTGCCCGACCGGCAGAATCGGCAGATCAAGGCCTTCATCCGCGAGACCTGCGCTGGGATCCCGGATACGCTGAAGGCGCGCCGCATGGAGGCCCTGCACGAGCGCATCGCCAGCGACTTTGCCTACGATGCCGACCGCGATTGGTACTTCGATCTGGACCGCAGCCTTGCGCGCATGGGCGATCAGGTGCGCGATGAGCGCTTGCGCGACATCAGCCGGTACGATCTCTACAGCAAGCTCCTCAACGCCGAGGGCAGCGATCATGTCACCGCATACCTGCTCGACAAGCGCAATGGCCGCCTCGACGACCGCTTCACCACGCCCATGCGCGACAACGAATGGCTCTTCGGCATCGGTGATGGCGCAGGCATGCTGTGGATGCACCCCAAGCGCCAACGCCACGGATGGTTCGCCAACGAGCTGCCCTTCTATTGGGAAGGCACCAGCGCGCTGCTCATCGACCTGCCGCGCCTCATCGCCGATGACCCTCGACCGCCGCTCTTCGTGGAACTGCCGTCGGCTGACCCAGCTGCGAACCTGCGTGCCATGGAGCACCGCTTGCGCATCGACCTGGACAAGGCTGATGCGGCCGGCGACGCGCGCATATTGCTCAGCGGCCAGTTCAGCACCCTGGGAAGAGCGGCATTCCTCGGCGACCGCATCGACAGCACGGTGCATCCGAACTATGGCCATTCCCCTGCGCGCCTGCCCCATGCCGCGTTGACCGGCACCAGCCTTCGAGGACTGCAATCCGATCCGCCTTTCCGCTTCCACGAGCGGCAAGAGCTGGCCTTTGCGCAGTGGGTGACGCCCGAAGCAGACGGCCTCTTCGCCATGGAACTGCGCCCCTTCTTCGCCCATGCGGTGCCGGAGGGCTTTCGGGCCGAGGGCCGGGACCTGCCTTTCCACTGGGACTTCCGGCAGAGCGATCGCTTCATCATCGACCTCGAGTTCACGCAGGCGGTTGAAGTGATGGACCTCACGCAATTGCAGGGCGAATGGAATTGCCCGAGCGCGCGCTACACCTTGCGCGCCACCCGGATCGATGCCAGGCACCTGCGCATCGAGAGCCTATTGCAGGTGCTCGAAGAAGCGGAGCGCCCCGAGGACGCCTTGGCGTTGGAGACGCTGCTCCGCGAAGTGCTCGCACCGTCGCGGCTGCTTCGGGTGCGGGTGAGCAAGGCGCCGGAGCAGTAGGTTGCTGGATCATGCGGCTTCGCGCGCGCTGCTACTTTGCGCGCCATGTCCATCCTTGGAGTCGCGGAACATTTGCTTCGGAGGAGCGGATTGTCGACGGGCCTTGCGGCGTTCCTGATTCCGCTGAATGCCTTTGGCCAACAGGTCACCGTGGTTGATGCCGCCACCTTGAAGCCGCTGGAGGCTGCAACGGTGCATCATCCCGGCACGGGCGCCTCGGCCATCACGGATGCGCGCGGTCGTGCCGAACTCAGCGCTTTCACCGGCGCCGATTCCATCAGCTTCCGCATGATCGGCTACGAGCCCCGCGTGCTCAGCTATCAGCAAGTGCTCGGCATGGGCAATCGGGTCGGCATGTCGGCGCTGCCCTTCAGGCTCGATGCCTTCGTGGTGAGCGCCAACCGCTGGGAGCAGGAGCGCGAGCGCGTGCCTGACCAGATCACCGTGATCAACCCGCGTGAGGTAGCGCTGAACAACCCCGGCACGGCTGCCGACATGCTGCAGCAGAGCGGGGAGGTCTTCATGCAGAAGAGCCAGCTGGGCGGCGGCAGCCCCATGCTGCGCGGCTTCGCGGCCAACCGCGTGCTCATCGTGGTCGATGGCGTGCGCATGAACAACGCCATCTACCGGGCGGGCAATTTGCAGAACGTGATCAGCGTGGATGCCAACGCGATCGATCGCGCGGAGGTGATCCACGGGCCAGGCGCCATGACCTATGGCAGCGATGCCATCGGCGGCGTGATGGATTTCCACCTGCTGCGTGCGCGATTCAGCATGGACAGCAGCTTGTTGCTCCACGGCGGCGCGATGGCCCGCTATGGATCGGCGGCCAACGAGATGGGCGGCAACCTCCATTTCGGGCTCGGAGGCCGGAAGCTCGCCTTCGTGGGCAATGCCTCCTTCACCCGATTCGGCGATCTCCGGGCCGGCAGCGTTGGCCCCATGGACTACCAGCGTCCATGGTACGTGGAGCGCATCAACGACATCGATTCCATGGTGGTGAACGATGACCCCAACTTGCAGGTGGGCAGCGCATACGACAACATCAACCTCTTCGGCAAGCTGGCCTTCAAGCCTGTTGAGACGCTCGAGCTGGGTGTGAACGTGTACTACAGCACCACCACGGATGTGCCCCGCTACGACCGCTTGATCGAGCTACGGCCCAACGGCATGCCGCGCTCTGCGGAGTGGTACTATGGTCCGCAGGAGTGGATGATGGGCAGTTTCACGGCGAAGCATTGGGCGAAGCGCGGCCCTTGGAGCACTGCACGCCTCTCCATCGCAAACCAGGATTACACCGAGAGCCGCAATGACCGGAACTACCGCAACGCGAGCAAGCGGACACAAGCAGAGCAGATCGGCGGCATCTGGACCAATCTCGATTTCGAGAAACGGATTAGCGCGCGGACCCAGTTGCTGTATGGAGCTGAGCATGTCACCAATACGGTGGCATCATCCGGTGTCCGTGTGAACCAGACCACGAGCGAGGAGACCATCATCAACTCGCGGTATCCGAATGGCGCGGAATGGAGCACGGGCTCTGCGTACATCGGCGCCATGCATGACGCTACCGACCGCCTCACGCTGTCTGCTGGTGCCCGCTGCAACTGGTCGGCGTTGGAAGCGCGATTCGATACATCGCTCTTCGCGTACCCGGCCACAAGCACAAGCCTGAGCAACAGTGCGATCACGGGCAACCTGGGCGCGGCGTTCCGACCGGGTACCGGCTGGAAGCTCTCAATCGATCTGAGCACAGGTTTCCGCGCGCCCAACATCGACGACATCGGGAAGGTCTTCGATAGTGAGCCGGGCGCGGTGATCGTGCCTAACCCGGACCTGAAGGCGGAGTACGCCTACAGCGCGGAAGCAGGCATCGAGAAGACCATGAGCGAGAAGATCCGCCTGCGCGGCAACGCGTTCTACGTGCTGCTGGACAACGCCATGGTGCGCCGGCCCTTCACGCTCAATGGGGCGGACAGCATCTCGTACGACGGTGAGCCCAGCCGTGTGGACGCCATCCAGAACGCTGCGCAGGCCCGTGTGATCGGCTTCACGCTCGGCATCGATGCGCGCATCACGAAGAACCTGGCGCTCGATGCGCGCTACAACTGGCAGGATGGCGTGGAGCAGGACGATGCGAGCACGACCGATGTGCCCCTGCGTCACGCACCGCCGCCGTTCGGTCAAGCGGGCATCACTTGGGAGCGGAAGAAGGTGCGCGTGCAGGCATTCGTGCAGTTCAGCAGCGGCTTCACCTTCGATGAGCTTCCACCGAGCGAGCAGGCCAAGCTGCCGGTCTACGCGCTTGATGCGGAAATGCGCCCCCATGCGCCGTCTTGGCACACGCTGAATTTGCGCGCATCGTACCAGGTCAGCAGGGTGGTGCTGGTTTCCGGAGGCGTGGAGAACATCACGGACCAGCGCTATCGTCCTTATTCATCGGGCATCTCGGCGCCGGGCAGGAACTTCATCATCGCGCTGCGGGCGAGGTTCTGAGCGGAGAGGTCCGCTGGAATTGAGCCTCATATGCGCGCGAGACCTTGCTCCAGGTCGGCGATGAGCGATTGCGGCTCTTCCAGGCCGATGTACAGCCGCACCATCGTGAAGGGCAGGTCGGTGTAGTAGCCGCTGGGGCCCTGCAAGGCGCACACCGGCCATTGCAGGCTCTCATAACCGCCCCAGCTCACGGCGATGAGGAATCGCTTCAAGCTGTCGCAGAAACGCTCCACCGCAGCCACGTCCGGCGCATCCAGTTCAATGCTCATCAATCCCGCCACCCGCTTCATCTGCCTCTGCGCAAGCGCATGCTGCGGATGCGACTCCAGCCCGGGCCAATGCACCTCCTTCACCTTCGGGTGCGACTCAAGGAAGCGCGCCACCTTCTCCGCGTTGTCGGCACTGCGGTCCATGCGCAGGGGCAGGGTACGCAGGCCGCGCGTCAACAGCCACGCGTCATGCGGTGAAGGACAGGCGCCAAGCGTCATGAACTCCTTGCCCATCACCTGCCGCATGCGCTCGTGGCTGCCAGCGAGCACGCCGGCCACCACATCGCTGTGGCCGTTGAGGTATTTCGTGGCGCTGTGCGCGACCATGTCGCAGCCTAGGCTGATCGGGCTTTGGAAGAGCGGGCTGTTGAAGCTGTTATCGCATAGCGTGGCGATGCCATGCTCCTTAGCGATGGCGCACACCTCCGCGATATCCTGCAGCTCGAAGGTGAGCGAGTTTGGGCTCTCCAGGATAAAGAAGCTGGTGTTCGGCTTGATGGCTCGGCGGTAGTTCTCTGCGTCGGTGCCATCGACGAAGGTGTGCTCCACGCCGAAGCGAACGAGCAGGTCTGCCAGCAGCTTCTTCGTCCAGCTGTAGGGCTTCCGCACGCACACGATGTGGTCGCCCGCCTTGGTGAAGGCGATCACCGCCGCCGCGATGGCCGCGCTGCCGCTGCTGAAGACGAGCGCATCCTCCGCATGCTCCAGCGCGGCGATCTTCTTCCGCAGCATGGCCACAGTGGGATTGTAGCCTCGCGTGTAAAGGGGGCGGTCGAATTCATGCTGCACTACGGAGCGCATGGCGGCTACGGTCGAGTAGGTGAAGTTGCCGCTCTGCACGATGGGCGGCACCACGGCATCGAATCCGCGCTCGCGGTCTTCGCCGAGGTGGGTGAGGATGTCGCTCAGGTCCATGCAGCGAATGTGCGGAAAGAAGAAGGGCGCCCGTAAGGCGCCCTTCAAGGATTTCTGAATGCGTGATCAGCGCTGGATCATGAAGCGCGCCCAGGCCTCGGTGGCGCCGCTGAGCTGTGCCACATAGCTGCCTGCAGGCAGGAAGCTGAGGTCGACGCTGCGCGAATTGCTGCCGCTCGCGATGCTCATCGAGAACACAACGCGGCCCAAGGCATCGTGCACATTCAGCTGCGCATTGCCCGCATGGACATCGCTCCAGTGCATGTTCACCATGCCTGTGCTGGGCGAGGGTGCGATGAGCAGGCCATTGCCCATCCCGCTGTCCGCCATGCCCGTGCTCAGTTCCACCGTGGTCACCGTGGTGTTGGTGAGAACTGGCGCATTGTAGTCGAAGTAGATATCGGCGCGGTTGGAGAGCTGGTCGCCCAGCACGAGGCTGTTCTTAGGCGCCATGCGGTAGTGGATGCTGCCGTGGCTTGCGGGCTCGTTGGTGCTGCTGTCCGGCAGCATGATCTCGGCGAAGGTCCAGATGGCGACCTCTTCGTTCATCGTGAGCGTGTAAGGGTGCGTGGCGCCGATCATCTCGAAGGTGCTCAGGTCCCAATCGGCGTCGAGGCTGTCCTTGATCACGATGTTCACGGCCGGGGCGGTGCCGGTATTCTGGAAGTTGATCGTGTACGCGAGCTTCTCCTGCGCGAGCACTTCATCCGGCGTGATGCTCACCATGCTCACGTGCTTGTCGTTCGGGTCGATCGCGGTCACGGCGGTCGCGTGCTTGTCTGCCGTGTTGTTCGTGGGGTTGATGTCCGTCTCGGTGATGCTGAGCACCACATAGCTCAGCACCGGCGCACCGGGTGCCGCAGAGGTGCTGGTGTTCACCGTGACGTTGATCACGCCTTGCGCGAATCCGGCGAGGGCGGGCAACGCCCAAGTGACCGTTGGGCCGCTCACGTTGGTGGGCGCCACGCTGGCGCTCACGAAGGTGAGCAAGGGGTCGAGCGTGAGCGTGATGGTGGGCGTGATGGTCTCGCCGCCGAGATTCTGGTAGCCGATGTTCAGCTGCGTGTTGTTGCCGATCCAGGCATTCTGGCCCCAGAGGCTTACTCCGCCGTCGTAGATGCCCGGCGTGGGAACGAAGCCGAAGTCCATGCCGATCACCTGCGTGCCTTGCACGGGCACTGAATAGCTCTGCGAAGCGGGCGTTACGGTGTGGTACAGCGGAGGGGTGGCGGTGATGGTGTAGTCGCCAAGGGCGCTGCAGAAGGAGTATGGGTCGCCGCCGGAGTACGCGTTCATCCCACCGGGATTGATGGTGAGCATGGCATCGACTTGCGGCTCCCCGGAATCGCGGGACCCATTCGCATTCAGGTCCCGATAGGTCACTCCGACCACGCTTCCGGCGCATTCGCGCAGCTCCCACCAGAACGCATCGCTGTCGAACACGTCCGTCCAGACGATGTAGTACGTGGCTCCCGCGACGACATTGAACTCCATGTATGAAGCGAAGCCATATCCCGGGCAGGCGGCGTCGCCTGCGTCATCATTGAATCCGATGCAGGCAAGGTTCGCGCAACTGCCCATGTACACTTTCAGGTAGGTGTCATCGTCCATGTTGTTGTTGAGCGGATGACAGCTCGTGACGATCACCGTTCCTGTGAAGTTCGGTGTGTAGCTGTACCAGTCACCGTCCTGGCCGCCTCCGCAACCATTGCCTCCGTAGCCCGATGTTGGGCCATTGGCCAGATGCAGTCCGTTGCCGACGATGAGTGCCGTCGTGCATGTATCGCCCTGGGCCAGGCCGCGGAATGGGATTGCTCCGATGATCAGGAGCGAGAAGAGCTTCAAGGTGCAGCGAAGGCTCATGTGACGGGTGGTTTGGTGAGCCAAGGTATGCGGATGCAGCATTGCCGCTACGGCCTTCGCTCGAAGAAGACGAACCCGTTCCTGCGGAGAACCTCGCTGAAGGTCCCCAACTGTTCAACCTCCTCGGCATGCGTCAGTTTGCACGCCAGGTAGACAGGCCTGTCTATCGGTCCGCGCCAGAGCGTGGCTTCATCGGGCTGCGCCTCCATCACCCTTCCATAGAACTCGGGCACGTAGCTCTTGTAGCCCTTGGTGAGCAGCCAGCAGCGCTCATCGGCCTTGCTCTCGAAGAACTCCACTGCCGCCCGCTGCGAATAACCTTCGATGTTCTTGATGAAGAAGAACAAGGCAGAGGCAACGAACAGCGCGCCACCGCCGAAGACCACGAGCATGCTCGCGCGGTACTGGTGCCTGCTATGCAATAGATGACCGGCGATGAGCGCGCCGAGCAGCATGAGCCCTGCCAATGATTCGATGCCCGTCCAGTTCACATCGGCTTCGAGGTTCGCCAGCGCGAAAGGATCCTGCGCGAAGAGCGGCTTGATCGCATCGATGCTCATTCCCGCGAAGGGCACCGCGATCACCACCAGCGCGATGAGCGCACCCAAAGCGCCCAGGGCGAATCGGCTCCATCCGAAGCCTTCATCCTTCTTCCAGATGCGCTCGAGTTGCAATGCAGCGAGGTAGGTGAGCGGGAAGTAGCACAGGCTGCTGTAGTGCACGATCTTGGTCTTCACGATGCTGAAGAGGATGAGCACTACCCAGAATAGGATCACCATCCATCGGCGGTGGTCGCTCTCATGCGCATCGGTGGTGCGCGTGGGCTTCAGCAGCTCCTGGAGCGCGAACACCGATGCCGGGAAGCAGCCGATGAGCAGCACAACGAAGTGATAGCCGAAGAAGCCGCCGTGGCCGGCATCTTCGGTGGTGAGCATGGCCACCTGCCGCCAGAAGAAGGCGATCATGAAAACCGGTCCGTTGCGCGCGAGGTCGATCAGTGCCCAAGCGGATACCGTCAGCAAGGTGGCGAGTGCGATGAGGCCGGTCCTGCGGAGGCTCAGCACGAAGCGGAAGCGCTTCCCGGCCCAATACAAGAGCATCACGAGCGCGGGTACCAGCACGCCCACAGGGCCTTTGGTGAGCACCGCAAGGCCGAGGAAGAGGCCCGCGATCCAGGCGTAACGGTCGCTGCGAGCATTGATGGCGCGCGGGTCGCGTTTGGGGTCCAGGGCCACCAACGTGATGATGGCGTGCAGCCCGAGGAAGATGAAGAGGTTGAACCAAGGGTCGATGATGCCGCTGCGGAAGTAGAGGTGCGGAAGGATGGAGCCGATGTACGCGAGCGCCCACCACATGCCGAAGATCCGGCCGCGCAGTTGCTCGCCGATTCGGTAGAGCATCCATAGCGTGACGATGCCGCAGATGGCGTTGGGGAAGCGCGCCGCGAATTCGCCCACGCCGAAGGCCTTCATCCCGAGCGCCTGCATCCAGATGAAGAGTGGCGGCTTCTCGTGGAAGGCCTCGAAATGCATCTGAGGGCGCAGCCAATCGCCGCTCACCACCATTTCGCGCGCGATCTCCGCGAAGTTGACCTCGTCCCAATCGAAGAGATGGACGGAGCCCAGGCCGGGGATGAACAGCAGCGCTGCGATCGCGATGATCAGCAGCTGCAAGCGGCCATGTGAAGGCATGGCGCCGAAGGTAGGATCGCGGCGATCAGGCAGTGGCCTTGCGATCGCCCAGCAGCTTCCAGCCCATGATGCCGGTGCGCGCCAGGAAATAGCGCCAGCTCACGTTCAGCACGCCGAAGCCGTAGGTCATGCTTCGGCTGAAATTGATGGAGCTGGCCTCGTCGAAGTACTTGGTGGGGCAGGTGATCTCGGCCACATCGAAGCCGTGCCAGAAGATCTGGCCGATCATCTGGTTGTCGAACACGAAGTCATCGCTGCAGAGATGGTAAGGGCAGGCATCGAGCACCTTGCGGTGGAAGGCGCGGTAACCGGTGTGGTACTCGCTGAGCTTCTGCCCGCAGAGCATGTTCTGCGTGAAGGTGAGCGCGCGGTTGGCGATGTACTTGTACATGGGCATGCCGCCTTTCAGTGCGCCTTTGCCAAGGATGCGCGAGCCGAAGACCACGGGATACACATCGTTGCCGATGAGCGCGATCATGCTCGTGAGCAGCTTCGGCGTGTACTGGTAATCGGGATGCAGCATCACCACGATGTCGGCGCCAAGCTTCTTGGCGGTGTCGTAGCAGGTCTTCTGATTGCCGCCATAGCCCTTGTTCTGCTCGTGCACCACCACGTGCTTGATGCCGAGCTGCTTGGCCACCTCCACGGTGTTGTCGGGGCTCCGGTCATCCACGAGCACCACGTCGTCCACGATGTCAAAGGGGATCTCGCGGTAGGTCTGTTCGAGTGTGAGTGCCGCGCGGTAGGCGGGAAGCACGATGACGACTTTCTGTCCGAGGTACATGCGGGCGAAGTTGAGGCGGCTCATACGGGCGGCACCGGCGATCAGTTCCGCTTAATCCATGCCCGCGGGTTGAAAATGACGCCTAACGGCCCCGTTCCGCCGCGCTCACCAGCCACACCGCGCCCAGTACCAGCGCGACCAAGCAGAGTTGGGCCGGTCCTATCGATTCGCCATCGAGCAGCCCCCAAGCGATGGCCACCACTGGCATCAGGTACGTGACCATGCTGGCGCGAATGGCGGTGGTGCGTTGAAGGAGCATGTTCCACAGAACCAGCGCGAAGGCCGAGCTCATCACCGCCAGCACCGCCACATGGCCGAGCGCGTTCCAGGCGTTCGGGTCGGCGCGCAGCTTCTCAGGCAGGCCGCTGCCAATGGCCAGGCCGATGGCCATTGGGCCCATCCACGTGAGCGCAAGCGCCGCCGTGGCCATGGGCGGAAGGGCATGCAGATGGCGCTTCACGATGTTCCCGCTGAATCCATAGCCCAAAGTGCCCAGCACCGGGAAGAGCGCGTACCACGACCAGCCGCCGACCCCATCCGCCTCACCGAAGAGCACCAGGCCCATGGCCCCGAGCAGCCCGATGCCTATACCGAGCACATGCACCATGCGCACGGGCGTTGCGAAGAAGAGGGCACCGGTGAGCAAGGTCATCAGCGGCGTGAGGCTGTTGAGCATGCCGCTCAGTGCGCTGGGGATGCGGGTCTGGGCCGTGGCGAAGAGGAGGGCCGGGATGCCATTGCCCAAAAGGCCCGTACCGAGGAGGGGTTTCCAATGGCGGGGGAATAGGGCGGCGTAGCGGAACAGCAGGGGCGAGAGCACCAGCCAGGCAATGGCCAACCGCGCCGTGGCCATCTGCCAGGGAGTAAGGACCGGCAGCTCATCGTGGTACAGGCCTCGCTTCATCAGGATGAAGCTGCTGCCCCAGATCAGCGCCAGCAAGGCAAGGAGCAGCCAGGTGCCGCCGGGGCGTTCAGATTTCATAACAAGGCGCGAATGTATCCGGGGACGTTGCGGGTACATTTGTAACCGAATCGGGGGGCAAGCCGTCCCATGATCGCCGAACCACCAGAGCCATGCGCATCAACCGCCTTCCCACGGGTCTTTTGATCACCGCCCTCATCGCCGCATGCAGTGGCAATGCGCCTGTGGAGCAGGCCGTGAGCACGGTGGCACGCACCGTCAACGAAGTGGCCATCACCAGCGGTGAGCCGGTCACCATCGCGGACCTGAGCATCGAAGGCATGAGCTGCGAGCAGATGTGCGGAGGCGCCATCAAGAAGGCGCTGGCCAAGCTCGGGGTGCAAGGCACCGAGATCCGCATGAGCGAGGACGACAGCCCCAACCATGCGATCGTGACCTACGATGGCGGCACGCTGAGCGATGCGCAGATCATCGAAGCCATCCAGGCCCTGCACGACGGACAGTACAAGGTGCTCGCCATCGACATTACCAAGCAGGTGAAAGGCGGAACCGGCAATGGTGAGAGCGCCACGGCGAAGGGTGAGGACGACGCGCGCAGCGTTGTGGCCCCGAAGGACTTGGTGCTGCCCAGCATCGTTGCGCTGATCGGACGCCTGCTGCGGATCTGAGAATCGCTGCCATGCTTGTGAACGAGGGGGGCTGATGCCCCCTTCTCCTTTCGTGGATCAGGGCATGGCCCGTGCGCTCGCCGGTACCTTCGTCGCCCGATGAACTCTTCTGTGCACCTGAGGCCCGTGGTGATCTGGCTGCTCACCGGCTGCGCCATGATCGCGCTCATGGTGGTGATCGGCGGCATCACGCGGCTCACGGGGAGCGGCCTCAGCATCACGGAATGGGATCCCATCATGGGCGCCATGCCGCCGATGGATGAAGCGGCCTGGCTGGCGGCCTTCGACAAGTACAAGCAGATTCCTGAATACCAGTTGGTGAACAGCCACATGCAGCTGGCCGATTTCAAGGAGATCTTCTTCTGGGAGTGGGCCCATCGCAATTGGGGGCGATTGATGGGCATCGTGTTCATCGTGCCTTTCCTGCTCTTCTGGCGCAAGCGGTTATTGCATGGATGGCTGATGAAGCGCACGCTGTGGATCATGCTCGGCGGCGGCGTGGTGGCGAGCCTCGGCTGGTTCATGGTGCTCAGCGGACTGGTGGACGAGCGCGATGCCAACGGCCAATTGCTCGTGAGCGTGAGCCATTACCGGTTGGCCATCCACCTGTGCGCGGCATTCACGGTGTTCTGCATGGTGCTGTGGACGGTCTTCGATATCCGCAGCGGCCGGCGTGGTTTTCGGTCCAACGGATCAACGGCGGGCCTGTGGTCGCGCGCGCTGCTGATGCTGCTTGCGGTGCAGGTCATCTGGGGCGCCTTCACCGCAGGCCTCGATGCCGGCCACGGCTACAACACGTGGCCGTTGATGGATGGCGCTTTCCTCCCGGAGAATGCCACGGCCCTCGATTCGCACTGGCTGAATTTCACCGCGCGCAAGGATGGAGTCCAGTTCATCCACCGCAACCTGGCTTGGCTGGTGGCGGCAGGCTTCATCGTTTTCGCATGGCGGTTCCGTGGCGTGGAGCGCTTGCCATGGAGGCTGCTCATCGTTGCGGTGCTCGTGCAATTCACCCTGGGCGTGATCACGATCCTCACGCAGGTCCACCTCGCGCTGGGCATCCTGCATCAATTCGGCGCGCTGCTCCTTCTGGCGGCACTGCTGAAGGCCATGCACGTCACCGGGCGCCCCACTCCAGCGTAGCGGCCATGTGCCGGATATCAGCGCGCAAACGCGCCGTCACGGGTGCCAGCGAATCGGAGTTGGGAGGCGAATCGAAGTAGAGCGCGCCGTAGAGGAAGTGATCGGTGCTGTCGGTGAGGTAGAAGACGCAGGGGCTGGCCACATCGCCCTCCACATCGAAAAGGGTCCCGAACACGCGGGCGCTATCACGCAGCATGCGCTCACTGCGGATCCGTGCGGCCTTGGCCTCATGCTTCCGCTTGAACTCGTGCGCGTCCTCGATCAGTTCGGGGAGGTTGGCCTGCACCGCGCTGTAGGTGAGATGCACGGTGGCTCGCTGCCCGGCGAATCGCAGGTCGTACCAGCGCGCTTCGCCTTCGGCCCTGCGCTCCGCGATTCGCGCGTAAGAAGGAAGCTCGGTGCTGAATGGCGCGCCATCCTGCCGCCACCGCTCGTGCGCCTCAGAAGGCAGATCGAGGCGCGGCCAGCCTTTGGGGCGCGGCACGGTATCGTCTTCGCAGCTGGCCAGCAGCAAGACAGCCGCCAGCAGGAGCTCAATTCTTCGCTTCATCGTGCATGATGAGCTTGACGCGCCGGATGCGCTTGTTGTCCGAGGCCTCCACCACGAAGGTGAAGTTCTGCAGCGCCACCTGCTCGCCCTTCTTGGGGATGCGGCCGGTGAGCTCGAGCACGAAGCCGCCCAAGGTCCCGCTCTCACCCTTGTGCTCCTCGAACACTTGCCCATCGATGCCGAGCACGCGGTACAGATCGGGCAAGGGTGCGCGGCCCTCAAAGACCCAGGTGCGGTCGTCGAGCTTGCTGTAGATCAGGTCCTCCTCGTCGAACTCGTCGGTGATGTCCCCGACGATCTCCTCGATCACATCCTCCAGGGTGATGATGCCGCTGGTGCCGCCGTGCTCATCAACCACCACCGCCTGGTGCACCTTTTCCTGCTGGAATTCCTTCAGCAGGTCGTCGAGCTTCTTGTTCTCGGGCACGAAGTAGGGCTCGCGCAGCAACGTGTGCCAGTCGAAGTCCGCTGAATGGATGTGAGGCAGCACGTCCTTGATGTAGAGCATGCCCACCACACGGTCCATGGTCTCCTCATACACGGGCACGCGCGAGAATCCGCTGTCCACGATCGCCGCGAGCAATTGCTTGAAGCTGAGGTCACGGTCGAAGGCCACCACTTCCGTGCGCGGCCGCATCACCTGCTTCACCTCGATGTTGCCGAACTTG
Organism: Flavobacteriales bacterium; assembly: GCA_016712535.1. NCBI lineage: Bacteria > Pseudomonadati > Bacteroidota > Flavobacteriia > Flavobacteriales > Flavobacteriales bacterium. The sequence goes on from JADJQW010000003.1 coordinate 22,981, forward strand.
ACGATGCCGCGCAGGATGCGCTGCTCCTCGGCGGTGGTGCTGGCATCCTTGGTGAGCTCAAGCGCATGGCCAAGCGCATCCATGCTGATGGGCTGGGCGGCTCGCTTCTGGTAGCGCCGCTCGATGAAGGTGGTGCTTCGCACGAGCGCTTCGCTCACCGGCTTGAAGATCAGGCGCAGCGCGAGCAACGGTCCGGCCATGAGCTGGGCCACGCGCATGTTGTTGGCGGTGGCGTACACCTTGGGCATCACCTCGCCGAGGAGCAGGAGTATCGCCGTTACGGCCAGCACTTGGATGATGAAGACCAGATAATCGGGCATGCGCTCCACCTCAAGCAGCGACGACACCGCCACCGTGCTGAGGATCACGATGCCCACGTTCACGAAATTGTTGGCGATGAGGATGGTGGCCAGCAGGCGGCGCGGCTTGCTCAGCAGGTCGAGCACGCGCTGGCCGCTACCACCGCCGCGCTCCTTCAGGTCGCGCAGTTGCGTGGGCGAGAGCGAGAAGAGCGCCACCTCGCTCGCGCTGAAGGCGGCGCTGCATGCCAGCAGCACGGCGATCATCGCCAGGATGAGGGCGGTAGCCGAATCGAGCGGGCGCCAATAGAGGGCGATCAGCGGGAGGAAGGAGGGAGGCTCCAAGCGGAAGGGTTTCGGTTCAACCGTGCGGACGGACTAGAATGGCAGATCGTCCACCTCGTCGGCGAAGTTCCCAGCGGGCGCGGTGGCTTGCGCAGAGGTGGAAGGCTGCTGCTGCGCCTGCGGAGCCGCACCGCCGGCATTCGCGCGGTCGAGCATGGTCATCTCATCGACATGCACCTCAGTGGTGTAGCGCGTGATGCCGTCCTTGTCCTGCCATTGGCGGGTGCGGAGCTTGCCCTCCACGTACACCTTGCTTCCCTTGCGCAGGTACTTCTCCACGATCTCGGCCAGGCCGCGCCATGCCACGATCGCATGCCATTCGGTCTGCTCGCGCTTCTCGCCGGTCTGCTTGTCTTTATACGTCTCGCTGGTGGCGATGCGGAAGTTGGCCACGGCGGCGCCGTTCTGCAGGTGCCGCACTTCGGGATCGGCGCCGAGGTTGCCGATCAGGATCACTTTGTTCACGCCGGACATGATGGTATGGGGAATAGGGGAGACGAAGGTAGCGGTTCACTTCACCGCGCTCCGTGTGGATAGGAACCGCTCGACCAGCCGTGGTTTCGCGTGTCGTTCCACCAGTTTCTCGTTCATCAGCACCCACCCTTCAGGCTTCCTGATTCGCTTCGGAACATGAACATCCCAGAATACGGCTTGGATCACCTGATGGCTGAGCACGTGCTTCACTGGACCCTCGATCCGCTTCACGATGGCATAAGGGCCTTGCTTCTTCAGCACAGAAGCCGTCGCTGGTTTCTCGGTCTCCACCATCGGCAATTCCCAGAGCCCCTGCCAGATGTCCTTCCCGGTGCGCTTCCGCAGATAGATGCCGCCCTTCGCCTCGATGAGCAGGTAGTTGAAGTGCCGTGTGCGCGTTCGGGTCTTCCCGCTCTTCACGGGCAGTTCGGCCATGCGACCTTCGGCTTTGGCGATGCACTTGCGTGCTAAGGGGCATTCGTCGCAGCGTGGGTTCTTCGGCGTGCATACCGTGGCGCCCAGTTCCATCACCGCCTGGTTGTGGTCTCCGGGGTGCTCGCGCGAGATCAATTCCGCGGCGAGGGCCCGGAACTCTTTCTTTCCAGTGGTGCTGTCAATAGGCGTGGCGATGCCGAAGACCCGGCTGAGCACTCGAAAGACATTGCCATCCAATACAGGCTCAGGCAGGCCGAAGCAGATGCTGGCGATGGCCGAGGCCGTGTAGTCGCCTACCCCCTTGAGCTTGAGCAGGGCGGTGTGGACGGCTGGGAATTGTCCACCATGCTCCTGCAGCACCTGTCGCGCGGCCTTGCGCAGATTGCGAGCGCGGCTGTAATAGCCCAGCCCTTGCCAAAGCCGAAGCACCTGGTCCTCAGAGGCCTTGGCCAATTGCGCCACGGTGGGGTAGCGCTCCACGAAGCGATGCCAGTAAGCCGTGCCTTGGTCCACGCGCGTCTGCTGGAGGATTACCTCACTGAGCCAGATGCGGTAGGGGTCGGGGCTGGTGCGCCATGGCAGCGGGCGCTGGTTTTCGCGGTACCACGGGAGCAAGGCGTGGCTGAACCATGAACGGCTTGACATACAGGCACAAAGATGGGTTGCGGGTACGGTATGCCCGTCTATATTTGCGCCCCCAAATCAATCGGGCTATGACGAAGGCGGAACTTGTGGGCATCATCTCGAAGAAGACGGGCATCGAGCGAATGATCGTGCTGGCCACGGTTGAAGCGTTCATGGACGAGGTGAAGCACCAGTTGGCTGAAGGCGAGGCAGTGCACCTGCGCGGCTTCGGCAGCTTCATCGTGAAGCATCGGGCCCAGAAGACCGGCCGCCTGCTCGCTCAGAACACGACCATCATCATTCCCGCGCATGACATCCCGGCCTTCAAGCCCGCCGATGTCTTCGTGGATCAGGTGAAGAACCGGTCGCAGAAGCCGGAAGGTCAATGATGGGATTTGGGAAACCGCAGTTGCTGGCCTTGGCTGGCGCGGCGGTGGCAGGCGTTCTTTTGATGATGGTGCCCCGGACACCTTCGGGGAAGCAAGCGGAGGAAGCCGCTTCGGTCACGCCGGCGAAAGCCCGGATGATGGAGGCTGTGACCTTGGTGAATGGCTCAGAGCCCATGCGCGGCATCCAGATGCTGCGGCAGATCGTGGAGGAGGAGCCAGGCAATGCCGAAGCGCATTGGCACCTGGGCCTCTTCTCGGTTCAGAGCGGCCAGATGGACAAGGCCCTCGACCGCTTCAAGAAGGTGCGCGACCTGGACGCTGAGGGATTCCCCGACGTCTGGTTCTACTTGGGGCGCACCTATGCCACCATGGACAGCATCGATCAAGCGATCAGCTGCCTGCGGAAGTACAGGACATTGGTTGAAGACACGGCCATCACCCGACAGGTGGATGGCTTCTTGGAGGAATTGGAAGGACACGAACACGAACACTGAAGAGCACATGCCCTGCGGAAAGAAGCGGAAGCGCCACAAGATGGCCACCCACAAGCGCAAGAAGCGCCTGCGGAAGAACCGCCACAAGAAGAAGATCCGGTAGGATCTCCTAGCAACGGGACAGGCTGAAGGCGCATCGCCTTCGCCTGCCGCTGTTCGGCGCGCGCCTGCGTGCCTGCTTCCATGCACACCAACTGCATCATCGCGTGAGCGTCGATCTGGTCATCCGGTCAGCCGGTGGAGAGGTCTCCATCGCCTTGTTGAAGGACAAGGTGCTGAGCGAGCTCCATCGTGAGCGTACCGAGCGCGGCTTCGCCGTGGGCGACGTTTATCTGGCCAAGGTGCGCAAGGTGGCGCCCGGCCTCAACGCTGCCTTCGTGGATGTGGGGCACGAGAAGGACGCCTTCCTTCACTACTTCGACCTGGGGCCGCAATTCAAGAACAGCTACAAGTTCACCAAGGGCGCGGTGAGCGGTGCCGTCACCAGCAGCCTGCTCGCCGACTGGAAGCTCGATGCCGACATCCCCAAAGAGGGCAAGCTCGGCGATGTGGTGAGCGCCAGCCAGAGCATCCTGGTGCAGATCGCCAAGGAGCCCATCAGCACCAAGGGTCCGCGCCTCACCGCCGAAGTGACCCTCGCCGGGCGCTACATGGTGCTGGTGCCCTTCATCAACAAGATCAGCATCAGCAGCCGCCTCACCGACGAGGTGGAGCGCAAGCGCTTGAAGGAGCTGATGATGGCCATCAAGCCGAAGGGCTTCGGCGTGATCATCCGCACCAACGCCGCCGACAAGGCCAGCGCCGACCTCGAGGCCGACCTCAAGAACCTGCTGGAGCGGTGGGACACCATGTTCCGCAACCTGCGCAACGCCATCCCGCCCAAGAAGGTGCTCGGCGAGGTGGACCGCACCAACGCCGTGCTCCGCGATGTGCTCAACAAGACCTTCACCGGCATCCATGTCGATGATGAGCTCCTCGCCGACGACATCCGTACCACCCTTGAGAGCATCGCTCCGGAGAAGGCCGGCATCGTCAAGCACTACAAGGGGAAGATCGACATCTTCGACAACTTCGGGATCAACAAGCAGATCAAGCAGGCTTTCGGCAAGCAGGTGATGCTGAGCAGCGGCGCCTACCTGATCATCGAGAAGACCGAGGCCATGCACGTCATCGACGTGAACAGCGGCAGCCGCAAGGGCGGCAACCAGGCCCAGGAGAAGAACGCGCTCGACATCAACATCGAAGCGGCCCAGGAGATCGCCCGACTATTGCGGCTGCGCGACATGGGCGGCATCATCTGCGTCGATTTCATCGATCTCTACGAAGCGGAGAACCGCCGCCTCCTCCACAAGGCGCTGAAGGATGCCATGGAGGACGACAAGGCCAAGCACAACGTGCTGCCGCCCTCACGCTTCGGCGTCATCGAGATGACCCGCCAGCGCGTGCGCCCCGAGACCGAGATCGACACGAGCGAGAACTGCCCCACCTGCAAGGGCACCGGCGAAGTGCAGGCCCCCGTGCTGCTCATCGACGAGATCGAGAACACGCTCAACTACCTGCTCACCGAGAAAGACATGAGCGGCCTCACGCTCTGCGTGCATCCCTTCATCCACGCCTACCTCACCAAGGGCCTCTTCAGCATCCAGCGCAAGTGGTACTGGCGCTGGAAGAAGTGGGTGAAGGTGAAGCCCGAGGGCGCCCTGCAATACCTCGCCTACAGCTTCCAGGATGGGAACGGGAATGAGGTGCCGGTGTGAGAATTGTTGGGATTAGCGGGCGATTCAGCGTGCCTCGGCCCTATAGGAACCATCGCAAACGAACATGCTTTTCGTTCTAGGTTTGTCATTCTCATACCAGTACCATCCATGCGCTCAGTACTGCTCTCTTCATTCTTGCTCTTGGGGCAAGTAATAGCCGCCCAGACCTACGAACAGTTTTATTTCTCGGAAGGTTCAGAGGATGTAACGCTGGAGGTCAGAGTGGCCGATGAAATGTGGTTGGTTGATCACATGGATGTAGGAACCCGAATTTTTATCGACGACGACGGAAGTAGATTCCTCATTGAACCAATCGAGGGTTGGTACAGAATTTCCGGAGCGTGCGGTGACTATACTGGGCAAACCTCATGCAAGGCGACCTTGACGGCCATTTGGGCAACGCCACCTTTTGTCTTCGCGAGCGGAACGTTATTAAACGTGGTTTGTCCCAAGGGGACGACCATCAAGGCCCGTCGACTGATTCCTTAGCTACGTTTGCGGTGATGAGCACCGTTTGTCTTACTGACGCGAATGGACATCAAGCGGTCGTTCGCCTGATCCGTTTGGAGCGGGAGAATGTCCTGCTCCATGGACACCGAAAGGGAATACTTGTGCTAGTGCGCCTCGATCACGGAACGCCGGCCATCCTTCAACTCGAGCGAACGATGGTTCCTATCAAGCATTACTTCGTTTCGTGGGGGAAGCGCGGTGAGGACGGGAAGCCCATGCACATTGCGGAAAGAGTAGGTGTTACGCATTTCGGTCTAATTGAGGGTGGCGAGAATTATCCTGTTGATGCCATGTGGCCTGCACTGGTAGAGTGCTACCCACAACAATTGCGTGAGGCTTCCCCTTCCGCGGATGGTCACAGCTGATTGCCACCTACCCTAGCTTTTACGACCGGTCACGGGCTTCCTTCACCGAAATTCCCGCAGCGGTCTGTCCGCTGCTTTTGAGCGGACGATCCTGCGGCCTATTTCAGCTGCTTGTCCAATTCTGCCACCAACGGCGGCACGTACTTCTGCGTGATGCGCCAGAGCGTCTCATCATCCACGCGGCGGTAGTCATGCACGATCCGGTGGCGCAGCCCCGCGATCTTGAACCAGTCTATTTGCGGATGCGCCTCCTTGAAGCCGTCGCTCACTTGGTACGCAGCCTCGCCCACCACCTGCAGGTTGTAAGCCACGGCATCCCGCAGCAAGCGATCGGTCATGAAATCATCGTGCGACTTGTTGTGCAGATACGCGAGGACCTGGCCGGCGAACTCGCGCATGTCAAGCAGGTACGCGCGGTCCTTCGATTCAGACATAGCGCAGGTCCCGTTCGATGGTCTCCATGTACCAGGGCCGAACACCCTTGCGCACGACGAGATCCACCTTCCGCTTGAGCAGATGCTGCAGGTCTTCAGCCAGTTCAAGGAAGTCGTAATCCTTGCTGGTGTCGAACTCCACCATGATGTCCACATCGCTGTCGGGGTTCTGCTCACCACGAGCGGCGGAACCGAAAACAGCCATGGAGGTCAACGCGTACTTGGCGAAGAGCCGTTCCCGCTCGCTGCGGAGCGCGTTGAGGATGTCCTGAAGCGAACCCATAGCGCTGCAAATATCGACAACCCTTCAGTCCTTCACCTCAGGTGCTTAGGTTGGCGCCGGCCCTCATGATCAATAGCTCATTGTCCTCTTCAGCTCTCACCAAAGCCCGCGCCTATTGCGCACGCCAGGAGCGCTGTCAGCAGGAAGTGCGCGACAAGCTCTACGCCTGGGAGGTGCCTGCGCGCGAGATCGAGCCGATCATCTCCCAGCTCATCGGCGAGGGCTTCTTGAACGAGGCGCGCTTCGCGGAGCACTTCGCCGTGAGCAAGCTGAGGCAGAAGGGCTGGGGCCTGCGCAGGATCGAGGCGGCGCTGAAGCAGAAGCGCGTGAGCGAACCGTGCATCCGCGCAGCGTTGAAGGCCATCGACCAAGATGAGCAGGCTGGTCGATTGCGCGAGCTGGTGGCCAAGCGCTGGACGAAGGAGAAGGATCCGGATACGTTCCGGAAACGGCAGAAGGTGATGGCGTACTTCCTTCGGCGAGGCTTTGCGGTGGACGAGGTGGAAAAGGCTCTCCGGGACCTTGGATAGCCTTCGCTTCTTTTCAACCCCCAGCCTGCTGCTGCGCCAACCTTCAACTCCCGACCATCATTCCCTTCAACCTTCAACCCTCAACCGCGCGCCCGTACTTTCGCGGCCTCAATGATCACGATAGACAAGGTCACCGGGCTGATCGAGCGGCTCGAAGCCCTCAAAGGCTACCTCGACATCGAGGACAAGCGCGGCCGCATCCTCGAAGAGGAGAAGTACACCCACGACCCCGATTTCTGGAACGATGCCAAGAAGGCGAAGGCGGTGATGCACAAGATCCGCGAGCTGAAGCGTTGGGTGGCCTTATGGGAAGAGGTGAAGCGCGAGATCGACGATGTGGGCGTGATGTTCGAGTTCTGGAAGGCGAAGGAAGTGAGCGAGGAGGAATTGGAGGCGCAGTTCAAGAAAGCGTCCGATGCACTGGAGGAGCTCGAGTTCAAGAACATGCTCAGCGCAGAGGAGGATCCCCTGAGCGCGGTGGTGCAGATCACCAGTGGCGCGGGCGGAACGGAGAGCAACGATTGGGCGCTGATGCTGCTGCGCATGTACCGCATGTGGGCCGATAAGGAGGGCTACAGCGTGAAGGTGCTCGATTACCAGGATGGCGAGGCCGCGGGCATCAAGCAGGCCACCTTGGAAGTGGACGGGGAGTTCGCCTTCGGCATGCTGAAGGGCGAGAACGGCGTGCATCGCCTGGTGCGCATCAGTCCGTTCGATAGCAACGCGCGCAGGCACACCAGCTTCGTGAGCGTGTATGTGTACCCGCTGGTGGATGAGAGCATCGAGATCGACATCAACCCCGCCGACATCACTTGGGACACCTTCCGCAGCGGTGGCGCCGGCGGCCAGAACGTGAACAAGGTTGAGACCGGCGTTCGACTGCGCCACGGACCCACGGGCATCATCATCGAGAACACCGAGACGCGCAGCCAGCTCGAGAACAAGAACAAGGCGCTGCAACTGCTGAAGTCGCAGATGTACGAGGCTGAGCTGGAGCGGCGCCGCAGCAAGCGTAGCGAGATCGAGGCGGGCAAGAAGAAGATCGAGTGGGGCAGCCAGATCCGCAACTACGTGCTGCAGCCTTACAAGCTTGTGAAGGACGTCCGCACCGAGCATGAGACGAGCAACGTGGATGATGTGCTGAACGGCGACATCGGCGAATTCCTGAAAGCGTACTTGATGATGCACGGGCAGTCGCAGAAAGTCTAGGCCAACGACCGGTAGCGCCGACCCTTTGGGTCGACACGAAACGACGCAACGACATGGAATACCGCATCGAGAAGGACACCATGGGCGAGGTGAAGGTGCCCGCCGACAAGTATTGGGGCGCGCAGACCGAGCGCAGCCGCAACAATTTCAGGATCGGCCCGCCGGGCAGCATGCCGCGCGAGATCGTGCATGCCTTCGGCTACCTGAAGAAGGCTGCGGCCCTCACCAACCTGGAGCTGGGCAAATTGCCGAAGGAGAAGTGCGAGCTCATCGGCCGTGTATGCGACGAGATCATCGCCGGCAAGCTCGATGAACAGTTCCCGCTGGTGATCTGGCAGACCGGCAGCGGCACGCAGAGCAACATGAACGTGAACGAGGTGATCGCCTACCGTGCGCATGTGCTCAACGGCGGCAGCCTCAGCGATGAGCAGAAGGTCCTCAATCCGAACGACGACGTCAACAAGAGCCAGAGCAGCAACGACACCTTCCCGACGGCCATGCACGTCGCGGCCTACAAGCTCACGGTGGAGGTGACCATCCCCGGCGTGAAGAAGCTGCGGGAAACGCTCGCGCAGAAGGCCAAGTCGTTCAATGCGATCGTGAAGACCGGCCGCACGCACTTCATGGACGCCACGCCGCTCACCTTGGGCCAGGAGTTCAGCGGCTATGTTCAGCAGCTCGACAACGGCCTGCGCGCCATCGACAACGCGCTGCACATGGTGGGCGAGCTTGCCTTGGGCGGCACCGCCGTCGGCACGGGCCTCAATGCGCCCAAGGGCTATGCGGTGAAGGTGGCTGAGCAGATCGGAAAGCTGACCGGGCTTCCGTTCACCAGCGCGCCGAACAAGTTCGAGGCGCTGGCCGCGCACGATGCCATGGTGGAGCTGAGCGGCGCGATGAAGCGTCTCGCCGTTTCCCTGATGAAGATCGCCAACGACATCCGCATCCTCAGCAGCGGCCCGCGCAGCGGCATCGGCGAGCTCATCATCCCCGACAACGAGCCCGGCTCATCCATCATGCCCGGCAAGGTGAATCCCACGCAGCCCGAAGCGCTGTCGATGGTCTGCGCGCAGGTCATCGGGAACGATGTGGCCGTGAGCGTGGGCGGCATGCAGGGCCATTTCGAGCTGAACGTATTCAAGCCGCTGATCGCCGCCAACGTGCTGGAGAGCGCCCGGCTGCTAGGTGATGCATGCGTCTCCTTCAACGACAAGTGCGCCATCGGCATCGAGCCCAATCACGCCGTGATCAAGCGCCACTTGGAGAACTCGCTCATGCTCGTCACCAGCCTCAATCCGCACATCGGCTACTACAAGGCCGCCGAGATCGCGAAGAAGGCGCACAAGGAAGGCACCACCTTGAAAGAGGCTGCTGTCGCGCTCGGTCACGTCACCCCGAGGACTTTGACAAGTGGGTTGACGCGAGCAAGATGTGCAGCGAGGGATGAGGCGCTTGGCCCATCTCACGGCCTTGAGCCTGCTCACCTGCTCAGTGCATGCCCAAGTCATCGCCACGGGCGCCCTCAAGCGCACCATGTGGGAAGGCCAGCGGAGCGGCCTGATCGCCATGGATTCGTTGAGTGAGCGTGGCTTCTATGGCATGGGACCGCTGGAGCATATGCGCGGTGAGATCACGCTGGTTGATGGTCGCTGCCACGTCGCGCGCGTCATGGGTGATAGCCTGAGCGTGCGGGTCGATCCGACGGCCAAGGCGCCCTTCTTCGTTCATGCACGCGTATCGCATTGGGAAGAGGTCGTGTTTCCGGGCGATGTGTCGGATGCGGAGCGATTGGATGCATTCCTCGATAAGCGAGGTGAAGACCAGCCTTTCTTCTTCCGCCTGAAGGGCCGCTTCGAAGAGATGGATGTGCATGCGTGGGACCTGCCTGCCGACTCCGCCTTCACCGGACCTGCGGAGGGCGCGCGATACAAGCGGCACTACAGCTTGAAGGAACCGGAAGGAGAGGTCATCGGCGTGTTCTCCCGGCATCACCGCACGGTGTTCACGCACCACGATTCGTTCATCCACCTGCATTTCCTGAGCAGCGATGGCCGTGTGATGGGCCATGTGGATGCATTGAGGATCCGGCCAGGGAGCGTTGTGCTCGTGGTCGCGAAGCCCTGATGACCGGAAGCAGAGAGGCCCGGAGCATGCGCCCCGGGCCCCCTCCTTGGGCAAGCCTCGTGTGCCTACCTCACGATGGGCTTGCCATTGGCGGTCCATGCTTGCACACCTCCATCCAGATCAGTGACGTCCTTGAATCCGGCCTTGAGCAGTGCTTCCCGCGCAGCAGCGCTCCTGCGGCCCGAAGCGCAGTACACGAGTACGGGCGTGTCTTTGTCGAGTGACCCCATCTGGGCCTCCAGCTCTCCGCTTGTCCAATCGAGGTTGAGGGCGCCTTTCAAATGCCCACTGGAGAATTCACTCGATGTGCGGACATCAACTAGCTGGACCTGGGGGGTGATGGCCATCTCAAAGGCATCGGGTGGCAATGCACCGGGCTTCGTTGACGGTCCGCAGGCGCTGAGCATGGCAATGCCCGATAAGGCGACGAGGCTGAGTGTCCGCATGAGGCTTGTTCTGGCTTAGAGATGCGGTGCGATCACCTGCTGCAATTGCTCGGCGCTCATCACGCCGCTGCGGCGCCACACGGGTTGGCCGTTCTTGAAGACGATGAGCGTGGGCACGCCCTGCACCTGATACGCTTGCGCGGCCGCTGGATTGCGGTCCACATCGATCTTGATCACGGTGGCTTGATCACCAACGCGGCGCTTGAGGTCCTCGAGGATGGGCCCCATCACACGGCAGGGGCCGCACCATTCAGCGGAGAAGTCCACCAGCACCGGCTTGTCGCCGGCGATCAGGTCCTTGAAGCTCGTTGCTCTTTGCGTGTCGGTCATTTGACTTCGTGGTAGGTGAGTTCGTTCTCGGTCATCGTCTTTCGCCCTGGCGCGCAGCTTCCGGCGAAGCAGCAACCGGTGTTCAGGATGGCCTGGATGCTGAAGAAAGCGCCTGCCCCGAAGGCGAAGGCTTCGCCGCTGGCGATGCCTTGCCCGATGAAGGCGAGCCCGATCCCCAGCCGCATCCAGCGTGACCAATGCCAATTGCGCAAGGCGATCATGATAGCAAGGCTTGCACGTTCTGCCAAGGCCCTCCGTTGTACACCTCGAAGCCCGCGCTCTTCAGCGTATCGGCCGCCATGCCGCTGCGGGCGCCGCTGCGGCAGCAGGTGATCACCGGTTTCTCCTTGCTGAGCTTGCCCAATTGTCCCTGCAGGCGGTCGAGCGGGATGTTCACCGCGCCCTTGGGATGGCCGGAGCGGTATTCGTCGGGCGTGCGCACATCAATGATCTGCGCGCCTTCCTTGATTTTCTGGCCGAGGTCCACCTTGGGTCCGAGGCCGAAGAGCTTTCCGAACATGGGAACTGGTTTGTTTATGGTGCAAAGGTCCGGTATGCGCGAGGCGGGGTGCGTGATGCGTATCACCGACCAGGCTCAGAACGCGTAGTTCACGATGATCTCCGCGTGGTGCATGTCCACCTTGTTCACGGCTTGCCGGGTGGTGTAGGCGGTGCCGCGCATCGGCAGCTTCACCAAGTAGATGAACTGGGCTGCAAGGCCTTTCCAGGTGCCGCTGAACTGGTACTGGGCGTTCACGTCGAACTGCTGGTAAGCCGGGAAGGCGTATTTGTTCAAGCGCGTGTTGCTCACCTCGGGAAGCCAATACTGTCCGGCATCGGCTTGCAGGCGCCATCCGTTCTCCGATCGCCAGATGAGGTTGAGCGTTGCGGCATGCGCATCGCCAACGCCTTCGTTGCGTTCCCTTGGCAGGAAGGTGTAGAAAGGGTCGCGGCCCCACTCGCGGGGCATCAGGTAGCGCCCATCACCGGTGATGCGCGTGCAGTTGGCCTGCCAGCGGAATCGCCCCATCTTCATCCGGACGCGCCCGCTGAAGACCATCGACGCATCGGATTGGAAGTAGGCGAGGCTGTCGTTGGCGTTGCCGCCGTTCATCACGCGGTCTTGTCGGATCGCCATCGCGCCCACCATCCAGCGGTCGTCGCGCGTGCCCCGTTCTAATTGCAGCATGGCCGTGTTGAAGGCATTGGCCACGAGCATGTTCCAGCCGGTGATCGTGAACTTGTGCTTCCAGGGTGCCGTGATGCCCGCCATGGCTATGCCCGGCGAAACAGTGCGGCCCGCGTACCGGCTCGGCTTCCCATCGATGCCGATGCCCACCGGATAGAGACCGATGCTCTGCTCCACAGTGGACCAGTTGGCGGTTGATCGCGGCGCCACCCGGTAGATCACGCCGCCCTCGAAGCGCACGCCCTTCGTGCTCCTATGCGACGCCCATAGGCCTTCAACCAGTCCCGGGTGCATGCGGCCATCCTGAGGGTTCATGAATGGCGTGATGAGCTCTTGGCGACCCAGGACGACGATCGTTCGATCGTCGCGCGCATGGTGATTGAGCTGGAATAGCTGAACGAAGGCGAGCTGGTTGTCGCGGCGCGGATTCGTCACGTCGAAGAGGCCGATCTCGTACCGGTTCGGGATCGCGGTGGAAGGGTCGGGCTTGGTGAGGTCCGCGCTCCACAGGTCGAAGGCGTAGCCTCCGGTCATGCGCAATTGGAGGCCGTGCCACCGAAGCGATGAGAATCCCAGCGAACCGCCGAAGGCCTGTGCATGGTAATCGGCGGTCGCACCATCGTTGAGGGTGCCCATGAGGAAGATGCGGAAACGGCCTTCGAGGGTGCCCTTGCGGATCACCTCGGGCAGGGGCGCGCCTTGCTTCAGCGTATCGCTGGGGGGCAGGTCCTGATCCGATTGCTGTGCCCTTGAGCTGGTCGCGGCCAGCAGGAACAGCAGAATACCGAGCTGACGGAACACGGTGCTCCGTTACGGACTAGAAGCCCGCCTTGATGTAGCTCCAGCCGTCCTCCTGCCGCTCCACGATGTGGATGATGCCGGCCTTTACATGTCCCGCTTCGGGCAGCACCTTGGCAGGGTCCAGGTTGCGCTCCCGGATGGTATTGTCGCAAGCGAGGAAGACGATGCCTTGAGCGGCGAACTCCTTCACCTTTCCCTGAACGATGCTGCGATCGCTCATGAGCATGTCCATGCCGGGGCCATGGCACACCACCTCGAGCTGAAGGGAGGGAGCGGCTTCCTTCATGTTCTTGAATTGCTTCATCAGGTTCTTGTGCACGAGCGTATCGCCGCTGGTAAGCTGCATGACGATGCGATGCTGGCGAGCACCGACCTGGGCGGTCACCGTCACGGTTGCGAGGAGCAGTGGGATCAGCAGGAGGAGCTTCTTCATGGCATGCAAAGGTGTGCCGCTGGCTGGTCGCGGTTCTGTGATATGGCTCACGCTGTTCAGCGGAATTCGTAGTCGTACCCTTCCAGCTGGCTCAGCAGGTCCTGGGGTGCATCCGTAGCCGTGATGCGGCCTTCGACCTTGGGTGCCACCGGACTGAACTTGCCGAAGTACTCGCGCAGGATGGTGTGCATGGTGATGTTCGCCCGGCGCGGGTTCTACACCTTCTCCATGCGGCAGAGCGTGTCGTCGGGATCGCCTTCGCGTTCGCAGGCGGCGACGGGCGGCGCAAGTCGAAGAGGGGTCGCACCATCATTCTGCGGCGAACAGCGCGCTCGTACTGAGCCCGCCGGGGTTGCAGCCCTCCACGCCTTCGGGAATGGGCATTCCCAACGCGGTGTAGTACGCTTCCCATGCGGGGAAGAAAGCGCCGGTGCCTGGATCCTTGAATGTCATGGGCCGCTGCTCGAAGACACGGCTCCCATTGGCCCGATCGAAGGCCAGGGCTATCAGCTCCGTGCAATACAGCTTGCCATTGTCCGGGAGAAAAGCATCATCGTACGGAACGCCTAGCATGGCCAGTGCTGTATCGGCGGCGCGTCCTGCCAACGTTCGGTGGATGGGCTGCACGCTTCCGTGCCACACCTTGGTGCTGCGCGCGTGGAAGTCGCGCAAGCTGGTGAGGTGAACATCCTTACCAATGGCCTCGATCACTGCGAGCGAATCGCCCAAGCGCACGATCATGCCAGCATGGCTGAAGTCGTGGCCGCCGATGCCCTCGGTCACCTCCTCGATCGCATCGCACAAAGGGCCGCAGTCCAAGTCCTGGAAGAGGACGTCGCCGGGGCGAAGGACGGAACCACTGGACTCCACCAATGTCTTCTCGTCCGCATGGGCGGAGTGATCATCGTGCCTGCAGCCCGGTGGGAGCGTGCAGATGCACAGCCACAGGAACCAGGAGAACGGACGTGCTCCGTGCATCACTTGCAGCTCTTGCACGTGCCTTCCAGGTCCAGGTGCCCCTGCTTCAAAGCGAAACCCTTGGGCAGCTTCACCTTCGGGAGTTCCACCGCCTCCAAACAGAACACGTGGCCGCAGTCGGTGCAGCGGAAGTGTGCGTGTGCATCGTTGTGGTGGCCATGGCCGCATTGATCGGCGCATGGCGCGAAACAGCTCGTGCCCCGTGAATCCAGGACCCGATGCACGAGGCCTGCTTCCTCGAAGGCGTTCAGTGAACGAAAGATGCTGACGCGGTCGGCCGTAGCGGTCAAGCGGCCTTCCAGCTCCAGATGCGTCAGTGCGCGATCGCTTTTGCGCAGCAGGGCCAGCAGGTCCAGGCGAAGGGCGGTTACGCGCAGGCCGTGATGGCGGAGGATGTCTTCGTCGGTCATCGCGAACAAATCTAATGCAACACGGTTGCGTTTGCGGATCTTACCCCATATTTGCCACTCAGTTGCATTATGTGCGTAGGCCCGAAGAAAATGGAGCACGCGGGAGAGAGCAGGTCAAGGGTTGAACGAACCGCTTGGCCCGGCAACGAGGGTAGTGGCTCTCTTCCCGTGTTCCACCAACGAACGAGATGATCGTGATGAACGAACAGAAGAAACTTCCGGTCACCGTCCTCTCCGGCTTCCTCGGCGCGGGCAAGACCACCTTGCTCAACCACGTGCTCCACAACAAGCAGGGGCTGCGTGTAGCGGTGATCGTGAACGACATGAGCGAAGTGAACATCGATGCGCGGCTCGTGGAGAACAGCGGCGCCTTGAGCCGCACCGAGGAGAAGCTGGTGGAGATGAGCAACGGCTGCATCTGCTGCACCCTGCGCGAGGACCTGATGGTGGAAGTGGAGCGACTTGCCAAGGAGGGCCGCTTCGACCACCTGCTCATCGAAAGTACCGGCATCAGCGAACCCGTGCCCGTGGCGCAGACCTTCAGCTTCGTGAGCGAGGAGAGCGGCATCGATTTGGGCCGCTTCGCCTACATCGACACCATGGTCACCGTGGTGGACAGCTACAATTTCTTCCGCGACTTCTGCAGCACCGAACGCTTGGTGGACCGTGCGCTCACCAACATGGAGGGCGACCACCGCACCATCGTGAACCTGCTCACGGACCAGATCGAATTCGCGAACGTGATCGTGTTGAACAAGACCGATCAGGCCACGCCCGAAATGCTCGGAACACTGGAAGCCACCCTGCGCAAGCTGAACCCCGGAGCGGTGATCGTACACAGCGCGTTCGGCAAGGTGGAGCCCAAAGCGATCCTCAACACCGGCCTCTTCAACATGGAGAAAGCCGAAAGCAGCGCCGGTTGGAAGAAGGAATTGGAAGGCGGCATACACACGCCGGAAACCGAGGAGTACGGGATCAGCTCATTTGTCTACCGCGAGCGCAGGCCCTTCCATCCGGAACGCTTCTGGACGTGGATCGACCAGCATTTCCCCACCACCATCATCCGTAGCAAAGGCATGTTCTGGCTCGCATCGCGCCCTGACCAGGCGCTCAACTGGAGCCAGGCCGGCGGAAGTCTTCGCGCCGACGGTGCCGGTGTGTGGTGGTGCAGCATGCCGTTCGGCCAGCGCATCCGCTACGCCACGTTCGTCGATCATAAGGACGCCATCGAAGCACGCTGGGACCCCGTGTTCGGTGATCGCCAGAACGAACTGGTCTTCATCGGACAGGAGATGGACGAGGCAGCGATCCGCACCGCGCTGGAGCAATGCCTGTGCAATGAGGCCGAGATCGCGGCATGGCGCGCCGGACGCTTCCCGAAGACCGATGAATGGCCCATACCGGCCATGGAACCCGAAGCGGCATGAACCCTACGACCATGAGCACCACCTTCTCTCCCGCTATTGCCAACCTCGCCGCCGGACAGGAGTCCCGTGTGTTGGAACGCATCCACGAACCGGAGGTGAACATCGCCGTTTGGGAACGCAGCCAGCCTGTGCCCATCGCAGAGATCAATGCGGTCCTTGGCCGACTGACCGGCGAGATCCGCACGCACGGCTGTGTCACCGCCATCATGGAGCACCTGCGCGAGGTGTTCACCACCAAGGAGCTCGATGCGGAGCACCTGCTCCACGACATCGCGCTGCTCCTCGAAGGCTTTGCCAACACCAGCATGGTGAAGGACCTGCGCCTCTCGCTCAGCGCCGTGAACACCAACATGTGCCGCCGCTTCCATACCGATGTGAACGACCTGCGCCTGCTTTGCACGTATGTGGGGCCGGGCACGCTTTGGCTGCCCAACGATGCGGTGAATGAAAAGGCCATTCGAAGCCGCGACCCTCACCTGCCCATCGAGCGCTCGCCGGAGGATGTGCAGCAGGTGGCCACCGGGCACGTGGCCATCATCAAGGGGGCCTTGTATCCGGGCGATGGCGTGGCGGCCTGCGTGCATCGCAGCCCCACCATCGAGGAGACCGGAGAGCAACGGCTGCTGCTGCGGATCGACACCAACGGACCCCTGCTCGACCTATGATCCCGCACACCTACGAGGACTGGCACCGGTGCATCACGGTGGACTGCGGCATCACGCTCACCCGGCCCTTCGTGCTGGAGCGCCTCGCCATCCTGTCCGATGACGACCATCCCGAAACACAGCGGTTCATTCAGCTCTATGGCGATCCCCACCGGCTTGGGGTGGTGGCTTGGTATGAACGCGTACTTCCTCAGGTTTCCTGACCCCAGTATCACCACCCCACACCCTTGCCCCAATGACCGGCGTGTGACCCTTAGCTCAACGACCACCGATCAAGCACAACGACCATGGACGACTTCAAGCGCCGGGACTTCATCAGGTTGAGCGCACTGGGCTTTGCCGGCGTTGTGCTGCAGTTGCGTTCCATTTCCACCTACGCGCAGCAGGCGAATGGGCACATGGGCAGGTGGAACGCGGACACGCCGCTGAACTGGGACGCGTTCATCGAGCGGCTCACCCTGCTGGCCCGCAGCCAGCACGAACCGCATTGGAACGATGAGCGCTACATCAAACAGGTGAAGCGGCTCCTTCTACAGTGCGACTTCCCGGAGTTCGAGAACGTCAAACAGGCCATGCAGGCGTACGAGAACAAAAGGCAGAACTGGTTCGAGTCCGACAGATTGCACCATGAAGTGGACTTCCAGGTATCGCTCTTCCAGTTCGAGCCGGGTGAGTACATACCGCATCACGATCACCCGAATATGACGGGCGTTCTGAACGTCGTCTCCGGGAGCATCCTGACGAAGAACTACGACCTCGTCGAGCACCTCACCTCAGAAAGAGAGGTGGTGGTGAACGGAAGAACACATGTGCTGAAGAAATGCATTCTGCGGGAAACAGCAAGCGAGAACGTGGAGGCGGGGTCTGTGAGCATGCTCGGTGTGGACAAGGGCAACATCCATTCCATCATGCCGAATGCCTTTACCCAAATGGTGGACGTGTTCACCCCGGCATACAAGCAGGACACGAAGGCCAACTGGTACGACGTGAACGAGGATGGTTTCCACAACGGCCGAAAGCGCCTGTTCGAAGCTGAGTATCCGCGGTTGAATTTCGGAAAATGACGAAGGCAGGCAGGAACATCGCAACATGAGCCATTCAACCATTTCCCGCCCTCGCCTTGCCGACGGTCTCGGCATCCTCAACTCAGCCCTCTGCCTGGTGCATTGCCTGGCCATGCCGGTGTTCATCGCCGTGGGTGCCAGCTTCATGCAGCATCCGTCCGTCACCTGGGGCTTCATCGCTCTGGCATTCCTTGCCATGCGCAGTGCAATACGCAGCCGCAACAACGCCACTGTGGCCATGGTGCTCGGCATAGGCTGGGGCGTCTTCGCCGTGGGCATGGCGCTGGAAGGCGTTCACCCCGCTTTAGAGAACCTCACATACATCGGCAGCGGACTGCTCATCCTCGGGCACGTGCTCAACTGGATGGACTTCCGCGCCGTGATGCCTCTACCCAACGAACTGAACAACACCCAAACTCCGAAAACCTCGAACCCATGAAGACGAACCTGAAGTACATGGCCATGGCTCTTTTAACTGCTGCCGCCATCACCGGCTGTAAGAAGGATGATGATGACCCCGCTACACCCGCTCCCCCGCCCAACGAGGAGGAGCTCATCACCACCCTGCGCCTTCACTTCCACTCCGCCAATGATGTCGAGCACTTCCACTTCGAGTTCACGGACCTCGACGGCGATGGCGGGAACGTGCCCGTGATCGAAGCGGATACGCTCAGTGCGGACAGCATCTATACCGTGACCATCGAAGTGCTCAACGAGAGCGAGAGCCCGGCCGAGGACATCACCGCCGAGATCCTGGCTGAGGATGAAGACCACCAGTTCTTCTTCCAAGTGAGCGGCGTCAACGCCACCATGGCTTACAATGACGCGGATGCGGACGGCAACCCGGTGGGCCTGGCCACGACGTGGACCATCGGTGCAGCGAGCAACGGCAGTGTGATCGTCACCTTGCGACATGAACCAGACAAGGGTGCGGCCGGTGTGAGCAGTGGCGACATCACCAATGCGGGCGGAGAGACCGACATCGAGGTCACCTTCCCCGTGGTGATCGAGTGACCATGGTTCTGTAGCCAAAAGACATGATACACATCGAAGCACTGCATAAACGCTACGGCGCGCATGAGGCCGTGAAGGGCTTGTCGCTTTCGTTGCAACGCGGCGAGGTATACGGACTGCTCGGCCCAAACGGCGCTGGGAAGAGCACCACCATCCGCATCCTGCTGGGCTTCGAGCCGTTCGAGAGCGGAACCGTGCTTGTAGCGGGGCATGACATGCGCACCCACGCCGATGAGGCCCGCTCCCGGACCGGCTACATCCCGGAGAACGTGGAACTCTACCCCTTCCTCAGCGGCCTGGAGAACCTGGACCATTTCACGCGCTTGGGCGGATCGGCCCTGGCCAAGGCGGACCTGCGAGAGGCGTTGCTGCGCTGCGGGCTTGAGGCCGATCACCACGGGAGGCGCCTTTCCTCCTACAGCAAGGGCATGCGGCAGAAGGTGGGCATCGCCATCGCCGTGGCGCGCAAGGCCGATGTGCTGTTGCTGGATGAACCCGCCAGTGGACTGGACCCTGCCGCCAGCCGTGATCTGGGTGTGCTGCTGCGCGAACTGGCCAGGGGCGGCACCACCGTGCTCATGGCCTCGCACGATCTCTTCCGGGTGCGCGAGACCTGCGACCGCGTGGGTATCCTCCAGCACGGCCGCATCGTGCGCGAGATGGGCGCCGCGCACATCGATGCCGCGGCCCTGGAACAGGCCTACCTGGAACACATCAACGGCTGAACCATGTGGCGCATCGCGCGGACTGAATGGATCGGCCTTGTACGCAGCCCGCGTTGGCGTCTGTTGCTGCTGGGCATGGCCGTACTCCTCGTGGTGACCGGTACGATCGGCCATGTGGAGCACCGGCGCGATCGGCAGCAACGCACGGAAGCCGCCCGTGAAGTGCGCCGACAGTGGGACAACATGGGGCCGAGCAACCCGCATGGCGCGGCGCACTTCGGCACCTACGCCTTCAAGCCCGCCGGGGTTCTGGCCGCGCTGGATCCGGGCACCAACCCCGTGACCGGCAATGCGCTCCGCCTGGAAGGCCATGTGCAGAACGACCTCGCCTGGAGCAGTGCGGCGCAACTGCCCCAGCTGGCCCGCTTCGGCGAACCGCACCCCGCGCTGATCCTGCAGGTGCTGGTGCCACTGTTGCTCATCGTGCTGGGCTTCGCCTCGGTCACCGATGAACGCCGCAGCGGACGCCTGCGCCTGATGGCCGTGCAGGGCCTGGGCGCACGACAGCTGCTGCTGGGCAAGGCGATCGCCCTTACGCTTGTGGGGGCCCTGTTCCTGCTGGTCATCGTAATGCTGCAGGTCCTGCTGGGCGATGGGCCGGAAAGCGGACAAGCCGTCCGCCTTGCGGGCTTCTCCGTCGCCCATCTGCTTTACTATGCCATCATCGCCTTGCTCACCGTGATCGTCAGTGCCCGTGTGCGGCGCATGGAGTCCGTGTTCACCGTGCTGCTGGGCATCTGGCTGGCCTGGACCGTGGCCGCACCCCACCTGGCCGCCGCGTGGGCCGATGCGCGCCATCCGTTGCCCGATCGCCGCAGCTTCAACAAGGCCATGCAGACCGATCGCGAGCAGGGCGTGGACGGCCATAACCCCGAGGACACGCGGCGTGCGGAGCTTGAGCGCAAGGCCTTGGCGGAATACGGCGTGGACAGCCTTTCGCAGCTGCCCATCAACTTCGATGGCCTCGTGATGCAGGCCGATGAGGAATACGGCAACGCGGTCTGGGACAAGCATTTCGGAGCCTTGCAGGAACGCATGGCCGATCGGAAACGCAGCGTGCAGCGGAGCGCCCTGCTCAGTCCCTACCTCGCGCTGCGCGGGCTCAGCATGTCCGCTGCAGGCACCGATATGCCGCACCACATCCACTTCCAACGGGCCGCCGAACACTACCGCCGCGACCTGGTGGAACGCCTCAACCACGAGCACGCCCATGGCGGGTCGCGCACCGGCGATTGGTCATGGAAAGCCGACGGCGATTTCTTCCGCGCCATCCCGGACTTCACCTATGCCCACCCCGATTGGCGCTCCATGCGCAGCGGTTGGGGGGTCGACCTGCGCGCACTGCTGATCTGGACGGGTTTCCTCCTCGTGCTGCTGCTCATCCTCTTCGCCCGCCGACCCGGCCCTGAACTGCTGCGCTCATGAGGACGATGGCCATCCTGCGCATCAGCGCGCTTCAACTGCTGCGTTCGCCTGGCAAGCTCATCGCCCTTGTCCTGTTGCTGGGCTGCTGCGTGATCGCCTTGCGAGGAGGCATGCAGGAGCTGGAAGCGCGCAAGGAGCGGATCGCCACCATCGAGGCTGACCGAAGCAAAGAGCATGAGAAGGTGCGTGCGTGGTTCGCCGAAGGCCGCAAAGGCCCTGAGGACATGCCTTGGGTGGACATCACCGATCCCTTCTGGTGCTCTTGGTACGCACGACCCAAAGCGTACATAACGCCCTCCCCTATGTTGGCCATCGTGCCCGGCCGCAGCGCAGACCACCCGTGGTTCGCCGATCTCGCCTACTACAGCAACGCCTACAACACGCGCTTGCAGACCGAGATCGCCGATCCCGAGCACCGGCAGCTCGGGACCTTCGACTGGGCCTTCGTGCTCATCTACCTGATGCCGCTCTTCTTGCTGGCCCTGGTGTTCGACATCGGCGGTGCGGAACGCGATCGAGGAGCGCTGGTCCTCATCCGGTTGCACAGCGATGGCCTGCGGTCATGGCTGGCCCGGCGTTTCGTGCCACCTGCGATCGTGGTCTGGCTGGTCACGATACTGCCCATGCTGGCTGCGGGTGCACGGGCGGGCGCGCTCGCGGAGCAGCCTTGGGCATTGCTGGTCATCGCATTGCTGGCAACAGCCTATCTGCTCTTCTGGGCAGCGGTCCTTGGGCTGGCCGCATGGATGTCGCGCGGCAGCAATGACCAAGCCCTGCGTGGTGCCATTGCTTATGCCGCGGTCTGTCTGGTGATACCCGGTGCAGTGCAATGGGGCGCGAAGCTCCAGCATCCTCCGAGCTTGATGGTGGATTACATCACCGCCGATCGCGTGGGTGCACAGGCCGTGTACGAGCTTGATGCGGACACCATCCAGCGACGCTTCTATGCGGCAAGGCCCGATCTACGGAACACGCCTTACGGCCGTGACACCGTCCCCAATGAGAACGTCGACTGGATGATGGCCAGCACCCTGGTCTCGCTGATGATGGACAGCGTCGTGCAGGAGGTGG
Organism: Flavobacteriales bacterium; assembly: GCA_016712535.1. Classification (NCBI taxonomy): domain Bacteria; kingdom Pseudomonadati; phylum Bacteroidota; class Flavobacteriia; order Flavobacteriales; species Flavobacteriales bacterium. Next base: position 45,231 of record JADJQW010000003.1, read on the forward strand.
CCCAAGCCGATCGGGAACGGCACAAGACGATCGAGCTGGCTTCCTGGTGGCTGCCCAGCATGGCGATCCCGCTGATGATGGAAGAAGCTGCGGGCACCAGCGCAGCCCACCACCTGGCGTTCCGCATGCAGGTGCAGGAAGGCGGCAAGCGCATCCTCGACCGGATCGTCGATGACAGCTGGAACAAGCGGGTGATGGATGCGGAGGGATTCAAACAGTATGCTGCTCCGCTGAACCCTGTTCCGTCCAATGAGCGGGCTCTGTGATCGGCCACTACGGTGCGTGCTGATCGCATGGTGTTGGATGAACGCGGCCGTTGCATGGGCCCAGCAACCCACCACCTTCCCGCCGCCGGAAACACCGCATGTGGTGCCCTGTGCCCTCTTGACGGATGGTATCAAGGTGGATGGTGATCTGCGGGAGACCGCTTGGGCAAGCGGCAGGATGAACGCCGCTTTCGTCCAGAAGGACCCGCAGCAAGGCGCCCCGCCCAGCCAACGCACGGACGTCTTCGTGCTGCATGACGCGCACGCCATTTATGTGGGCGTGTTCTGCTACGACAGCGCGGCGGCCACGAGCAAACCACGTGTGATCAGCCTCCAGCGCGATTTCGAGCCCTTCGAGAACGACTTCTTCAGCGTGGCCATCGATGGCATCGGTGACCACCGCAACGCGTGGATCTTCCAGGCCACCCCTTACGGGAACCAGCGCGACCTGCAGGTGCTCAATGGCGACAACTTCAACGAGGACTGGAACGCGCTGTGGCATGTGGCCACCACCCGCACCGATAGCGGCTGGTGCGCCGAGTTCGCCATTCCGTGGAAGAGCCTTCGATACCGCAAGGGTGCCACGGAGATGGGCATCCTCTTCGCACGCGGTATTCGGCGCAACAACGAGTTCGTCACGTTCCCGGCCATCCCGCGGGCCTACACCCTGTTCCGCATGGAGTATGCCGCACGCCTCACAGGCATCACACCGCCCAACCCCTCGCTCTCGCTGCAGCTGAATCCCTATGCGTTGGTGAACGGTCCGGTGAACAGCACGGCGCCGTGGGCGGCGCAGGTAGGCGGTGAATTGAAGTGGGCCCCTTCGTCCAGCACGGTGATCGACGCCACCGTGAACACTGATTTCGCGCAGACCGATGTGGATCAGCAAGTGAACAACCTGGGGCGGTTCAGCATCTTCTTCCCGGAGAAGCGCCAGTTCTTCCTGGAGAACGCGGCGCTGTTCGATGCCACGGGCACCTCGCAGATCGTACCGTTCTACAGCCGCCGCATCGGGCTGGATGACAACGGCATCGCGCAACCCTTGGATGCGGGGCTGCGTGTTGTGACGCAGACCGCCAAGCACAACCTGGGTGCCATCGCCGTGCGTGAACGCGGGGGAGAACTCACCGGTCCGGCGCACTATGGCGTGTTGCGCTACGCCTACAACCCCACCGCCAAGTCACGCTTCGGTGCGCTCGTCACCATGAAGGATGCCCAACGCGGGTCGGCGATCCCCGCAGCGGAAGCCCCGTTGCACAGCCGCAACTACAGCGCCACTGCCGATGTGTTCCTGCGTCCCACCGGCGATTGGACCATCGCGGCGATGGGCAGCGCAACAAGCGATGATGCCGCAGGCACTGGTGGCGCGGCACACCTCTGGCTGGGCCATAACGCGAACTGGGGCTATGCCGGATGGGTTCAGCAATACGTGGATGCGCGGTACACCCCGGGATCAGGCTTCGTCATGGGCAACAACTACCTGCTCAGCAGTCCCGCCTTCGACCTGGACCTGCGGCCCAAGTGGCTGCCCAAGAAGATCAGGAGCTATGTGCCCTTCATGTACCTGAACATCTACCATGATGCCGACGACCTGGAGTTCCAGCAAGCCGATATCGACATCAGCCTTACGGGCATCAAGTTCCAGAACGGCACCTACATCGGCGTCGGACGCGAGCAGGAATGGCAGCGGATCCCGGAGGGGTTCGCGCCGCTCGGCGTGCCCATCGCCCCAGGCGACTATTCCTTCGGCCGCACGTGGATCTACCTCAGCACCGATGGCTCGCGCAAGATCAGCGGTGACGGCAATGCGAAGACCGGTCGGTTCTACGATGGCGGTTACTGGACCTTCTCGGCCAACGTGCGATATGCCCCGATCCCGCATGTGCGCTTGGGCGCCGGCTGGAGCGTGGATGGGTTCGAGCGCATTGGCATAACGGATACGACCTTCAGCGCGCACCTGCTCAACGGCAATGTGCGCATCGCGCCGTTCGCGCGCTTGCAGATCACGGGCAGCTACCAGTACAACACTGTTACCGAAAGCGAAGTACTGAATGCCCGCCTGGCGTGGGAGTACCGCCCGCTCTCGTTCCTCTACCTCGTCTTCGGCCAGGGTGGCTTCATCGCTAGTGAGAACAGGAACGAGCAGCGCCTGATCGGGAAGGTGACGTGGTTGAAGCAGTTGTGAGGAAGGAACCGGTGTTTCGCAACCCATAGTGCTCTACCACCGCCTCGACGAGATCAAGGACGAAGCCGAGCGGCAGAAGTTCACGATGGAAGTCACCGATCGTTTCGGCCCCATCCCGCCGCTGGTGAACGAACTGTTGGAAGCGATCCGCTTACGCTGGCTGGGGCAACGCATGGGCCTCGAGAAGATGGTGCTGAAGAAGGGCACGCTCATCGGCACCAATCGCGGACCTGAAGCATCCGTTCTTCGAGGGCGATGGCTTCAACGCCGTGCTGCGGGCGGTCGGCGCAACCACGTCGGTTCAAGGTGTATGAGAAGGCGGGGACGCTGCGGGCCAGCGTGCAGGATGTGAAGAACGTACCTGCGGCGAAGGAGGCGATTGAGGGGGCGGTGGGAGTGAAGGAGAGCGTGTAGGTGGTTTGGGCGTTCCGGCTCGAAGACTCGCCGTCGGGCCATTCGCTCGCAGTCCTCGCCGCCCTCGTGCCTCGGTCGGCTGTGGGCTACCCGCTGCTGTCCCTAACGCGAAAAGCCGATCACGCGGCTGAAGTTCATATCCCACTAACACGGATCCCAGTTCGGTTGGCTTGGGGTTGGTAAGTTGCCGAAGAATTGCTGCTGGAATTTCCGTCATGCCACCTTCACCCACCAAAGAGGCCGCACGCACTGCGGTAGCCGAACTGGTCGCTCGATTCCGCGAGCAATACCAGAGTTACAAGCGCTCCGATTACAACGAGACCCAGGTCCGTCGCGATTTCATTGACCCCTTCTTCAAAGCCCTGGGCTGGGATGTGGACAATAGCGCGGGCAATGCCGAGGCATATAGAGAGGTGATCCATGAGGATCGCGTGAAGGTGGGGAAGGCGTTGAAAGCACCGGACTACAGCTTCAGACTAGAAGGCGGGAAGCGGCTGTTCTTCGTGGAGGCCAAGAAGCCGTTCGTGAAGGTGAAGAGCGAAGTGGAGCCGGCCTACCAGGTTCGTCGTTATGCCTGGAGCGCCAAACTTCCCATTAGCATCCTCACTGACTTTGAGGAGTTCAGCGTTTACGATTGCAGCAAGCAACCGAAGCAGGAGGACAAGGCCGCTGTAGCCCGTATCAAGTACATCACTTTCGAGGACTACGACAAGGAGTTCGAATTCCTGTGGAACACCTTCAGCAAGGAGCAGGTCCGCAAAGGAAGCTTTGACCAGTTCATCAAAAGCGATCGTGGAAAGCGCGGTACGGCCTCCGTTGATGCTGCATTCCTGGAGAGCTTGGATAGCTGGCGTACTTACCTGGCCACCAACATCAGCTTGAAGAACCGGGACCTCGACGAAGAGTCGTTGAACCACGTTGTGCAACAGACCATCGACCGCATCATCTTCCTGCGCATTGCCGAGGACCGCGGCGTTGAACCCTACGGCGAGTTGATGGCCTGCACCAAGGAAGGCGGCGACCTGTATCCGAATCTCTTCAAGCTCTTCCGACGCGCAGACACCAAGTACAACAGCGGGTTGTTCGACTTCCGCAAGGACAAGGTGAGCGCGAACGTGGTGATCGAGAACAAGATCATCCGCACCATCATCGAGGATCTGTACTACCCGAAAAGCCCTTACGAATTCAGCGTACTGAGCGTGGAGATCCTGGGTAGTGCCTACGAGCAGTTCCTCGGCAAGCGCATCGTCATCGGCAAAGGCCATATCGCCAGCATCGAGCAAAAACCGGAAGTGCGGAAAGCCGGTGGCGTGTACTACACGCCGCAGTACATCGTGGACTACATCGTGCAGCGGACCGTCGGCGAACTCATCAAAGGGAAAACACCCAAGGAAGTGAAGGAATTGAAGGTGCTGGACCCGGCTTGCGGCAGTGGGAGCTTTCTCTTGGGCGCCTATCAGTACCTCCTCGACTGGCACAAGAACTACTACCGGGAGCATGCACCGATGAAAGGAAAGAAGAGAGATGAAGTGCTGCGCCCGGATGGTGAGTTGACCAGCGCGGTGAAGAAGGAGGTCCTGCTCAACAACCTGTATGGTGTGGACCTGGACCCCAATGCCGTGGAGGTCACCAAACTGAGCCTGCTACTGAAGTGCATGGAAGGTGAGACCACAGCAAGCATCCAGCACAGCTTGGACTTCGCCCACGAGCGCATCTTGCCGACGTTGGATGAGAACGTGTTGTGGGGTAATAGTCTGATCGACACCGACTACTACGATGCTGAGTTGGACCTTGGCGGCGACCGAAAGATCCGGCCGTTCAACTGGCAACGGTCCTTCCCACAAGTCTTCAAGATCAGGAAGCCCGACATGGATCAAGAACTGCTCGCTCAGGCAAGACGGGTGAAGCAGGACTTTGAAGAGCAACAAGAAAGAGCGGCTGCGTTATTGCGTAAGCAAGGGATCAGCGGGGTGGAAGAACCGCAGGCTCCGTACGCTCCGTACGCACGGCCAGCAGGAGGATTCGACGCTGTTATCGGCAACCCACCCTACGTTCTACTTCAGAACCTGGAGACGAAAGAATTCTTCAGCTACGCCTCCAACAAATACAACACGGCTCGGTACAAGATCGACACCTATCAACTTTTCGTTGAACGGGCGATCAATCTCCTCGCGCCAAATGGAAAGCTGGGATTCATCACACCGAACACCTTCTTGAAGAATATCCACGCTGAACCATTGCGTAGATTGCTGCTCGATAGGACGAAATTGGACGAGATACTGCTCCTCAACTATAACGTCTTCAGCCAGGCCAGCGTTGACACCTGCGTCTTTATTACAACGAAGGCGGACGCAAGAGCCAAGGGCAAGTTGAAGGTGATCAAGGCTGACGAAGCTTTCGAGCCACGCCCGATCGGCTTAGTGGAACAGGCTTCGTTCGCAGCAAACCCGAGAGCCGACTTCATCTTGGACGTAAGCGCCTCCGACAAGAGGCTCATTCAAAAGATACAGGGACAGTCACGCCCTCTGGGTGATACGCACGGTGCTTACTTCGGTATTCAGGCATGGGACAGAAAGAAGCATGTCGCCGATAAGAAACTCAGCAAGAGCTACCAGCCCGTGGTAGATGGTGCCGATATCGAATCCTTCGGTCTTCGGTCACAATCCCTCTTTGTCCTTTTCACCTCTGAGGGCGTGAAGAGCGGTGGAAACGAAACGATCCATCAACAAGACAGGATCTGTATTCGCCAAGTGGGTCACTACCCTATCGCCACAGTTGTTCCTGGCGGGCTGTTCGCGATGAACTCCCTCTACAACGTCTATGGGCGGGCATCGAACGCCCCAGACCTGTACTTCGTGTTAGGTGTGATGAACAGCCGTTTGAATCGCTACTTCTGGGGTAAAGTCCATTCCGACCAGAAGAGGACTTTCCCGAAGATCAAGAAGGAGGCGATCCTATCCATACCCATCAAGGTCGCGAAAACCAAATCGGAGGAAGAGTCCAAAGCGCGGGTCTCCGTATTGACGAAGTCGCTGGTTACTTTTAAAAAAGACCAGTTCGCCAAGCACGGACACTTGAAGGATAAGATGGCAGAAGACAAGGCTGCGCACCTGGAGCAGCGTATCAATGAGGCGATCTTCGAACTGTATGGATTGGATGCCACAGAGATCGCACTCATCGAATCGGCACAAGCCAAGTGATCGTTTTGCGGTGGGGATCGTACCGAAAAGCCCGGAGCCGTTGCGAGGTGGAACGACGAAGCAACGGCGAGGACTTGGAGGCCTTCGACTTCGCTCAGTCCAAAGTCCAAGCACGGCGGCGCCGTCCTACCTGAACTCGTAGTCATACCCCTCCAGCTGGCTCAACAGGTCCTGCGGCGCGTCCGTAGCGGTGATCCGCCCTTCCACCTTCGGTGCCACCGGGGAGAACTTGCCGAAGTACTCACGCAGGATGGTGTGCATGGTGATGTTCGCGCGGCGCGGGTTCTTCACCTTCTCCATGCGGCATAGCGTGTCATCGGGATCGCCTTCGCGTTCGCAGGCGGCGATGAGGTAGCTGCGCGACAGGTCGATCGGCTTCTTGCCCACCTTGATCCAGTTCACGCGTTTGCCCATGTCGTTGTGCATGGTGAAGTTGGCCGTCATGCCTTGGAAACGCACCACCCAGCCGCCGAAGCGCTTCGCCGGATCCTTCGCGAACACGTTATGCAGTTCCTTCTCCAGCCAGTCCCACACCTGCTGACCGGTCGCCTCGCCGTACTTGGCGTCGCTGTCCACCGGGATCATGCTCCACAGGTGGTCGTTGGTGATGGGTGTCGGGGTCTTGCCATCGGCCACGATCGGCGGACAGAAGCGGAAGCCGTTGCTGATCGCGATGTCCGGCTTCAGCTTCCACATCAGCGCGTCGGTGATCAGGTTGTCCATCGGGTTCTCGATCACGTAGTAGCGCACCAGCGTGTTCTTCGTGCTGCCGACGACCTTGCCCAGCTGCTCCTTGTACGGCGCGCTCACCTCGTCCACGAGTTGGAGCATGCCCTGGTCCGCCGGGTACTTCTCCGGGTCCACATCCAGCAGCTCGTAGTGGCTGTCCTTCACCTTGCCGTCCTCAACGACCACATCCAAGCGAGCGAGGAACGATCCGAAGGAGCCGGGCTCCACCACCTTGCTGTACTTCGCCGCGATGGGTTTGCGCACGCGTTCGTGCGTATCGGCACCGAGGATCAGGTCCGCGCCTTCCACCTCGGGCTTGTTCGCCAGGTCCACTTGCTGCGCGAGGCCCATGTGCGTGACCAGGAAGACCATGGCGCACTGCTCGTAATCGCGCAGGATGCGGATGTACTTCGCCACGTTCACCTCCGGCTTCGTGAACTTGATGCCACAGCTGTACGCCGGTGACTGCCGTTTGGGCGTGAGCGGATCGTTGTAGCCGATGAAGCCGATCTTCACCCCGGCGATCATGCGCGTCCAGTAGGGCTGGAAGATCATCTCGCCCACGAGGTCGGCGTTGGGGTCCTTCGTGTCACCGCAGTAGTCCGCCAGTTTCTCGTGCCACATGTTCGCGCAGATCTTCGCCGCGCGGTAGCCGCCGAGGTCCTTCAGCATCATTTCCTTGCCGTACACCACTTCCCAGTTGCCGGGCAGGATCAGGTCGTAGCCGATGCGGTTCATCAACGGCACGATCGCGCGGCCCTCGCTCATGGCCGCAACACCGCCTCCTTGGAAACAATCACCACCATCGATCACGAGGGTGTTGGCCGGATCCTCCGCGCGCAGCTTATCGATCATCGTCTTCAGCACACCGTAGCCGCCGCGTTTCTTGTACACGGGCTTGCCGTTCTCCATGAAGAACTCGTCGTGCGTGTGCAGTTGCGCGTGTATGTCGCTCGTGAAGAGGATGGTGAACTTCTCGGCTTTTCCGCTCTGAAGGGCGTTGCTGCGAACGAGCTCATCGCGGCTTTGCGCATCGCCAAGCGCGCCCATGGCCACCGTGGGGCCCAGCGTCAGCCCCGCGCCCAAGGCACCAAGCGATTTCAGTGCTTGCCTCCGGCTCACGCTGTACGCGGCCTCATCATGGTCGCTGCAGGTGCAGCCGGGCGGGTGGATGATCTCGCTCATGGGTTCTTGTAGTAGGCGACGATAGGCCCGAAGGGACCGTATTTGTGCTGTTGCTCCGTGAAGCCGTCGGCGAAAGGCCCGAATGGATGATCGACGGGTTTCTTGCTGATGTCAGGCCAGTCACCGGTGAGATCCCGATCCGGACGCGGCTGGGAGTTCACATAGGCGGCCACGTCCCAGGCTTCTTCATCAGTGAGCTGCGGAGCCTTGTGGGTCACGCCCTGCGGCATGTTGGCTTTCACGTATCCGGCGAAGCGGCTTAGGCGATAGAGCCCTGCGCCATTGTTGTAGCTCAATGGCCCCCACAGCGGCGGATAGAGTCGCGTGACGCCATCGGCCTTCAGCATGCCTTGCCCGTCCTTGCCGTGGCACGAAGCGCATTTGAGATCGAAGACCTGCTCACCGCGCTTGTGGTCTGCCGCGCGATCGAGGAAGGCCAGTTCCACGATGCCCGATCCCTTGGGCTTCTGGTCACGCGGGATCCCGGTGCCCAACCATTCCAAATAGGCCACGATGGCGCGCATCTCACGGCCGGTGCTGTCCAGCGGGGTGCCGTTCAGGCTGCGTTCCACGCAATCGTTCACGCGCTTCACCACGGTCTCGAGCTTCCCGCTGCGCGCACGGATCTTCGGATAGGTGCTCCAGACAGCGCCGTAGTTGTTGCCCCAGGGTTTGGTGCCGGCATCGAGGTGGCAGTTCTGGCAATTCAGCGCGTTCGTGTTCTGCATCACCGTTCCGTTCGGGCCGATGTAGTGCGCGGTGTTCGCGATCAGCTCGCGGCCGTAGCGGACCAGGACTTCGCGTTCGTCATCGAGGAAGGCCAATCTCGTGGTGTCAGCACCGCTCCACAGGCCATCCGGATCATAAGAGGCAGCTTGCGGCAGCGGCTCAGGGGCTGGTGCTTTCGTGTCGAGGAGGTCGGGAGGAAGGAAGAACTGAGCGACCACGAGCGCGAGCAGGATCCAGGTGATGCGCTTGCTCCAGCTCAGGCCTCCTTTGCGCGGATGCCCGATGCGCTCCTGCAAGGTGGCCAGCGCATCATCGAGCACGTAGAGCACCACCAGGACAAGGATGGTGGCGAGAAGGACGATCGCAGGCACGAGCATGGCCGTGCGTGATCAGTGAGGCAGTTTCTCGCGAAGAAGGCCGTACACCCAGGTGCCCGCGACCGCGCTCACGAAGGTCACGATCACCACGCTGAAGCCCGCCCCCATTTGAGCGAACAGCGGACCAGGGCAAGCGCCGGTGATGGCCCAGCCGAGGCCGAAGAGCAGGCCACCGATCACCTGGCCCTTGTTGAACTCCTTCTTCGGGATGTGGATCTCCTCGCCGTGGATGGTCCTTGCCTTCGTGCGCTTGATGAGCTGCACGCTGATGAGCCCGACCACCACCGCCGTGCCTATCACGCCGTACATGTGGAAGCTCTCGAAGCGGAACATCTCCTGGATGCGGAACCAGCTGATGATCTCGGCCTTGACGAAGACGATGCCGAAGAGGATGCCCCAGGCGCTGTACTTGAAGTTGTGCCACCACGGGTGCACCAGCTCGCTCTCATTCACGCAGATCGCGTCGAGCTCACGCTTCTGCAGGTCAGCGGCTGGTGCCTGTTGGAAGTCGTTCTTCATGTCTTCAGAGTGTGAGGAGGAAGGGAAGGATGAACCAGGTCATGATGATGCCGCCGACCATGAACATGATGGTGGCCACCAAGCTGGGCCACTGCAGGCTGCTGAGGCCCATGATGGCGTGGCCACTGGTGCAGCCGCCAGCGTAGCGCGTGCCGAAGCCCACGAGGAAACCGCCGATCACGAAGAAGATCAGGCCGCGCACGGTGAAGAGCTGCTCCCAGCTGAAGATCTCGGCAGGCAGCAGATGGCCCGTGTCCGTGATGCCCTTGCTCGTGAGGTATTCGGCGGTCGGCTCGGCCAGCACGATCGGGTTCGGGTCGCTCAGGAAGCGCGCGGCGATGAAAGCTCCCACCGCGATGCCGCCCACGAAGAAGAGGTTCCATGCTTCCTTCTTCCAATCGTACTTGAAGAAGGAGATGTTCGCGGGCAAACAGGCCGCGCACAAATGGCGCAGCGAACTGCTGATCCCGAAGGTCTTGTTGCCCACGAGCAGCAGGTAGGGCACCGTGAGGCCGATGAGGGCGCCGGCGATGTACCAGGGCCAGGGTTGTTTGATCGCTTCGAGCATGGTGGTGGTGATCAGATGATCAGATGATGAGATGATCAGGAAATGGAATGCCTCCTTGGCGGTTATACATCATCTGAACTTCTGATCCTCTCAATTTCTGATCCGGGGTTTGCATTGTTCGGGGAGGTGTTGTTGATCAGATAATGAGATGATCAGATATTGGAATGCCTCCTTGGTTGGCGAACATCATCTGATCCTCTGATCATCTCATTATCTGATTACTTGATCAGCGTGCTCGGGCACACGTAATCCGTCACCTTCACGCCGGTCCTTTTTATCGCATTGAATCCGCCGCGCACTTCCACGAGGTTGTGATAGCCGCGCGCTTTCAGCAGGCTCACTGCGATCATGCTCCGATAGCCACCGGCGCAATGCACGTAGTTCGTCTCCTCCTTGCTGAACGCCGCGAGGTTCTGGTTGATGTACTGCAGCGAGGCATGCCATGCGCCATCAACGTGCTCAGCCTCATACTCGCCATCCTTGCGCACGTCCACCACGCGCAGTTTGCCGGCATTCAAGCGCTTGGCGAATTCCTCTGCATCGATGCGCTCGATGGTGTCCGCCTCCTTGCCGCCCGCCTTCCACGCGCTCATGCCGCCATTCAGGAAGCCGAGCACATTGTCGTAGCCCACGCGGGCGAGGCGGGTCACCGCTTCCTCCTCCATGCCTTCATCGGTCACGAGCAGGAGCGGGTGCTTAACATCAGGGATCATGCTGCCCACCCATGGCGCGAAATCACCCTTGATGCCGATGTTGATGCTGCGCGGGATGAAGCCGTCCTTGAAGTCCTCAGCGTTTCGTGTGTCGAGCACCAGCGCGCCTTCGGTCTCGGCAACCAGCTCGAATTGGTCGGGGGTGAGGGCGCGCATGCCGCGTTCCTTCACGCTGTCCACGCTCTCGATCACGCCTTTGTTCAAGGCCACGTTCTGCGGGAAGTAGGCAGGCGGAGGAAGCAGGCCATCGGTCACTTCCTTGATGAACTGCTCCTTCGTGGCCGCCTTCAGCGCGTAGTTGTCCCGTTTCTGATTGCCCAGCGTGTCGAAGGTCTCTTTGCTCATGTTCTTGCCGCAAGCGCTGCCGGCACCATGCGCGGGGTACACGATCACGTCATCGGGCAGGGGCATGATCTTGTTGTGCAGGCTGTCGTAGAGGAAACCGGCGAGGTCCTCCTGCGTCAGTGATCCCATCTTCTGCGCCAGGTCCGGACGGCCCACATCGCCGATGAAGAGCGTATCGCCGCTGAAGATCGCGTGCGGCTTGCCGTTCTCATCCTTCAGGAGGTAGGTGGTGCTCTCCATGGTATGGCCAGGCGTGTGCAGCACGGTGATGGTCACCTTGCCCACGTTCAGCACCTCTCCGTCGGAAGCGATGTGCGCCTCGAACTGCGGATTCGCATTGGGCCCGTACACGATGGGCGCGCCGGTCTTCTTGCTGAGGTCGAGATGGCCGCTCACGAAGTCGGCGTGAAAGTGCGTTTCCAGCACGTACTTGATCTTGGAGCCGCTCTGCTTCGCGCGCTCGAGATAGGGTTGCGTTTCACGCAGCGGGTCAATGATCACCGCCTCGCCGTTGCTCTCGATGTAGTATGCGCCCTGTGCCAGGCAGCCGGTATAGATCTGTTCGATTTTCATGGTCTCGGGGAGTTGTTGGGGCAGCGAATTCGCTGCCCTTACGGGTTAGCTGAGTTGAGAGAGTTCCCTTCCGATGATGTACACGCCCATGACGAGCACGAACCATCCGAAGGCGGGTTTGAGCTTCTCGTTGGGGATGCGTTTACTGAGCATGGATCCTGCAAGGATGCCGAGCACCGCTACTGCGCTGAAGAGGCCGAGGAAGCGCCAATCGATGAGCTCATCGCCCCGCAGGTCGCCTGTGAAGCCGATGAGCGATTTGGCCGCGATGATGATGAGCGAGGTGCCTACCGCCTGCTTCATGGGAAGCTTCGCCAGCAGCACCAGCGCCGGGATGATGAGGAAGCCCCCGCCTGCGCCCACCAGGCCCGTGATGGTGCCGACAACAGCACCTTCCCCAAGGATCAGCGGATAGTTGAACTTTGCTTCGCCGGAGACGCCGCTCGGTGCCTTCGGCTTGCGGATCATGCTGTAGGCTGCGGCCACCATGAGCAGCGCGAAGAAGATGAGCATGCCCAGCGCCTTGCTCACGGCAACGCCGCCCGCGTTGAAGAGCGGGTCGGGCAAAGCTGGCACCAGCCATGCCCTCGTGGCGAAGACCGCCGCGATGCTGGGTATGCCGAACACCACCGCTGTGCGCCAGTGGATGTTGCCGAGGCGCATGTGGCTGAGGCTGCCGATCAGGCTCGTTAAGCCCACGATGAAGAGCGAGTAGGCCGTGGCGAGCACCGCATCGATATGGAAGAGGTACACGAGTATGGGCACGGTGAGGATGCTGCCGCCACCGCCGATGAGGCCGAGGGACAGGCCCATGATGATCGCGCCGATGTAGCCGAGGATCTCCATGCTCATAGTTGCTCGCAGCAGTTCTCCAGGCACGAGACGATATTCATGAACTCGGTGCGCTTCAGGCTCCAGTAGGTGTACTTGCCTTCCTTCTCGCAGGTGAGCAGGCCTTTATCGCGCATCAGGGTGAGGTGCTGGCTGAGGATGGCTTGCTCAATGCCGAGGATTCCCTCAAGCTCCCGGTTGCACAGCCGGGCGTGCTGGCTAAGGGCATCGAGGATGTCGAGCCGCTGTGGATGGGCCGATGCCCGCAGCAATTCGCTGGCGCGGACGAGCTTCTCAGGTCCGACCCGCTCGTGCAGGCTCTCGGTGGTGGTGATTGCGGTCATGGACGGCGCAAACGTATAGCTATGCCTCTATGTGAATCGGTGAGTTTGCTCACCAATGCGAACGCGCCTGACCTATAGCGCCTTGAGCAGGTCCGCTCCGAAGTGCTGCACCTGATAGCGCCGCATGCCGGGCACCGCTGCCAGCGCGGCGATGTCACCTGGTAAGGTCCGGGCCATTTCAGCGAGCATCTGGTTGCTGGCCACGATGCCCATGCGCAGGTCGTGCTCCTGGGTGAGCCGATCGCGCACTTGTTTCAGGCGCTTGAGTCGATCATCGTAATCCGGATCCCGGGGCCAGCGCTTGCCTCGGGGCACCTGAGGCCATTGGTCCTTCGGCGATTCTTGCGCGCGCTTCACGGCCTCCAGGAGATCCTTCCCGTGGCGCTGCAGCAACCGATCGCCGATGCCTTTGCGGGCGCTCAGCTCCTTCATTGATTTCGGTGGATCGGTGGCCAAGGAAAGCAAAGCCTCGTTGCCCATCACCATGAATGGTGCGCGGTCCATCCGCTCGGCAATTCGCTCGCGCAAGGCATGCACCTCCCGGAGGATCGCCAGCTGCTGGGGCTTCAGCAGTTTGGCGGTCTTGATCCGCAGGAAGCCGGGCTCGTCGTCCACAGGCAGATTGAACGGCGCATCGGTGAGCAGGCCGAACTCCTCTACGGCCCAATCCCATCGGTTCTTGGCGATCAGCTTTTCCTTGAGGATATCGCGCAGCGCGATCAAGTGGCTGGTATCGCCGGCTGCATAGCTGAGCATGTCTGCCGGGAGCGGGCGCTTGCTCCAATCGGCCTTCTGGAACTTCTTGTCCACCTGCACGCCCTGGTACTTCATCAGCAGTGAGGCCAGGCCGATCTCCGGCTCGTTGATCAGCTCAGCGGCCACAAGCGTGTCGAACACGTTCTCGACCCGGATGCCATGGTACCTGGCCAGGATCCGCAGGTCGTAGTCAGCGTCGTGGATCACGACTTCCATGGCCTTGTCCGATAACAGGTGGGCCAATGGCCGCAGGTCCGGGAGCACCAAGGGGTCAACGAGGAAGGTGCGGTCGCGGGTGCTGAGTTGCACCAGGCAAACCTGCTCCTTGAAGCGGTGGAAACTGCTCGCTTCCGTATCCAGGGCGATGATCTCAGCGCGGCCCAGTTCCGCGGCGCGGGCGGCCAGTGCAGCTTGCGCGGTGATGAGTTCGTAGCTGGCCACGGGCGTGTGCGAGGCGTTTCGAAATGGTCAGATGTAGCGTTCGCCGCTCTCGGCCGTGAGCTCGTTCACGAATTGCTTGATCTGCTGCTCGTCGCGCTTGCGGCATACCAGGAGCGCGTCGTTCGTGCTCACCACGATGCAATCCTCGAGGCCTTGCAGCACCAGCAGGCGGTCGTCGTGCGCATGCACCACATTGCCGCTGCATCCATAGAGCTTCACCGCGCTCCCGATTGCGGCGTTGCCGGCTTCATCCTTCGGGAGGTGCGTGTACAGGCTGCCCCAGGTGCCCAGGTCGCTCCATCCGAACTCGCTGGCCACAGTGAGCACATTGCCCGCCTTCTCCATGATGCCGTAGTCGATGCTCTCGCTGGCGCACTCCGCATAGATCGATGCGATCGCCTCTGGTTCTCGCGGCGTGCCGAAGTCTTTGCGGCGAGCCTCGAAAAGCGCGCTCATCTCAGGCAGGTGGTCATGGAAGGCCTTGTTGATGCTCCTGAGGCTCCAGATGAAGATGCCCGCGTTCCAGAGGAAATCGCCGCTCTCAACGAAGCGCTGGGCGGTGGCATGGTCGGGTTTCTCTGAAAAGGTCTTCACGGATTTCACGCGTGGATGCACGGTGGACGCACCCTCGGTGAACTGGATGTAACCGTAGCCGGTATCGGGCCGGCTGGGCATGATGCCAAGGGTGACGAGGCAATCGCTTGCACCGGCCTGCCGCACGGCCAAGCGTATGGTGTCGTGGAAGGCTTCTTCCTTCAATACCAAGTGGTCACTGGGCGCTACGATGATCCGCGCATCGGGGTCACGAGCGCCGATCACGGCATTGGCATAGGCCACGCAAGGTGCCGTATTTCGCCGCTGCGGCTCCTCCAGGATCTGCCATGCATTCAGGTCGGGCAATTGCTCGCGCACGATGGCGGCGTAGCGGGCGTTGGTCACTACCAGGATCCGCTCGCTTCCGCAAAGCGGCAGGAATCGGTCGTAGGTCTGCTGGAGGAGCGTGCGCCCCAATCCGAGGAAATCGAGGAACTGCTTGGGATAGGCCGTGCGGCTCATGGGCCAGAAGCGGCTTCCGACGCCGCCGGCCATGATCACGCACCAGGAATGCTCAGGAGTCATGCGGGCCGCAAGGTATTGGCTCGGCTGCAGGCAGGGGCAGCGGTTGTGCCGCCCGAACCTCAATCAGCGGCGGCATCAGGAAGGTGCGGCAGTCGTTCAGGCACAGGCAGCGGTACCGGGTGCGCTGGCGCTGTCCCTTCACGTACAGGGCTTTGTGGTACCCGAAGACCGCCCGTTCGGGCAATCGTTCCAGCAATAGCCCGGGCCTGGGATCGTGCCGGTGGAGCGCGCGCATGAGTTGGGGGTCGGCGCAGCTGCTGGCTGCGGGCCGTCGGAGGTGAAGGGTAAGGGCGAGCAGCACGTCAGGAGGCACCACAGCTGGGCTGAGCATGGGTCGGAGCAGCCGTTGATAGGCGCGCTTCCATTCCGCCCCATGCGGTTCAGCGCGAGGCGATTCAAGGAATACAGCGTGGTGCGCGAATTCGTGGACCAGGGTGACGAGGAAGGCGTACGGATTGAGGTCGCCGTTCACCGTGATGCGAGGTGAGGAGCCCCTGAAGTCGTTGCGGTAATCGCCCAGCTTCGAGCGTCTCGGCCTGGTGACCCGCACCTGAATGGGGTGAGCGCGAAGCCATTCGAGCACTGGTGGCCAAGCGGCTTCGGGCAGATGGCCACGCAAGGCATCCAGTGACGATGCGCGCATGAGCGTGGGTATCAGATTTCCCGCGCCGCTTCAGCACCCGGGACCGATGGCGGCATCGAGCTGGCACGAGCGCCATCTCCTGATCTGGGCGGCAGGTGATTGAAATGCGGGCAATCGCAGCCGCGCTTCTTCCGGTATTTCTTCGGCTTCTGGGACCCGCAGCCCATGGCCATCAAGGCCAACAGCAGCATCGGCAACCAACGGCTCATCGTGCGCAATCCCATGCGGCGCCAAGGTAAGCGCGCGGGCGTGCGGGCTACTTTCGCCCCGCACCCGATCCAGCCTTGCGCATCCTCTTCCATATCGGCCAGTACCTGCTGCTGCTGCGCGAGACCTTCATGCGGCCTGAGCGCCTCAGCCTTTACTGGTCCCGCACCTTGGAGGAGATGGACCTGCTCGGAGTGAAGAGCCTTGGCATCGTGGCGCTGCTATCATCATTCATGGGTGCAGTGATCACCATCCAGACCAAGACCAACATGGACAGCCCGCTGATCCAGGCCTGGGTGGTGGGCTTCGCTACGCGCCAGAGCACTATCCTGGAGTTCAGCCCCACGGTGATCTCGCTGATCCTGGCGGGCAAGGTGGGCAGCAGCATAGCCGCCGAGATCGGCAGCATGCGCGTGAAAGAGCAGATTGACGCGCTCGACATCATGGGCGTGAATTCCGCCGGCTACCTCATCCTGCCGAAGATCGTGGCCACCATGGTCATCAACCCTTTCCTGATCATGATCAGCATGTTCCTGGGGATATTCAGCGGCTGGTTCGCTGGGGTGCTGACGGGCATCGTCCAGAGCGACGATTTCCTCACCGGCATCCAGCTCGATTTCAAGGTCTACCATGTGGTGTACGCTCTCATCAAGACCGTCGTGTTCGCCTTCCTCATCGCCACGGTGAGCGCCTACCAGGGCTACTATACTCGCGGCGGCACCCGCGAGGTGGGGGTTAGCAGCACGCGCGCGGTGGTGTTCAGCAGCATGGCCATCCTGTTGGCCAACCTCATCCTCACGCAGATGCTGCTGCTATGATCACGGTCGAAGGACTCGGCAAGCGGTTCGGCAGCGTGCAGGTGCTCGAGGGCATCGATGCGGAGTTCCGGAAAGGGAAGGTCAACCAGGTCATTGGCCGCAGTGGCTCGGGTAAGAGCGTGCTGGCAAAGTGCATGGTGGGGCTGCACAGGCCTGAAGAAGGACGCGTGCTCTATGAAGGGCGGTCCTTCCACGACATGGAGCCCGAGGAGAAGCGCCTGATCCGCCAGCGCATCGGCATGCTCTTCCAGGGCTCCGCGCTCTTCGATAGCCTTTCAGTGATCGAGAACGTGATGTTCCCGCTGCGCATGTTCGGCACCATGCCGAAGGGAGAGATGGAGGATCGCGCCCACAGCTGCCTGAAGCGCGTGAGCATCATCGACAAGGATGCGCTCTACCCGGCGGAGCTGAGCGGCGGCATGCAGAAGCGCGTGGGCATCGCCCGGGCCATCGCCATGGAGCCGCAATACCTCTTCTGCGACGAGCCCAACAGCGGTCTTGACCCGCAGACCAGCATCGTCATCGACGACCTGATCAAGGCCATCACCGAGGAGACCGGCATCACCACCGTGGTGATCACGCACGACATGAACAGCGTGATGGAGACCGGGGAGCACATCCTCTTCATCCACAAGGGGCGCAAATGGTGGGAGGGCAGCCGGGAAGAGCTTCTGAACAGCGACAACAAGGAACTCAACGAGTTCGTCTTCGCGGGCAGCCTCATGCGGCAGGTGAAGAAGGCAATGGGCGGCTGATCCTGGGTGGCCTGATCGCCCCAATGAGAAGAAGAAGCCCCCGATGCGATCGCATCGGGGGCTTCCCTGTACTGGACTATCCCTTACTTCAGCGTCACGCGCTGCGCAGTGCTGGCCTTGCCGTCGCTCACGCGCACGGTGTACACGCCAGCGGCTTCTCCACGAAGGTCAAGGGTGGAGCTGCCGGTGGTGCGGGTATTCAGCACCTCGCGGCCCAGCATGTCCGTGACCTGGATGGTGAAGCTGCCGCCCTGCTCCGCACGGAACTGCAGCAAGCCATCGGTGCTGGGGTTCGGGAAGATGCTGATGCCAGCGAGCTCGTCGGCTTCGTCGATGCCGATCGAGGAGTTCATGGCCAAGCGGATGTGGTAAGCATTACCGTTGGTGTACACCTGATCCTGCGGAATCTCGATGCCAGCGGCCAGGCCGGGCTGGGGAACAGTGAGGTCATCAATGACGCGCATGTTGGTGGCCCCACCGCTGCTGTACATCTTGATGCCGACGAAGTAACCTCCGGGCTGGATATTGTACGGGCTGTCGAAAATCACCGTCACCTTGCCATCGGCGATGTGCGCGGCAGTGATCTCGGTCACATCCTGGTTCTCGTAGAGGGGTGCCTCCAATTGGCCGGAAGCGTTGAGCAACGTGTCCCAAACAGCAGGGAAGAAGTAAGCGCCCTCTTGTGAAGCGTTGGTGATGCCGATCTCCAAACCATAGACGGTGGTGGCCGTGGCGATCTCATAGTAGTTGAAGACCACCAGGCCATCAGCGGCATCCTCGAAGCTGTTGGTGCCAACGGAGGTCAGCGATTGGTAGCCGGCAGGGTGGTTGCCGATGCCATCCAGCGAGTACCAATCGTTGTTCACTTCGAAGTTGCGCAGATAGGTGTTGTTGTCCGTGTCGTCCTCCTGCGGGGTCTCCGTAGCGGCAAGCCCGAAGGTCGCGTTGTAAGTGCCGACACCCATGGCGCCCGGCAACGTGAAGCTCTCATCCCAAAGCCCAGCCTCACCGCTTGCAAGGTTCACAGGGCTGCTGGTGCTCAGGAAGGGTGTCGGGCCGGTGACGTTCATTGCCACGGTGGCGTTGGTCACGGCATTCACACCGAAGTTGAAGTACTCGCCACCGATCTGCATCGTGGGGTTCAACTGGTTCTGCGGGATGCGGCCATACTCCTCGCCGTTGCCGGTGTGGCTCAAGAAACCGCTCTCCATCACCAAATCGTAAGGGGGCTGGTCCATCACCTTGAAGTCATCGACGTACCATGCGTAACCCCAGATGCCGACAAAGAGCAGGCGCACCCATACCTGCGGCTGATCGCCAGCGGCGTCGGAGATGTTGATGCGGCGCAGCGTAGGATTGCCCGGAGAAACGCCCTGCGTGAGTTCACCAGGCTCGAACACGTAGAACACGTTGTTGAAGGCGCTGATGTCCGTGGTCGGCTCGAGCGTGGTTGGCCAATCGGTGTTGTTGGTGCTCACAACCAGATAGGTCTGCTCATTATTGAAGCGGCGGTACTGCGTTTGGAACTCCACGATCACGTTGGGGTAACCGACGGTGCTGAAGGAGTTGGCTGTGGTCAGGTTCGCACGCTCCAGATTCGCGGTGTTGTTGTTGCCGCCATCGGAGTTCACCATGGCGTAGCCATTGTCTGCAGTGGGGCTTTGGATCGCCGGGGTACCGTATTGGCCCGTTGAGACCAGGCCGGTGCCGATCTGCCATTCTACCGGGCTTGGAATCGTGCCCGCGTGATTGGTGCTGGTTGCCCAATCGCTGGCGTTGGAGAAATCGCTCTCCCAAAGGATGGTACTGCGCGCGCCACCCAGAAGCGGTCCCACCTGCACGGCAGGATCAAGAGAGGGCTTGGCGGTGAAGCGAGGGCCTTGGTAGGCCGTTTTCTGCGCGCTCACGGTGCCGGCAACGGCTACGCTGAGCAGCAGGGTCGAGTAGATCTTCTTCATCGTTTTAGGTTTTCGGGATCCACGAGGGGTTAGGGTGCAAAGAAACCACGCGTCACCTCATTTCCAAGGGATGGAACGGGTCACTTCGCCTGCCAATCTTGCTAGGCCGAGCAAGGCGGGTTTCAGGGCTACGAAGCCTTGTGTGACCAGCGGCGGATCAAGGCGCTCGCATCCCGAAGGTTGTGGTGTGCGGTTCAAGGAGGGATGAAATGAAGAGGGGCGCCGCAAGGCGCCCCTCTCGTGGAATCAGATCCGAAGGCCTAGCGCTCTACGCTCAGGCGCTTGGTCAGGGTCACATCGCCGGCGCGCAGGGTGTAGAGGTACAGGCCCTCGGTGAGGTCCTGCGTGCTCAACTGGCTGCGGTAGCTGCCTGCAGGGCGGAAACCCTCTGCAATGCGCTTCACCAGCTTTCCGCTCACATCGTGCAGCTCGATGACCACGCTGGCGCCTTTATCCAAGGTGTAAGGGATCACCGTGCTGTTGCGGCTGGGGTTCGGGATGTTCTGACCCAGTCCAACGCCCGCAGAGGAAGTGAAATCACCCACGCTGGCGGTCGGATCGAAGCTCATGCGCACCATCGGGGTGGTGGTGGTGTAGAACCAATCCTCGCCCTGGGTGGGGCTGATGTAGTAGATGAAGCTGGTCTGCTCCTCGCTGTTGCCGTTGTTCCCGATGCGGATGTTGCCGTAGCAGTGCACGGTGAGCATGTAATCCATCTGGGCATCGAGTGCCACGGGCGGGTTGAAATTGATGTTGGTGAAGTTGCTGCTGCCGTTGCCGCCGAGCATCGACTGCGCTACCACGACCTCCTCGCTGGTAGCGATGATCGGGAAGTCGGCCTGGCTCACGTCACGAAGCTCGGCCGTGATGATGGCGCCGATCTCGGAACCCGTGTTCAGGGCCACACGGGCGGCGTACAGGTTGGTTGCATTGGCAATGTAGAAGGTGTTGCCCAGGATCAGCACGCTGCCGTCGCCAGCGCCATCCTCGAAGCTGGTGATGGTCCCAAGGTCACGCGCGTAATCGTACTGGCTCACGCCGAAGCTGGCAGAACCGGTGTTGTCAGCAGGGGTCAGGTCCGGGTTGGTGGCGGAGATGGCGAAGGCCACGTCGTAAGTGCCGACCTCAGCGGGCGGAGTGAATGAAGGATTCACCCAGACCTTCTGCTCGGCAGGGCAGAGCGGGAAAGTGCCGAGGCTCTGGTCCTGGTTGAGCACCGTAGTGCCGCTGCGCGTCACCGTGAAGTTCGCCACGGTGCCGTCCTGCGGGATGGTGCTGTTGTTGAGCACGGTCATGTTCAAAGGCACAGGGCGAAGCTGGTTGAAGGGGAACAGGGAATAGCGGAGCGAATCGTAGGTCGCGGCCAGGTCGAGGTCAAAAGCGCTGGCAGAGGCGCTTACCACGCGAAGGTCGGCGTCGTAGAGCTCCACGATCTTCACGTCGTCCACCTGCCACTGGTAATGGCTGGTGCCCATATCGCCGTCGTGGCGGAAGCGGATCTTCACGCTGCTCGGGTTGCCTTCGATGGCGCAGCTCAGGTTCACCTTGCGAGTCTGGGTGGGGCTCACCGCGTTCACGGCGATATCAGCGCTCACCGCGAACCGATTGGGCCAGGTGGCGCCGCCATCCGTGCTCACTTCCACATAATGCGGTGCATTATCGCAGCAGTAACGCAGGCGCTGCTGGAATTGGAGTTCCACGTAAGGCGTGGCGCTCAGATCGAGAACGGGCGATTCCAAGCTGCCTTCCCATGCGGTGAACTGGTCTGTTGGCAGCGCGGTTGGGGTGTTACCCACCCAAGTGCAGTTGGCGCTGTCGCTGTTGAACATCATGAAGCCGTTGGCAGCCGTGGTGCTCTGGATGATCTGCGTGACCCCAGTGTAAGCGCCCAGCGGACCCGTGGTCTTGCGGCGCCAGATCGCGCCGTTGGGGCCGCTAACGGTCCAGGCGCCGACTCCATTATTGCCGTCCAGCCCGTTGGCGAAGTCCTCGCTCCAGATCACGTCACCGCCGTCGCGGCTGTCGTTCTCCTGGGCAGGAATGGATTGAATGTGATCGCGAGAGGGCGTCGCGGCGCGGAAATCCTTGCGGGCCGGTACGCTGTTCGCCCATTGGGCCATAGCGCCGCCAGCAACCAGCAAGGCAGGGAGCAGGAAGTAACGTTGGTTCATGATTTTGTTGGGTTTTCTGGTCCGAAGGGGCACGAAGCTAAGGACTGTCGGCAAAAGACACGATAGGGGCGTGTTGCGTTGTTCGATGAATCGTCATGGCCGAGTTACGGCAGGTATGGCGCAAGGACCGGCTGGAAGCGACGGACGCGCGGCTTAGCGGGCAACGACCATTTTCAGGCCGGTGACCAGCTGGCCTTCCTCAATCTGGAGCATGTAGGCGCCGTTGGCCAAGGGCGAAAGGTCGAGCCCAATGGACTGCGCTCCTTTCTGAATAGCGCCCAATTCCTCCCGGAGCAGCTCGCGGCCCGCAGCATCGCGAACAACCACGCGGGCCTGGCCAGAACCACTGAAGGCATGCTCAACAACGGCGCGGTCATGAACGGGCATGGGGTAGATGCGCGATCCGGGCGCCGTCGAAGGCCTGTACGCCACCCCCACGCCATAATCGCTGAGGTGCAATCGCACCATGGGCATGGCGGTGAGCCAATCGATATCGAAGGTGAGGCCCTCCATGAAGGCGGCTGCCCCGATTGGTCCGGTGCCACTGGTGAGCACGCCCACGGATCCGGAGCCTACGAGGCGTTGCAGACCAGCGAAGTGATCGGCAGCAGAAAGCACTGGGGGCGTTGGGAACGGCAGGTACAAAGGCAGTCCTAGCAATGCGGCCTCGATGTCTGCCGGGCTTATGGCGTGCCTCAATGTGGTGTCGATGAAGGAGAAGTTGCCGTCCATGAGGATGCCGCGCACCTCCTGGCCCACCTGAGAATTCGGATCGATCACAGCGCTGATTCCACGGGCGGTGCTGCCTTCGTTCACCAATTCGAAGCGCAAGGCCGCTATGAAGCCCTCGTTGCTGCGCGCTGCACCTTCCACGACACCAGCATCAATCGCCATGGCGCCGTAGCCATCGTCCCAGCCCGGGCCGGTGATCGTGATGGTTGCCACGGACTGATTGTCGTTCGGGTCCTCCTCGCCAGTAGGCGAATTCGCGACGGCCGTATAAGTCACTTCACCCAATGCATCCGGCGCCCAATCGGTTTGAACGAACACCGTGATGCGTTCCCCGCTCAGCAAGGTGTCGATGGTTGCGGACTGGAACGGGCCATGGTCTGTGCCATTCTGCTGCGCCGTCACGGTGACCAAAGCGTTGTACAGCGGGGCGCTCCCTACGTTATGCAGGTCAGCAGAAACGGACAGTGGCCTGGATTGCTCCAAGGGGAGCAAGCGGTAACCGACCCCGTTCCCGCCTGTCGTGAAGGGCGAAACGGATTCATCGCCGATGCGGACTTTCGTCACTGCCAAGTCATGGACAAGGGTTTCCCGGATGCAGAGGTCGTCCACTGCGAAGCCGCTTGCCCAAGCGCCGCTATCGCTCCAGCGGAAGCGCAGCTGAAGGGTGCTGATGCCTCCGAGCAGGTTCATGCTGAAGGTGAGCCGCTGCCAGCCTGGACCGGCGGGAATCAGCTCGAAAGGCTGCCAATCCGTGCCGTTGATGCTGAAGTCGATCCATGCTTCGCCGCCGCCGAGGGCTTGCGTGTGGTGCACACGGAGGTCCAGTGCTGCATTGAAGATGCCGGAGAGGTCGATCACGGGCGTGGCCAGCACCGCGCTGTCGAGGTCGCAATTGCAGGGTGGCGCATCGTCGTTGGCCATGGCGAAGCGATTGCCCACGGGCATGTCCGCCACATCGAAATAGCCATTCGCATCCGCGTCAGTCGACGTGCCCGCGATGAAGGCCGGGACGAATTCGCCGAGGCCGCTGCCGGTGGAAGTCTGCCGCTCGACCTGATTCGTGCTCCAATCCGCAGGAATGCCCAGCTCGAAATCCTCGCCCCAGAAGCAGGTGGATTGGCGCGATTGCGCGAAAGCGGTTTGCCCGAGCACCAGCGCCGCGAAGGGCAGAATGATCAGGTTCCGCATCAGGCTTCCACGGTCATGTATTCCTCCACTGGCGGACAGGTGCAGATCAGGTTACGGTCGCCGAAGGCATTGTCAACCCGGCTCACGGTGGGCCAGTATTTCCACTCCCGGTTCACCTGCGCCGGGAATGCGGCTTGCTCGCGCGAGTAGAGGTGGCTCCATTCATTGGCGCACACTTCTTCGCTGGTGTGCGGCGCGTTCTTCAGCACGTTATCGGCCTTGTCGGCCTTGCCTTGCTCAATGGCAGCGACCTCCTGACGGATGCTGATCATGGCCTCGATGAACCGATCCAGTTCGGCCTTGCTCTCGCTCTCGGTGGGTTCCACCATCAGCGTCTCAGCCACCGGGAAGCTCACCGTGGGCGCATGGAAGCCGTAATCCATCAGCCGCTTGGCCACATCGCTCACATCCACGCCGGCCGCGCGCTTGAAGTCGCGGCAATCGAGGATCATCTCATGCGCCACCATGCCCTGGCTGCCTACGTAGAGGATGGGGTAGTGCTTCTCCAATTTCGCGCGGAGGTAGTTCGCGTTCAGGATGGCGTAGCGCGTGGCATCGGTGAGGCCCTCGCCGCCTAGCATCTTGATATAGCCGTAGCTGATGAGCAGGATGAGCGAGCTGCCCCAAGGAGCGGCGCTCACGGCCGGAACAGCTGACTCCCCGCCGGTCTTGATCACCGGATGGCCTGGCAGGAAGGGCTTCAGCTTGTCGTTCACGCAGATGGGGCCCATGCCAGGGCCGCCTCCGCCATGCGGGATCGCAAAGGTCTTGTGCAGGTTCAGGTGGCATACATCAGCGCCGATCTCGCCGGGACTGGTCAGTCCCACTTGCGCGTTCATGTTCGCGCCATCCATGTAAACCAGACCGCCGTTGGCATGTATGGTGCTCGTGATCTCCTTGATGCTCTCCTCATAAACGCCGTGCGTGCTGGGGTAGGTCACCATCAAGCAGCTCAGCGTGTCCTTGTACTGCTCTGCTTTCGCCTTCAGGTCGGCCACATCCACATGTCCTTCACCATCAGCCTTCACCACCACCACCTGCATGCCAGCCATGACGGCGCTGGCCGGGTTGGTGCCGTGCGCGCTGCTGGGGATCAGCGCGATGTTGCGGTGCTTGTCCCCGCGGGCCTCGTGGTAGGCGCGGATCACAAGAAGGCCTGCGTATTCGCCTTGGGCGCCGCTGTTTGGCTGCAGCGAAACAGCAGTGAAGCCGGTGGCCTTGGCGAGCTGCTCGCTGAGCTCCGCGAAGACCTGCTGGTAGCCCTTCACCTGCTCCACGGGAGCGAAAGGATGGATGTAGGCCCATTCAGGCCTCGTGATGGGCCACAAGGTGGCGGCTGCATTCAGTTTCATGGTGCATGAGCCGAGCGGGATCATGCCATGAACGAGCGAGAAATCCTTGTTCTCCAAGCGCTTCATGTAGCGCATGAGCTCGGTCTCGGAATGGTGCGAGTTGAAGACCGGGTGCGTGAGGAAATCGCTCTTGCGCTGCAGATCGGCGGGAACGCTCATGCTGGCTCCATTGCCTGCGCTTGCAGGCGCTTTCACGCCAGCGGCCTCGGCCAGGGCGGCGATCACGTCGCCCACATCCGCTGGGCGCACCGTTTCGTCAAAAGTGATGCTCGCGCTGCTGCCCTCGTATCGCAGGTTGATGCCCTTCGCCTCCATCGCATCACGCAGCTTCTTCACATCCTTCACGCCAGTGAGCGTGATGGTATCGAAGTACGAGCCGTTCACCACGGTGTAGCCGATGGACTTCGCCGCCTCGGCCACTGAGCGCGAGTGCGCGTGAACATTGCGGGCGATGCGCTTCAGGCCTTCCGGGCCGTGATAAACGGCGTACATGCCGGCCATCACTGCGAGCAGCGCCTGTGCCGTGCAGATGTTGCTGGTAGCCTTGTCGCGGCGGATGTGCTGCTCGCGCGTTTGCAGTGCCATGCGCAGGCCCTGCTTGCCCCGACGATCCTGGCTCACGCCGATGATGCGGCCCGGGATCAGGCGCTTGTATTCGTCGCTGCAGCAGAAGAAGGCCGCGTGCGGACCGCCGTATCCCATGGGAACGCCGAAGCGCTGGCTGTTGCCCACGCACACATCGGCGCCCCATTCGCCCGGCGGCGCGAGCAGCACGAGCGAGAGCAGGTCGGCGCAGACCGCCGTCTTCACGCCAGCCGCTTTCGCCATGCCCACCAATGCGCGGTAGTCGTTCACGCTGCCGTCGATAGCGGGGTATTGCAACGCGAGGCCGAAGTAGCCGTCGGCGGGGTCGAGGTCCTTGGCATCGCCGACCACGAGTTCCACGCCGATGGGCGCGCAACGGGTCTTCAGCACATCGATGTTCTGCGGATAGAGGCCCTTGTCCGCGAAGAACTTGTGGGCATTGGCCAGCTCCTTCGGCCGCGCGGCGTAGAGCATGTGCATGGCCTCGGCGATGGCCGTGGCCTCATCCAGGAGCGATGCATTGGCGATAGGCAGTCCGGTGAGGTCGCTGCACATCGTCTGGAAATTCAGCAGGGCTTCCAAGCGTCCCTGCGAGATCTCTGCCTGGTAGGGGGTGTAGGCCGTGTACCATCCGGGATTCTCCATGATGTTGCGCAGGATGGGCTGCGGCACGATGGTGCCGTTGTAGCCCAGTCCGATGTAG
This sequence comes from Flavobacteriales bacterium, assembly GCA_016712535.1. NCBI lineage: Bacteria > Pseudomonadati > Bacteroidota > Flavobacteriia > Flavobacteriales > Flavobacteriales bacterium. The sequence continues at coordinate 71,637 of JADJQW010000003.1, forward strand.
CTGCGGAACTGCTTGTTGCCGCGGCCCAGGTCGCGCATGTGCTCGAGGTATTCCAGCTCGGTCATGGCCGGGCCCACGTCGAGCGCATTCTTCGCGCGGATGCCCTTGGGCACCGTGCGGTCAATGAGTTCATCCAACGACGACACGCCGATGGCCTTGAGCATGGCCGTGGTCTCTTCGGCGTTCGGTCCGATGTGGCGCTCCTGGTAGCTGACAACGTTCATGGTGAGTATGCTGAAAAGCGGGGCGAATATACCCGGAGCATGTGGCGGCTTTCGGACCTCCCTGCCGAATGGCAGATACATTTGGCCACCCATGATGCGGCTCCTGATCCTCTCGCTGGTCCTCGCCAGCGCCTCATTCAGCCGCGCGCAGCTCGGACCTTTCCGACCGGATCGCATCCTGCTCATGAACGGGCAGATCATCGAGGCGCGCGTGCTCGGGCAGAGCACCTTCGAGGTGCGCTATGAGGAGCTCGGGCGCAATGGCAAGCGGAAGGAGCGCGCTGAACCGACCGAGAGCGTCTTCAGCGTGACCGACACCCTTGGCAAAGAGAAGATCTGGTACTTCCAGGACACGGTCTTCGGCAACGAGCTCTCCATCCAGGAGATGCGCTGGTTCATCAAGGGCGAGCAGGATGCCCGCAAAGGGTACAGGCCGCGCTTCGCCACTTGGGGTGGCTTCCTGGTGGGCGCGGGTGCCAGCATCGCGCTGAACCTGGAGGTGAATGCGCTCTTCCTGCCGCCGATCTACGCTGGAGCCATGGCCTTGCCTCGGGTGCATGTCACCAAAGGCTCGCTCACCGACCCCTACCTCGAGGGCGAGCCGAACTACGCCTATGGCTATGCCAAGGTGGGCCGCACCAAGCGCGTGCTGCGCTCTTTGCTGAGCACCGCAGCTGGTATTGCCGTTGGTGTGAGCGTGCGGCAATTCATCATCAATCCCAGCCTCGAGGGATACGATTAAGCATGGGCCACGAGATCAAGAACCCGGTGCTTCGGTTCGTGGTCTATGGGCATGTGGTGCTGGCGCTGGGCGCCGCGCTCCAGGTGTGGTGGATCGGAGAGGATTGGTTCGGAGGCGGCTCATGGAACCGAAGCGCCGCAGCCTTCTTCGCGACAATGGCCTTGTACGGCTTCACGCGTTTGTTCCGGGCGAAGGATGATGCGCTGAATGAGGTCCTGCTGTTCGTTTGGTACCGGAGCAATGCGAAAGCAATGGGCACCCTGTCAGCGGTGGGCGCCTTGCTGGCGCTGATCTCCTTGCATGATGAGTTGATCGAAGTGCTCATCCGCTTGTGCCCGGTGATCCTGCCGGCGCTTCTCTATGTCACCCCGCTTCGCATGGGAGGCCGCGCCATCGGCCTGCGCTCCGTGCCCGGCTTGAAATCCTTGGTCGTGGCTTGGGTGTGGGCGGCGGGCACGGTGCTGCTGGCCTCCACCAGCCACAAGTTCAACTTGGAGCCGATCCTCATCCCGGTTTTCCTCGGTTTCTATTGGGCCATCGCCATCACCTTCGATTGCCGCGATGCGGCAGTTGATTCCCCTAGCCTTCGCACGCTGCCGCAGTTGCTCGGGGCTCGCGCTTCGCGAGTGCTCGCGCTGCTGTTGCTGATGCCGCTGGCCATGATGCTCTTGGTGAGCCTGTCATTCTCCGGTTACCCGCACTCCGTCGGTGCACGGCCCGAAGCGGATTGGTCCTTGGTGCTCCCGCTCATCGGCCTTGTCATGCCCGCCTTCCTGATCATGCGATCGACGACCGCGCGTCATTGGACCCATTGGCTCCTGTTGGATGCATCCATCGCCCTCATCCCGCTGCTGGCCCTGCTCGGAGGCATGCTCTGACGCGCATCAGCAGCCGCGCGCGCTCTGATCCTAATTTGGCAGCCTTCATGAACGATCACCAGGACACCCTCGAATTCGCCCGCGCGCAGGATGCCGCCGATCCGCTTCGATCCTTCCGCGATGAGTTCCATTTCCCGCAGAAGGACGGCCAGCCCGTGATCTACTTCACAGGCAATTCGCTCGGCCTTCAGCCCATGGGCGCTGCAGCCGCGTTGAAGCAGGAGCTCGATGATTGGGCTGCGCTCGGTGTTGAAGGACACCTAAAGGCCAAGCACCCGTGGTACAGCTACCACGAAGAGCTCACGGCTTTCACCGCTCGGCTCGTCGGTGCGAGGGATAGCGAAGTGGTGGTGATGAACCAGCTCACCAGCAACCTGCACTTCCTTCTGGTGAGCTTCTACCAGCCCAAGGGGAAACGGAAGAAGATCCTCACCGAGCAGCGACCCTTTCCGAGCGACACCTACGCATTCGCATCGCAGATCGCCTTCCACGGCGGTGATCCCGGGACCGATCTGGTCGAAGTGCAGCCGCGGCCAGGTGAATACGCATTGCGAACCGAGGACATCATTGCGCGCATCAACGAGTTGGGCGATGAACTCGCGCTCGTTTGCTTCGGCGGCGTCAACTTCTATACTGGCCAAGCCTTCGACATGGCGGCGATCGCCAAGGCCGCTCACGCTGTTGGTGCGTTCGCTGGATACGACCTCGCGCATGCTGCTGGCAACCTGCACCTGAAGCTGCATGAATGGAACGTGGACTTCGCTGCATGGTGCACCTACAAATACCTGAACAGCGGTCCGGGCAGCGTCGGTGGCGCGTTCGTGCATGAAGCGCATCACGGCAAGAGCCTTCCGCTCTTCGCCGGTTGGTGGGGCCACGACAAGCACGAGCGCTTCAGGATGGAGAGGACCTTCAAGCCGATGAGCACCGCTGAGGCCTGGCAGGTGAGCAACGCGCCGGTGTTCAGCATGGCGGTGCATCGCGTTGCGCTGGAGCAGTTCGATCGCGCGGGCATCGCGAACCTGCGGATGAAGAGCGAACGGCTCACCGGGTACCTGGCGTTCATCATCGCTGAAGTGGCGAAGGCGACCGGTGCGAACCTGGAAGTGATCACCCCGAGCGATCCCGCGCAGCGCGGGTGCCAATTGAGCATCGTGGCGCACGGCAAGGGCAAGGATCTGTTCCATGCGATCAGCGCGAAGGGCGTGGTAGCCGATTGGCGCGAGCCCAATGTCATCCGCGTTGCACCAGTGCCGATGTACAATTCGTTCGAGGACGCATGGCGCTTCGGACAGATCCTCAAATCGGCGCTTTCATGAAGAATATCACCATCGTCGGCGGCGGATTGGTCGGCAGCCTCCTGGCCGTGTTCCTGGCCAAGCGCGGGCATAAGGTCAACGTGTTCGAGCGGAGGGCCGATCCGCGCAAGGCCAACGTTTACGCGGGACGCAGCATCAACCTGGTCGTGAGCCACCGCGGATGGACCGCCTTGAAGGCCGCCGGCGTGCATGAGTCCGTGGAGCGCATCGTGGTGCCCGTGCATGCGCGCATGACGCACGACCGCGACGGCAAGCTCACGCGATTGCCTTACAGCATCGACGAGCGCGCCATCCACAGCGTGAGCCGCGGCGAGCTGAACAAGGTGATGCTCTCCGAAGCGGAGAAGTTCCCGAACGTGAAGCTGCATTTCGAGCATCGCTGCACGGGCGTTCACCTCGACACGGGCACGTGCATGTTCCACAACGAGGCGACTGATGAAGCCAGCGCCGTGCCCGCCGATGTGGTCTTCGGCAGCGATGGCGCCCCGAGCGCCGTGCGGCAGGAGTTCATGAAGCACCGCTTCACCTTCAGCCAGACCTACATCGAGCACGACTACAAGGAGATCGCCTTCGCGCCCAAGGCTGACGGCACGCCGCAGATGGATCCGCATTGCCTGCACATCTGGCCGCGCCGCTGGTTCATGATGATGGGCCTCGCCAACACCGATGCTGGCTTCACCGGCACGCTCTTCATGCCCCACGAAGGCGAGTTCAGCTTCGATCGAATCAAGGATGAGGATGACCTGAAGCGCTTCTTCGAGGAGCACTTCCGCGATGCCATCCCCATGCTGCCCGACCTCGCCGAGCAGTACTTCCGCAACCCGCAGAGCAACCTGGCGATCATCCGCTGCTCGCCGTGGACCTACAAGGACAAGGTGGCGCTGATCGGCGATGCGGCCCATGCCATCGTGCCCTTCTATGGCGAAGGCATGAACGCGGGCTATGAGGATTGCAAGGTGCTCAACGACCTTCTCAATCAGCACGGCGACGATAATTGGGGCACCGTGCTCGACGCTTACCACAAGGCCCGTAAGCCCAACGGCGACGCCATCGCCGACCTGTCCCTCCGCAACTTCGTGGAGATGCGCGACCTGGTGGCCGATCCGAAGTTCATCCTCCGCAAGAAGATCGAGGGCCGCCTGCAAGCGAAGCACCCGGACAAGTGGCTGCCGCTCTACAGCCAAGTGAAGTTCAGCGACATCGGCTACAAGACTGCTTGGGACGAGGGCTTGCGCCACGACCGCATTATGGAGCAGGTGCTGGCCGTTCCGGGCCTCGAGGAGAAGTGGGAGAGCGAGGAGGTGGAGCGGAAGGCGTTGGGGTTGCTGAACCTCGAAGACTGACCTTGGTGAAGTGAATTGGATTCATGGTCTGTCGTTGGTGTTGGCGCTCTTTGTTGGAGTGGTTCTATACTTGATGGTGCGCGATACTGAAGTGCAGAAGCGCATGTTCCGGAGGTATATGAAGCAGTTGGAAGGTGAAGGACGCATCAGTAAGCAAGTGACATGGGGAGAGATGAGGTATGGGTTGTTCATCTTGCCAGCGTGGTTCTACCGCTTTCCAGATCCGGTAACAAGGTCTGACGTGTACTCGTTCGTAGAGCTTCGCGAGATCCGGGAGAACGTCAAGCGCAATTGGAAGGTCATTGCTTGGCTTGCGCCTGCTTTCCTTGTGCTTATCTGCATCGCCTTCTGGCCGGTGATGCGACGTATCTGAAGACCTGCTGGTCCATCCATACATTTGTGCGAATTAGGTTGCCATGACCACCGCCACGCTTAAGCGGAAGATCAAAGCCCTCGTGGATGAGAAGCGCGATGCGAAATCGTTGCGGCGCATCTTTGAGCAGCTGAACGACCCTGCTCTGGAATCTGGACCCCAGGCATCGTTGCTCGAGCGATTGAATCGGGCTGAGGCGGACTTCAAGGCGGGGCGGGTGACCGATGTCGAGTCGGGTCGGAAGCGTTTGCACGCCGGATTGAAGAAGCTGCGTGCCGCACAGGCCAAGCGAGCATGAAGCTGGTCATCGCCGATTCGGCGTGGGACAGCCTGGCTGATCTGCAGGCTTATTGGGCGCAGTTCAATTCGGATGACAAGGTCGAGGCGCGCATAGATGAGTTACTATCGGAATTGCTGTGGTTGAGCGAATGGCCGGGAGCCGGTGCTGTGGAGGTCCTCCTTGAGCATAGGGGGCGCCAGTACCGGCGCTGGGTGGTCGGCAAGGTCAAGGTCGTGTATTACATCAAGGGGGATGAACTTCGCGTGTCGGATTTCTTCGATGCGCGTCAGCATCCTCGCAGGATGAAGGGTTGATCCCCACACCCCCGCGTTCACACTTTCAGCCCTTGTCGCGCGTTCTCCACCTGCGCTCCGTGCCACCTTCGTCCATGCTTCGCATCGCGCTCCTCATCCTGCTCTCAATGGCCACCGGGCTGGAGCTGCTCGCCCAGCCCATGAGCCGCCGCCGCCCGGACCTCATCCCGCTCAATGGCCAGGCCAAGCGGATCGGCTGGTTCATCGCCCCGGGCGTCACGTACACGCTGCCCCGTTTCAAGAATGAGGAAGAAGAGGTCTTCCGGAACGACAGCCTGCGCTACCTGACCACCTACGACCCGAGCGGCAAGCCGGGCATCTACCTCGAGGCCGGTGCCACGTGGTACACGCGAGATCCCGTCATACTCGACTACTTCGATCTCGGCGTGGCCTACAAGAATCTCCGAGGCGCTGAATCATACATAGGGACACTGCTTCGCGGCGATACCGTGGCGCCGCTTGCTGGCGAAGGCTACTTCGCGGAGCGATTACTCACCGTTGCCTTCAACGCCAATAAATTCTTCCCTACGGGCGATTTCCAGTTCGTTCAGCTGAGCCTAGGCGCGAATGCCGACCTGCGCTTGGGCAGCGAGTATTCGCACACTGGCGATCCCTTCCTCAACAAGCACGCGTTCCCTCCGGATGTGATCGCCCAAGCGCATGTGAAGGTGGGCTACGGTTTCAAGGTCACCGGCCGCATGCTCGTGATCCCCGCCATCGAGACGCCGTTCTTCAGCGTGGTGCCGCAGGATCAGGGCTTCGGCCAGTTGCAATGGTTCAGCAGCCGGTACCGGCCGCTCATCCTCAGCGTGCGCTTCCTCTTCCTGCGCGCCCGGAACGGTTTCGATTGCCCGCCGCCCATCAAGCACAACGAGCTGGAACGCGGACGGAAGGTGTACAAGCCTGATGGCTATCACCCTTAGTTGAAGCGGCAAGCCTTGAGTTGCAAGCGGCACGTTGGACTCGCCGCCATCACTCGCTTACCGCAAGAACGGATTCATCCTCCGCTCCCTGCCGATCGTGGTATCGGGACCGTGGCCGCAATGCACCACGACATCATCGTCGAGGACGAGCAATTGCTCCTTGATGCTTCGGATGAGCGTTTCGTAGTCGCCGCCGGGCAGGTCGGTGCGGCCAATGCTGCCTTGGAAGAGCGTGTCACCGGCGATAACGAAGCGCTCTGCCTCGGCATGAAGAGCGATGTGCCCCGGTGCATGGCCCGGCACGAAGAGCACGCGCAGCTCATCGTCGCCCAAACGGATCAATTCGCCCTCTTCGATGAAGCGCACCGGGTCGGGCGAAGGCTGGCAGGGCACCCCATAGAGCTGGCCTTGGCGCGGGGCATTGCGCAGCAGCTCCAGGTCGGCCATGTGCAGTTCCGGCATCAGCCCGAAGCGGTCATGCGCCCATGCGCAACCCAGCACGTGGTCGATGTGGGCATGCGTGAGGACCAGGCGCTCGGGGGTGAGTTCGTTCGCTGAGAGCCAGTCATCCAGCTCCCGCTCCTCGGCCGTGTTCCAGCATCCGGGGTCGATGAGCATGGCGCGCTCACCATCGTGGATGACGTAGCTGTTCTCTTGGAACGGATTGAAGGTGAACGACTCGACTTTGAGCATCGGATGATGGGGCGGCAGAGCGGTGCGGCCTGCGACAAGGAGCGGACGGGCCGAGGCGTGCAAAGGTGCTACCTTCAGCCGCCCGTTCGATCCACGTGCGAAGCGTCATTGCCCTCCTCCTTTTGGCCTTGCTGCCGACCGGCGCGCGCGCGCAGTTCTATCAGGGCACGCAGCAGGAGTACGGAAAGAACCGCGTGCAGTACCAGGAGTTCTTCTGGCAGCAGTACCGCTTCCAGGGCATGGAGGTGTATTTCTACACCGAGGGCCGTGACTTGGCGCGCTTCACGGCGCAAGCAGCGAAGCGGCACCTGAGCGAGCTTCAAACGGCCTTTGACTTCGCGATCGACGAGCGCCTGCAGTTCATCGTATACAACTCGCTCACCGATTTCCGCCAGAGCAACATCGGTCTCGAAGGCATGACCGACCAGACCAACATCGGCGGCCTCACGCGGATCGTGGGCACCAAGATCTTCGTGTACTTCGAGGGCGACCACGCCTTGCTTGACCAGCAGATCCGATCGGGCATCGCGCACGTGATCATCGATCAGATGATGTTCGGCGGCAACTGGCGGGAGATCCTGCGCAGCAGCACCTTCCTTTCCCTGCCCGAATGGTACACGCAGGGCATCATCAGCTATCATGGCCGCCGTTGGGATGCGGCCACCGCCAACCGCGTGCGCGATGCCGTGATGAGCGGGCGCTACGATCGCTTCAATCGCCTCGAGGGCGAGGATGCGCGCATGGCCGGGCACATGCTCTGGCGCTACGTGGCCGAGGTGTACGGTCCTGCCGTGATCCCCAACATCCTGTACATGACCCGCGTGAGCCGCAACGCCGAGAGCGGGTTCCTCTATGTGCTCGGCGTATCGCTCAAGACCCTTCTTGCCGAATGCCTCGAGCATTACCGCAGCCGTTTCGGCGAGGAGGACCGCTACCGCCAGGACTTCAGCCTTGAGCCGCTGCCGATCAAGACCAAGCGGCAGCGCCATTACGCGCAGTTCCAGCAGAGCCCCGATGGCCGATGGCTCGCGTGGACCAGCAATGAGCTGGGACAGTACAAGGTGTGGGTCCGTGAGATCGCCACAGGCAAGACACGCCGCATCATCAAGGGCGAGAAGAAGATAGACCGGATCATCGACCGCAGCTACCCGGTGCTGGCCTGGCATCCCAGCAGCAAGGCCCTGAGCTACGTGGTGGAGCGAAAGGGCGAATTGCGATTCCGCACCTACACCCTCGACGACCGCAAGACCAGCGAGCGCGACATGCTGATGCTGGAGAAGGTGCTGAGCATGGATTACGCGCCCGATGGCCGCACCATGGTGCTCAGCGGCGTGCGCGAGGGCCGCACGGACCTCTACATCTTCAACGTGTTGGCCAATCGCAGCGATCCGCTGACCGATGACCCGTGGGACGACCTTGAACCGCGCTTCGTGGATGGCGGTCGCCGCGTGATATTCAGCAGCGATCGCACGGACGATACCCTGCGCGTGATGAAGGACATCGTAGCGCAGCGCGGCCACAAGGACATCTTCCTGCTCGACCTCGAGCGCCGTGGAAGGGTGCTCACCCGCCTTACCGACACGCCAGACCTTAGCGAGGCGCAACCGTTCCAACTCGACAGCGTCGGCTACACCTTCCTCAGTGACCTTGATGGCGTGGCCAATCGATTCAGCGTCCGTTACGACAGCACCATCAGCTTCATCGACACCACGGTGCATTACCGCTACTTCACCGTTGAGGACCGCCTTACCGACCTTAAGCGCGGCCTGCTCGAGCATCATGTGCGCAGCGATCGTGGCCGATACACCGCGCTGCAACTCCGGGGCGGCCGCTACCGCTTCTACCAAGGCCGAACCGCCGATGCCGGTCCGACGGGCGCATTGGGCCTGCCCCCCGCTGCTCCATCCGATCCTGGCGCTCCTTTGCAGGACACCGTGAGCGAGGATTCGGGCAACGTGGTCAAGGTGCGGCCCCAGCATCCGCGCGGTGCGGGCGAAGGCGGTTTCGATGTGCGCCGCTATATTTTCAGCGACGAGAAGCCCGGGGCGCCCCAGCCCAATCAGGCACCGCAGCCAGCAAGGCCCCGTCCGGCAGAAGCCCAAGCGGATAGCTCGCGGCAGCCGTTCGTTTACCCTGAGCAGCGCAATTACAACCTCAACTTCACCATCGACCGTGTGGTGACGCAGGTGGACAACAGCTACAGCAACCAGTTCTACCAGCCCTTCTCGGGCCAGGCCGGCATCAATCCCGGCCTGAGCGGGCTTACGCGCATGGCCGCGCACGACCTCTTCGAGGACCACCGGGTGGTGGGCGGGTTCCGCCTGGCCCTCGACCTCAACAACAACGACTATCTGCTCGCCTACGAGAACCTCAAGCACCGGGTCGACAAGCGCATCTCCTTCCAGCGGCAAGCCTTCCAAGGGATCAACAGCGCAGGCATCGTGAAAGTGCATTCGCACAACGTGCGCTACCAGCTCAGTTATCCCTTCAGCGAGCTGGCCAGCGTGCGCGCCTCGATCATGTACCGCCACGACCGCTTCGTGCAGCAGAGCATCGATCCACTCAGCCTGGCCACGCCCAACAATGTGGACCACATGGCCGGGGCCAAGCTCGAATGGGTCTATGATAGCAGCATGCCGCGCGGCCTCAATCTGTGGACGGGCTGGAAGCTGAAGGTCTTCGGTGAGTACTATCAGAACCCGGAGCGCAAGGGCGACATGCAGGTGCTCGGCACTGACCTGCGGCATTCCATGCGGCTTCACCGCGACCTGATCTGGGTCTCGCGCATCGCGGGCGCGACTTCGCTGGGGAGCCGCCGGATCCTGCACTTCCTGGGCGGCGTGGACAATTGGATGTTCGCCAAGTTCGATCCGAGCATCCCCATCGACTTCACGCAGAACTACCAGTACCAGACATTGAGCACGCCCATGCGCGGCTTCTTCTACAACGCGCGCAACGGGACCAGCTTCGCCGTGATCAACAATGAGGTGCGCGTGCCCATCTTCCGTTACCTGCTCAACCGTCCCATCAAGTCCGACTTCATCAACCACTTGCAGGTGGCTGCCTTCGGGGACATCGGCGCGGCGTGGACCGGCAGCGACCCGTACGCTGACGACAACAGCTTCAATCGCCTGGTCATTAGCCGCAATCCGCTCACCATCACGCTCAACAGCACGCGTGAGCCGATCCTCGCCAGCTACGGCTTCGGCCTGCGCACGCGCCTGCTCGGCTACTTCATCCGCGCCGATTGGGCCTGGGGCATCGACGATGGCGTGACCCTCCCGCAGGTGTTCCATTTCTCGCTCAGCCTCGACATCTGATGCAGCTCGACGCGCAGACCATCGGCCTGCTCATCATCGTAGGCCTGCTCGCGGGCATCCTGAGCGGATTCGTGGGCGTGGGAGGCGGCATCATCATGGTGCCCGCGCTCATCTGGCTCTTGCATTACAACCAGCACCAGGCGCAGGGCACCAGCCTCGCGGTGCTCATGCTGCCCGTGGTCTTCCTCGCCGTGCGCAACTACTGGAAGGAAGGCATGATCGACTGGAAGGTGGTGGGCATCATCGCTGCGGCCTTCGTTGCGGGCGGCTATTTCGGAAGCAAGGGCGCATTGGCGCTGCCGGCTGACATGGTGAAGCGCATCTTCGGCGTGGTGATGCTGTTCGTCGCCATCAAGCTCATCCTCGGCAAGTGATGCCCTACGTCAATAAGGCCATTGCCGCTTTGCATGCGGACATGATCGCCTGGCGCCGGCACCTGCACCGGCATCCGGAGCTCTCTTTCCAGGAGCATGGCACGGCAGCCTTCGTGGCCGGGGTGCTGAAGAAGGAAGGCATGGAGGTGCGCGAGGGTGCTGCGAGGCTCGCGCCCGATGCGGACGGAACCGGCGTGATCGCCGTGGTGCGCGGGGAGAAGACCGCCAGCGATCGTTGCATCGCTCTGCGCGCGGACCTTGATGCCCTGCCGATCACCGAGCTGGGCAAACCTGATTACTGTTCGTTGGATCCCGGCGTGATGCACGCTTGCGGCCATGATGCGCACACCGCCATGGTGCTCGGTGCGGGCATCGCATTGCACCGGATGCGGAGCGAATGGAGCGGCACCGTGATGCTCGTGTTCCAGCCGGGCGAAGAGAAAGAGCCGGGCGGCGCATCGCTCCTGGTGAAGGAAGGCGCGCTGGCGGACCCTGAGCCGCAAGGCATCATCGGGCAGCACGTCACGCCCGAATTGCCCGTGGGCAAGCTCGGCTTCCGCAGTGGACCATTCATGGCGGCCGCCGATGAGCTCTATCTCACCGTGAAGGGTAGGGGAGGCCATGCCGCGCAGCGCGACAAGCTCGTGGATCCGATCCTCATCGCAGCTGCATTGCTGCCAAGGCTCTACGAGGAGGCTCGAGCCATCGTGCCCAACGGCGAACCCATGGTGATCAGCTTCGGCAAGCTGATCGCGAACGGCGCGACGAACATCGTCCCGGATACCGTGAGCATCGATGGCACCTTGCGCACCTTCAACGAGGACCTGCGCGCGCGCCTGCACCAGATGCTGCCGCGCGTGGCGAGCGAGGTGGCGCACGGAATGAACGGCGATTGCGAGTTCCGGCTGGTCAAGGGATCACCGGTGGTGAAGAACGACCCGGAATTGACCGCGCGCTTGCGAGCTGTTGCCGTTGGCTTGGTCGGCGCCGAGAACGTGGTGGACATGGACATCCGCATGGGCGCGGAGGACTTCGCTTATTACACCCATGTCATGCCTGGCTGCTTCTTCCGCCTGGGCACCGGCAATCCGGCGAAGCCCGGAACGCAGAGCGGCCTGCACACGGCGGCCTTCGACATTGATGAGGACGCGCTGATGGTGGGGGCAAGGATGATGGTGGCGGGAGCGTTGAGCGAGCTGGGCTAGGCGATTCAGCCCAATAGCGCCCCATGAACCGCGGTCATCACGACGAGGAAGAAAGCAGCCGTGCTGATCGCATGTCGATGCTGCTTCAGATTCCTATGCTGGATGCGCATGATGGCCAGCCATCCGAGGAACAGGATCCAGAAGGCGATCACGATGAAGGCATCGCCGATCATCCAACGCCTAATTCACGATGATATCCTCAACCATCACCACCGGCCTTCCGCCGCGCAGCTGAACCATCAGCTCCACGCTGCTTCCGGAGCGGCCACCCTTGGTCCATAGGTCTAAGCTCAGCTCGAAGGCATCGGGCACGTTGCGCACTGCTCGTGGCCTGATCTCGCGCCAGACGGTCTCTGCCGGCATCACCAGGGCTGCGCCGATATCGTCAAGGGCGCCTTCCATGTCGTCGGCGCTGAGGCCGGCGCCGCCAGAAGCTTCTTCCAGTTCCTCGAAGCGGCGCTCCACGAGCAGCTTCATCACATGCTTGGCAACCAGGCCGAGATCATCGGGGCTCATTGATGCGTCGCTGCAACTCGAAAGGCACTGAACCTTCAACCTGCTCAACCTTCTTCAATTGGCCACCTCGCTCATGAACTTCAGGCGCATCATGCGCAGCTCCTCCTCACTGTAGTCGCCATCGAACTCCTGGTGCGCGGCCTCGATGTCGTCCGTCTCTGCATTGCGGAAGTAGTCCATGATATCCTGCTGCGAGTCGGCCTCCAGGATGTCGTTGAGCTGGTAATTGATATCGAGCTTGGTGCCGCTCATCACGATGCTCTCGAGCTCGGTGAGGAAAGCGGGCATGCTCAGGTTCTTGCTGCGGGCGATGGATTCGAGCGGGATGCGCTTATCGATGTTCTGGATGATGTGCACCTTGTTCATGCTCTTGTTCACCACGTTCCGCACGGTGACCTCGGCCTCGCGCTCGATGTCGTTCTCTTCGACGTACTTGGCGATCAGGTCCACGAAAGGCTTCCCGAATTTCTGCGCCTTGCCGGGCCCGACGCCGGTGATCTGCGTGAGCTCGTCGATGGTGATAGGGTAGCGCATGGTCATCTCCTCGAGCGAGGGGTCCTGGAAGAGCACCCAGGGCTGCAGCTTCAGTTTGTGCGCCTGCTGCTTGCGCAGGTCCTTGAGCATGGCCATGAGCTTCTCATCGGCAGCAGCGCCCGCACGCACGATCGGCTCGTCGTCCACGCCGCCCTCGAAGTCGCTGTAGTCGCGCTCCTTCACGAACTTGATGGACACGGGCTTGGCCAGGAACTTCTTGCCGGCTTCGGTGAGGCTGAGGTTGCCATAGGTCTCGATGTCCTTGTGCAGGAAGCCGCCCACCACGGCCTGGCGCACGATCGCCATCCAGTAGTGGTTGTCCTTGCCCTCGCCCTCACCTTCGCCATAGACCTTGAGCTTGTCGCCCTTGTAGTTCTTGATCTCGCTGGTCTCCGTGCCGGTGAGCAGGTCGCAGATGAACTTGGAGCGGTGGCGCTCCTTGCTCTCCTTCACGGCGCGCAGCACCAGGGCCAGGTCATCCTTGGCCTCGAATTGCTCGCGCGGGTTCAGGCAGTTGTCGCAGCTCTTGCAGTTGTCCTTGCCGTACACCTCGCCGAAGTAGTAGAGCAGGAATCGGCGGCGGCACATGCTGGTCTCGGCGAAGCTCACGGTATCGGCCAGCAGCTGTCGGCCAATCTCCTGCTCGGCCACGGGCTTGCCTTGCAGGAACTTCTCGAGCTTCTCGATGTCCTTGTAGCTGTAGAAGGCCACGCACTTGCCCTCACCGCCATCGCGCCCGGCGCGCCCGGTCTCCTGGTAATAGCTCTCCAGGCTCTTGGGGATGTCGTGGTGGATGACGAAGCGCACATCGGGCTTGTCGATGCCCATGCCGAAGGCGATGGTGGCCACGATCACGTCCACATCCTCCATGAGGAATTGATCCTGATGGCTGGCGCGCTGGCTGGCGTCCATGCCGGCGTGGTAGGGCAGGGCCTTGATGCCATTGACGTTGAGCATCTGGGCGGTCTCCTCCACTTTCTTCCGGCTGAGGCAATAGACGATGCCGCTCTTGCCGGCGTGCTGCTTGATGAAGCGGATGATCTCGCGCTGCACGTCCTTCTTGGGGCGGATCTCGTAGTTGAGGTTCGGCCGGTTGAAGCTGTCCTTGTAAACCACGGCATCGGGGATGTCGAGGTTCTTGAGGATGTCCTCTTGCACCTTCTCCGTGGCGGTTGCCGTGAGGGCGATGACCGGAACGCCCTGGATCTCGTTGAAGATGGTGCGCAGGCGGCGGTACTCCGGGCGGAAGTCGTGGCCCCATTCGCTGATGCAGTGCGCTTCGTCGATGGCGAAGAAGCTGATCTTGATGTCGCGCAGGAACTCCGTGTTCTCCTTCTTGGTGAGGCTCTCGGGCGCCACGTACAGGATCTTGGTGCGCCCGGCGGCGATGTCCTCGCGCACGCGCAAGGTCTCGTTGCGGGTGAGCGAGCTGTTGAGGAAGTGCGCCACGCCCTCCACGTCGCTGAAGCCGCGCAAGGCGTCCACCTGGTTATTCATCAAGGCGATAAGGGGGCTCACCACGATGGCGGTGCCCTCCATCATGATGGCGGGCAGCTGGTAGCAGAGGCTCTTGCCGCCGCCTGTGGGCATGATCACGAAGGTGTCGCGCCCATCGAGGACGCTCTGGACGATGGCCTCCTGCTCACCTTTGAACTTCTTGAAGCCGAAGAACTGCTCGAGCGCCGCTTTGGGCGTCAGGTCGATGTTGATCATCATGATATGAATGGCCGGTGCCTCGGCCTTGAGATTGAACGCTCGAATGTATGGCGGCGGCTCCGTTCAACAATTAGCCCCATCCCAACGTTCGTTAAGCGCAATGATCGAAGAGGCGCGTTGAAAAGTGCTCCGCCGGCGAAGGCCCGCGCGATGGGCCGCGTCTATCTTTGGCCGGGCCGCTAAGGCCGTTTTCCCCGCGATTGGCAAGGGCTGGCAACGAAATGACATTCCTGGAGCACCTGGAGGAGCTCCGTTGGACCCTGGTGCGCTCGGCCATCGCCGTTGCCGTAGGATTCGTGCTGGCCTTCATCTTCAAGCGATTCATGTTCGAGGAGATCGTGCTCGCTGCTCGCGACCCCGGCTTCATCACGTACCGGGCCTTTTGCCGCGTCGGCGAATGGGTGGGCATGCCCGAGCTATGCATCAACGACCTGGGCTTCACGCTGCAGAACCTCCCGGTGAGCGGCCAGTTCATGACGCACCTCGCGGTGGCATTCGTAGGCGGCTTCATCCTGGCCTTCCCCTACATTCTATGGGAGTTGTGGCGATTCATCGCGCCTGGCCTCAGCGAGAAGGAGCGGAGGGCATCAAGCATGTTCGTTGGCGTGGGCTCCGTGCTCTTCACGCTGGGCGTTCTCTTCGGGTATTTCCTCCTGGCGCCGCTCACGGTGCAGTTCTTCGGCACTTATCAGGTGAGCCCGACCGTGGCGAACAATTTCGCGCTGGAGAGCTTCATCGGGATCGTGACACAAGTCACCGTCTGGACGGGCCTGGTCTTCGAGCTGCCCCTGCTGGTGCATGTGCTCTCCAAGCTGGGGCTCGTGGGCCCAGCCTTGCTGCGCAAGTACCGGAAGCATGCCTTCGTAGGGCTTCTTGTGCTCGCCGCCATCCTCACTCCGCCCGACGTCATCAGCCAGATCCTTGTGGCCGGGCCGCTCATGCTGCTCTATGAAGTGGGCATCCTCATCAGCGCGCGGACCGAGCGCCAGCGGTTGCGGGCCTCCGCTGCGGCAAAACTCCACGGCGCATGATCCGTGCGTTGATCCGCAGCGCGGCTGTCGCGCTCATGGCTTTCGCCGGCAACATTGCCGGTGCGCAGAGCACGCGCGTGAGCGGCATCGTCACTGATGCGGTCACGGGGGAGACCCTTCCATCCGTGAACATCCTGTTCCGCGACAGCCGTGTGGGCACCACCACCGACATCAACGGCGCGTACAGCATCGATACGTACTATGCCACCGACAGCCTGCTCTTCTCCTTCATCGGCTACGTTCCGCGCATGATGGCCGTGCGGCGCGACAAGGCGCAGGTGATCGATGTGAAGCTCGATCCCAGCGCCACCGCGCTGGGTGAAGTGGTGATCAAGCCCAGCGGCGAGAACCCCGCCTTCGAGATCCTGCGACGGGTGGTGCGCAGCAAGCCCGCGAACAACCGTGAGAAGCTCGAGGCGTACAGCTTCGAGGCCTACAACAAAGTGGAGTTCGACCTGAACAACATCAGCAAGGAGTTCACCGAGAAGAGGATCTTCAGGCCCTTCGCCTTCATCTTCGACAACATCGACAGCACTGGCGCGAAGCCTTACCTGCCGATCTTCATGACCGAGAGCCTCAGCGAGGTGGTGTACCGCCAGAAGCCCCGTGCCCGCAAGGAATTCATCCGTGGCACCAAGGTGAGCGGCATGGAGAACGAGAGCATCTCGCAGTTCATGGGCGACATGTACCAGAACGTGAACATCTACGACAACTTCCTGGTCATCTTCGGCAGGAACTTCATAAGCCCCATCGCCGACGGCGGCAAGGGCTACTACGACTACTACCTCACCGATAGCGCCTTCGTGGGCAGGTTCTGGTGCTACCGCCTCGACTTCAAGCCCAAGCGCCCGCAAGAGCTCGCTTTCGCTGGCACCATGTGGATCAATGACACCACGTATGCCGTTCGCCGCATCGAGGCCGGCATCCCTGAGAAGGCGAACCTCAACTTCGTCCAGGGATTCTGGGTGAAGCAGGAGTACGATCAGGTGAAGCCCGAGGTGTGGATGCTCTCCAAGGATGAACTGGTGGTGGACCTCAACATCGTGCGCGATGCGGGCAAGCCCAACAAGCATCCCGTGCAGGGCCTCTATGGCCGGCGCACCGCGAGCTATCGCGATTTCACCATCAACGAGCTGAAGGACGCCGCGGTGTACGAGGGCGCGGAGGAAGTGGTGATGGCCATCGAGCCTCTGAGCCTGGGCGCCGACTTCTGGGACACGCATCGCCATGAGCAGCTCTCGAAGAAGGAGAGCGACATCTACCACATGGTGGACACGATGAAGCAGATCCCGCGCTTCCGCACCTACATTGACATCGTGAACACAGCGATCACGGGCTACTACCCGTTGGGCGACGTGGAGCTGGGCCCGTATTTCACCACCTACAGCTTCAACCCGGTCGAAGGCAATCGATTCCGGCTCGGCCTGCGCACCAGCAGCCAATGGAGCAGGCGTGTGGAACTCGAGGGCTACACCGCTTATGGCACCACCGATGGCGTGTTCAAGTACGGCTTCGGCGGACGCGGGTTCATCACCAAGGAGCCGCGGCTGATCGGCGGCCTTTACTACCGGCTCGACCTCGAGCAGCTTGGCCAGAGCACCGATGCTTTCCGTCAGGACAACATCCTCTCCAGCACCTTCCGCAGAACGCCCAACAACAAGCTCACGCTGGTCGATGAGTGGCGCGCTTACCTCGATCGCGAGTGGTTCATGGGCTTCAACAGCCTGCTCATGCTGCGCCGCCGGGAGCTCTTCCCGCGCGGGACGCTGGAATACATCACCTTCTCCGATGCCAACGAGCCGTTCGCGCTCAACAGCATCACCACCACGGAGGCCATCTTCAGCACGCGCTTCGCCTACAAGGAGAAGTTCGTGGCCGGCGATTTCACGCGCGTGAGCCTCGGTACCCGCTACCCTTCCCTGGAAGTGATGGTGGCCAAGGGCCTGCAAGGCGTGCTCGGCGGCGATTACGACTATACCAAGCTCAGTGCGCGCCTTTACCACCGCGTTCCCATGGGCACCTTCGGCTTCCTGCGCTATTGGCTGCAAGCCGGGCAGGTGTACAGCGAGCCGCTGCCTTATCCGCTGCTCATCATCCACGCGGGCAACGAGACCTTCTACTTCGATGAGCTCGCCTTCAACACCATGAACTTCTTCGAGTTCGTTAGCGACCGCTACGCCAGCGTGTACATCGATCACCATTTCGATGGCCTCTTCCTCAACCGCATCCCGCTCTTCCGCAGGCTGAAATGGCGCGAGGTGGTGGGCGGCAAGGCCGTCGTTGGCGCCTTGGACCGCAAGCATCTCGGTGAGATGGCGCTGCTGCCGTTCTCCTTCGACCTGAGCGACGGGCCCTTCGCTGAGGTGAGCGTGGGCGTGGAGAACGTCTTCAAGATGCTGCGCTTCGACATGGTGCGGCGCCTCACCTACATGGATCACGCGAACACCAAGCCCTGGGCCTTCCGGGTGCGCATGAACGTCACCTTCTGATGCTGCGCACCGAGAACGTCGTCAAGCGCTACAAGGGCCGCACCGTGGTGGGCGGCGCCAGCGTTGAGGTGCGCCAGGGCGAGATCGTGGGCCTTCTCGGCCCCAATGGCGCGGGCAAGACCACCACCTTCTACATGATCGTGGGGCTGGTGAAGCCCAACAGCGGCCGCGTGATGCTCGATGATACCGAGATCACCGACCTGGCCATGTACAAGCGAGCCAAGCTCGGCATCGGATACCTGCCGCAGGAGGCCAGCGTGTTCCGCAAGCTCAGCGTGGAGGACAACATCCGCGCGATCCTGGAGATGACGGGCAAGACCCGCCGCGAGCAGGAGATGAAACTGGAGCAGCTGCTCGAGGAGTTCAGCCTGAAGCACGTGCGCAAGAGCATGGGCGACGTGCTCAGCGGCGGCGAGCGGCGGCGCACCGAGATCGCGCGCGCGCTGGCCATCGAGCCGCGCTTCATCCTGCTCGATGAGCCCTTCGCGGGCGTGGACCCCATTGCCGTGGAGGACATCCAGAGCATCGTGTGGCAGCTGAAGGAGCGCAACATCGGCGTGCTCATCACCGACCACAACGTGAACGAGACCCTCTCCATCACCGACCGCGCCTACTTGCTCATCGAGGGAAACATCTTCCGCCAAGGCACCGCCGAGGAGCTGGCCGGCGATGAGCAGGTGCGGCTGCGCTACCTGGGCAAGAACTTCGAATTGCGCCGGAAGCGCTGATCATCTAGGCCACGCGCCGCCGCGATGCCATCGCGCACGCGGCAATGAAGGCGAGCTGTGCGATCAGGTATTCGTGGAAGAGGTTGTCCTGCTGCCATGTCGCAGTGAGGACGAAGGATCGGTAGGCGCAGATCGCGACGATGACCGTGATGCCGATCAGCGCGATGGCCTTACCCGGTGATCGGAAGACGCCCAGGAGGCCGGTCCATCCGCCATGCAGATTCACTTCTTCACGCAACGCGATGCCGATCCATGGCCACGCGAGGATCAGCGGCAGCGCGAAGAGCCGGGCCTCTCGCGCGTAGCCGCCAACCAGCACGAGCGGGACATTGAGCGCGAGCACCACGATGAATCCACGGAACCAAGCCGGTGGCGCAGCGGTCCGGTGCCGGAGGACCAGGAACAGCGGAAGCGCGAGGACGAGCACCAGGAAGCCGATGGTCTCGCCGATGCGCTCCGCGCTGAAATTGACGGCGAGGTAACCGGTGCGGCGGGCCAGATCAGCACTTAGCTCTGCTGCGGATGTGCCTTGCGGAGCGATTGCGAGCCAAGCCGCGAACACCACTGTTGCCACTAGGGCAGCGAAGAAGGCCAGTCGGCGGCGACGAGCGATCAGGATGAGGGCCGGCAGCAGGAGCAAGGACGTTTCTCGGGCCATGAGCGCGATGAACAGAACCGGCACGAAGAGCATCCAACGCTGCTGAAGGAGCAGCGATACGGCCGCGAGCAACAGCGCATACTGGATCGGTTCGTCGTAGGTGTAGAGCGGGTCGAACCACGCCATGATCACTGTTGGCGACAGCAGGAAGAGCGCTTGCGACCATAGGGCAGTTCGCTGATCAGCGCCGAGTTGCAGCGCAATGCGGAACACGAGCAGACCGGCTAGGAAGAAGCCGAGCAAGCCGATGGTGATGAATGCGGATCTCGGTGCAGGTCCGAAGCGCGAGAGCAGGTCGATGCTCCACGTGGTCAGCGGCCTTCGCGCGAAAGCGGGATCGCTGCCATCGCTGTGCGCGGCTATCACGGACTCGATGTAGTCGCGCGGCGCGTGCTTCTCATCCCAGGTCTCGGCGCCCCGGTTCAGCATGTTCTCCCAGATTGGCGCGAAGTGCAGCGCCAGCGTGAGCGCCACGAAGGCGAGGCCGAGGAGGAGGCTGCGCTTCATTCAGGTTGGTGCTTGCAGCTCCCGGTGTTCTCCGGGGCGCACGGGCCACGACCGTCTGGTAAGGCATGCAGGTTGCTCAACCTTCAACCTCGGCCAACCTTCAACCCCCAACCTCTTCTACCTGGAAACTGAATCGCTCCATGATCTGGTTGGCCAGGAGCTTCTTGCACGCCTCATCCACCTTGGCCTCGGCGGTCTTCTTGTCGGCGGCTTCAACATGCAGGGTGATGTGCTTGCCGATGCGCACGCCGGTGATCTCGGGCAGGCCCAGGTTGCCCATGGCGCCGGTAACGGCCTTGCCTTGCGGGTCGAGCAGGTTGTCGTGGGGCATCACATCGATGGAGGCGCGGAAGGTCTTCATGGGGAGGTGAGTTGTGGAAGGTCCAGGATTCAAGCTTCAAGCTTCAAGGACCAAGCTTCATACTGCAGGCTTCGAGTACATCGGGGCGCTCTTGATGCTTGAGACTTAAGCCTTGAAGCTTGATGCTTCATTGTGTTTTCGGGAAGAGTTTGCCCCAAAGCGGGCTGAGCAGGTACACGATCAGGATCAAAGGAACGGCGAGGATGCCATACAGCAGCACCAGCACCGCGCCTATGCCCAAGAGCAAGTAGATGACCTCGTTGCCTTTCCACCGCATATGCTTGAATTTGAGGGAAGGGAGGGGGATGGAGGAGAGCATCAGAGCAGCCAAAGCGGTGGCGAGGATGAGCTTTTGGATCGGGTCGGCCATGAATGCGCCTACATGGCTTTGCAGTTCATTCGCGCCGGGGCCATAACGAACACCAATTCCCCATGAGGCGATGCCGAAGGAGGCCCACAACAAGGCGTTCGCTGGAGTTGCCAGTCCGAGGAAGCCTGTGGTTTGCCGGGTATCGCTATTGAACTTGGCCAAGCGCCACATCGAGGCGATCGCGATCATCATGGCACACAGCGCGGTAGCCCAGATAGGCTCTGCGAACAAGTCTCCAGGCCTAACAGCCGGCGGACCGAAATCGCGATGCGCATCTATCGCGAATTGCAGCGCTTTCCATGGGACAATGGCCGAGATGAAAGCTGGCGCCACCCCGAACGTCACCATATCCGCCAGGCTATCCAGCTGCTTGCCCAGTTCGCTTCCCCCGCCTAGCGCACGTGCCGCCAAGCCATCCAGAACATCAAAGAGCGCCCCGATGAACACCAGCCCACACGCGGCTGTTAACTGTCCTTGAGAGGCCAGGAGGATGCTGGCGACCCCGCAGGATAGGTTCGCCGTGGTGAGCAAATCGGGGATCCGGGGCAGCCGCATGTCAATCGAGGCCGAAGGAAGGATAATTTCGGGGCAATGATCCGGGCCACCCCCCGTTGGAGGCTGCGTCAATACCAAGCTGAATGAACACCGTGAAGATGAAGGGGATGCGCAGCGCTGCCGCGATGCTTGCCACCGCGTGCGCCCTAGGGGCCAGTGCGCAGACCGACGCGCCGAAGTACAGCAATGAGTTCCTCGCCGTCGGCGTAGGTGCACGGGCCTTGGGCATGGGCGGCGCCTATGTGAGCGCCGTGAATGATGTTACCAGCGGTTATTGGAACCCGGCAGGCCTCTTAGGCGTGCGCGGCGACCTGCAGGTGGGCGCCATGCACAGCGAATACTTCGCGGGCATCGCCAAGTACGACTACATCGGGCTGGCCAAGCCCATCGATTCGGTGAGCGCCATCGGCTTCAGCTTCATCCGCTTCGGCATCGACAACATCCCCAACACCATCGAGCTGATCGACCCCAGCGGCAACATCGACTACAACCGCATCACCACCTTCAGCAGCGCCGATCACGCCTTCATCCTCAGCTATGCGCGCAAGACGCGGATCACCGGATTGCGCTTGGGCGGCAACGCCAAGGTGATCTACCGCCGGGTGGGCGAGTTCGGCAAGGCCTGGGGCTTCGGCCTCGATGCCGCCGCCCGCTACGAGGTGGACGCTTGGCGCCTGAGCGCTGTGCTGCGCGATGTCACCGGCACCTTCAACGCATGGAGCTACACGCTCGATGAGCGCACCATCGACGTGTTCACGCAGACCGGCAATGAACTGCCCGTGAACAGCGTGGAGGTAACGGTGCCGCGGCTGGTGCTGGGCGGCGCGCGCCAATTCAACTTCGGTCCCAAGTTCGGCCTGGTGGCGGCGCTCGATCTGGAGAACACCTTCGATGGCAAGCGCAACACCTTGATCAAGAGCAAGGCCATCAGCACCGATCCGCGCGTGGGCCTCGAGCTCGGTTATGCGGGCGTGATCTTCGTGCGCATGGGCGTGGGCAACTTCCAGCAGGTCACCGACATCGACGACAAGAAGAAGCTCAGCCTGCAGCCCAACATCGGCGTGGGCCTGAAGATCAAGAGCGTCTCCATCGACTACGCCCTCACCGACATCGGCGATAACAGCGTTGCGCTCTACAGCAACGTCTTCTCCTTGCGCTTCGATCTCTTCAAGCGGCCCTCCTCATGAGAAGAAGCCTGCTCCTCTCGGTCGTCCTCTTTCATCTCGCTGCTGCCTTCGCTCAGCAGCACGGCAACGAATGGATCGACTACGGCAGGAGGCATTTCCGCTTCGACATCTGGGCCGATGGCGTTTACCGTATCGATTCCGCCACCCTTGCGCAGAGCGGCTTCCCCATCGGCACGGTGGACGCGCGCCATCTGATGCTCTTCGGGAAGGAGCAGCAAGTTCCTGTTTATGTGCATGGCGAAGCCGATGGCGTGCTCAACAGTGGCGACTACATCGAGTTCTGGGCGGAGAAGGCCGATGGCGAAGTGGACAAGCGGATGTACCCGTACCCGGACGCGAATCCGAATCCCTACTACAGCCTCTACAACGATACCGCGCGCTACTACCTCACCTGGGATGCAGCTGCCGATGCGAAGCACATGCCCGCGTATGCGAACAGCGATTACGATTCGCATGCGGCTCAGCCCTGGGGATGGCACAATGCCGTGCAGACGTACAACCTCTTCTATTGGTCAGGTCTTTCCATCTATGAGCTTCAGCAAGCAGGCATCGGCACCAGCCTGAGCCCCATGCTGGAGGCCGAGGGCTTCGGCGGCCTTCCGCTCTTCGTGGATGGTGCTGGCAATAACGTGACGCCCCAGGATGTTGCGGTGGCGACGCCTTCAGCCTACACCGGGGCCGGAGCGCCCGATGCACAGGTCCTGGCCACCACCTCCTCCCAGAACAACGTCGGCAACGGCTTCTACATCAACCACCACACGCAATGGCTCTATGGCCCAGGGCTGAGCATCATGGGCAAGGACACAGTGTATAACGGGTCGCGCACCATGCGCGGCAGCTTCACGATGCCTGCCAGCCTGCTCGGCGCCAGCACCACCATCCGGTACAACGTTCCGCACGACCTCAACAACGGCTCCCTCAACCAGATCGGTGCAACTGAGCCGAATTACCTCGACTGGCAGGCCGTGAGCAATGTGCGCATCCGTTACGCGCGCACCTTCAGCGTCGGAGGGCCGGGCCCCGTGCTCTTCGAGGTGCCTGCCATCAGCGACCCGCTGATGCGGATCGACTTCAGCGCCTTCACGGGCACGCCGGTGGTTTATGCTTTCGGCGACAGCGTTCGACGCGTGCTGCCTTCGCTCAACGCTGGCAACTGGCGCAGCCTTTTCCCGCGCATGCCGGGTAATGCTGACACGAAGGTGCGCGTGTTCGCGCTCGAGAACATCCAGTCCGTGACGGCGCTGCGCCCCGTGGGCACCAACGGCTACTTCACCGATTTCGGCTCGCTGGATGTGGACAGCGCCATGCCTGATCGTGACGCATGGCAGCTTGATGGACGGCGCCCTGGCCTATGCGAACTATCGCGAAGGCAGCACCCGCAATCCATACAGCACGCTTGTGGCCGATGTGGATGAGCTCTACGACCAGTTCGGCGGCGGAGTGCCCAAGCACGCCTACAGCATCCGTGCATTCTGCAAGTACCTGCTGGACAATTGGAGCACGCAGCCGCGTGCGCTCTTCCTCATCGGCAAGTCCATCAATTCATGGCAGTCCTTCTTCACCAGCCTGCCTGGCATCCGGCCCAATGTGGGCACCAACTACGCGCGATGCCTGGTGCCTTCCTACGGTTACCCGAGCTCCGACCAGGCCTTCACCACAGGGTTGCTCTTCGATTCACGGCGCATGGATATCCCCGTTGGCCGCTTGAGCGCCAACACCAGCACCGAGGTCTTCAACTACCTGGCGAAGGTTCAGGCCACGGAACAGCAGCCGGTGGCCATCTGGCAGAAGAACGTGCTGCACTTCGCGGGGGGATTCAGCCCAGGGGAGATCAACAACCATGCGCAGAGCCTGCAATGGCTCGGCAACATCGCGGCCGATTCATTGATGGGCGCGAATGTGGTGCCCTTCAAGAAGCAGAGCTCGGCTGTGATCAGCCAGGCCAGCGCCGATAGCGTGCGCAGCTTCATCGAGGATCCCGACAAGGGCACCTCCTTGCTCACCTTCCTCGCGCACGCCTACAGCGCCAGCTTCGACATCACGATCGATGAGCCGCAGAACTACCAGTGGGCGGGCAAGCACCCGATGGTGTTCGGCAATTCCTGCTACATCGGCTACCTCCATGGCAACGGTCCGCCCAGCGCCAGCGAGAAGTGGGTGCTCACGCCGAACGCCGGACCCATCGCATTCTTGGCGGCTTCGGAGCAGGGCTACACGCAGTACTTGTTGTCGTACGCGAACCCCTGGTACGAGAGCCTTTCACGCTTGAACCAGGGCGGGTCCATCGGCGAGCACATGAAGCATGCGGGGCTTTATTCGCAGCAGCTGCAGCCCACGAGCCTCGTCGCGTGGAACGTCCAGAACTTCGCCTTGCAGGGCGATCCCACGCTCACGCTCAATCAGCACAAGCTGCCCGATTACACGGTAGCGCCAAGCCGGATCCTGATCGAGCCCGCTACCATCACGGCCGACCTCGACAGCTTCACCGTGCGCGTGATCGTGGAGAACCAGGGGCGAGCCTTGCAGAATTCCATCAGCGTGGAGCTCACGCGTACGCGCAGCAACGGCGTGGCCACGCAGTACTATAAGTCCCTTACCAATGTGTACCTGCGCGATACGGCGGTGTTCCGCGTGCCGGTGCTCGGCTTCGCCGGCGGGCAGGGGCCCAACCAGTTGAGCGTGCGCGTGGACCTGGAGCCCGACCTCGTTCCGGAGCTGGAGGATGTCGCGAACAACCAGACCAATACCTCGGTCTTCATCAGCAGCGGCGATCTGGTCCCCGTGTGGCCATACGAATACGCGATCGTGCCCGATCCGCAGATGACCCTCAAGGCCAGCACCGGCGACCCGTTCGCGCCGTTGCGGACCTATGTGTTCCAGATCGACACCACGGACCTGTACAACAGTCCCATCATGCAGAGCGCGTCGTTGCAGGCACCGGGCGGCGTGGTGTCTTGGGACCCCTCGGCGATCTTCAGCATCAACAGCATTCAGGACAGCACCGTGTTCTATTGGCGGTGCAGCCTCGATAGCAGCGCCACGGGCACGGGCCAGTACAATTGGTACGAGCGCTCCTTCCAATACATCCCTGAGAAGTGGGGCTGGGGCCAGGCGCATTATTTCCAGTTCAAGAACGACACGTACGCAGGGATCAACTATGACCGGCCCGAACGCGACTTCGATTTCGAAGAGGGCGTGCGCACGCTGCGGGCGAACGTGCTCGGCAATCAGCCTAGCCCAGCCACGGGTTGGGGCATCGAGCTCGCCCAAGTCGATTATGGAGGCTGCGGGGCGGCGGCCTATCATGTGGCGGTCGTGGATCCGGCCACCATGGAGCCTTGGAACACCTACTGGGTGAATGGTGCCACCGGTCAGGTTTACAACCCGCAGAACCAGTTCGGCAACTACAATAACAATGGTGGCTGCCGCAACCGCCCCGAAGGCTACTTCGGCTTCCACACCAGCGATGGCGTGCAACTGGCGGGTCTGCAGAACATGCTCACCAGCGCGATCCCCGACGGGCATCACGTGCTGATCTACACCTGGCGCCAC
Organism: Flavobacteriales bacterium; assembly: GCA_016712535.1. NCBI lineage: Bacteria > Pseudomonadati > Bacteroidota > Flavobacteriia > Flavobacteriales > Flavobacteriales bacterium. The sequence continues at coordinate 97,829 of JADJQW010000003.1, forward strand.
CTGGACAAGTTCGGGACGAATTCGAACGCACCCGGACTTGCAGGCGTGCTCGAACTCGCTGGCCTGCCCTCCTTCGATGCCTTGCAGGACAGCGTGCCTTACATCTGCTACTTCCGCAAGGGCGATCCCAGCACCTTCCGCGACACCATCGCGACATCGCTCACAGAGGAACTGGTTTACAGCATTGCGGTGCAGACCGCATTCGCGCAGGGCAACATCACCACCATGAATGCCGGGCCCGCAGCCAGTTGGCATGGGCTCTATTGGGATGAGGTGCCGGCCTCGCCTACCGACAGCACGCGCATCAAGGTGATCGGCTTCCCTCCGGGCAGCAGCATCGGCGTGCCTTTGCTCGACCTCGAGAGCCCGCTGGATTCCCTGCCTGACTTCGGCGCGGTGATCGATGCGCAGCAATACCCGATCCTGCGCCTGCGCGGCACCTTCCACGACAGCAATGCGAGCGATGCCGTGCCCGCGCAGCTGGAGCGCTGGCAATTGCTCTTCGACCCGGTGCCCGAATGCGCGATCCATCCGCCCTTGGGACTGTACAACGATCTCGAAGGCTACGCCGAAGGACAGCTCGCAGGCGCTGCCGTTGCCGTGCAGAACATCAGTGCCTTCGGCATGGATAGCCTGCTGATCGAAGGCTGGGTGATCGACGCCGCGAACAATCGCCGCTTGGTGCACAGCCGCGTGAACCCTCCCTTGCCTGCGGGCGCGTGGGTGGTGGACACCATGCGATTCAGCACCTTGGACCTGGGTGGGTGGAACACGCTGTTGGTGGAAGCGAATCCGCTGACCTCCAGCTCCGGCCGCGCGCACCAGGCCGAGCAGTACCACTTCAACAACATCGCTTACTGGCGCTTCGAGGTGGAGCAGGACGTGGAGAACCCGATCCTCGACATCACCTTCGATGGCCGCCACATCCTCAACGGCGACATCGTCTCCGCCAGGCCGGAGATCCGCATCACCCTCGACGACGAGAACATGATCCGCTTGCTCGAATCGCCCGCCGATACGGCGAACTTCAAGGTCTTCCTTACCAAGCCTGATGGCAGTCAGGAGCAGATCCGCTTCCGCGATGGCGCGGGCAATGAGGTCATGCGCTTCACCCCAGCCAACGGCCCGGACAACATCGCGCGCATCGACTACAGGCCCATCTTCAATCTCGATGGCAAGCACAACATCACGGTGTTCGCCAACGACCTCTCCGGCAATCGCAGCGGCGACAATGACTACCAAGTGAACTTCGAGGTGATCAACCGGCCCACCATCACCGAGGTGCTCAACTACCCGAACCCCTTCACCACCAGCACGCGCTTCGTGTTCACCGTGACCGGGCAGCAGCCCCCTACGCAGTTGAGGATCCAGATCATGACGGTGACAGGCAAGGTGGTGCGCGAGGTGAGCATGGCCGAGATCGGCCCGTTGTACGTGGGCCGGAACATCACCGAGTTCGCTTGGGACGGCACCGACCAGTTCGGCGACCGGCTCGCGCGCGGCGTCTATCTGTACCGCGTGATGGCCCGCCTCAACGGCGAGGACATCGAGGTGCGCGAGACACAGGCCTCGCAGTACTTCACCAAGGGCTTCGGCAAGATGTACCTGTTGCGCTGAGGCGGGTACTTTCGCCCGCGCCGATGCCGACGCGATCTCAAGTGCTGCTCTGGTCCGCGCTGAGCGGATTGCTCTGGGCGTTGGCGTGGCCTGCGGTGGGCGGCCTGTCGGCCCTTGCCTTCGTAGCCTGGCTGCCCATGCTGCATGCCGAGCGCCTGCATGATCTGCGCTCAGCTGATCGAAAGCGCGCATTCCTCCCGTACGCGTTGCTCGGCCTCTTCGTGTGGAATGCGCTCACCACCTACTGGTTCTATCTGGTGAGCGAGCCGATGGCCACCAAGCTGATCAGCGTTGGCATCCCGGTCGTTGGCAACACGCTGCTCATGGGCATCCCCTGGTGGCTGAGCCGTGCGGTGAAGCGACGGCTCGGTACGGATTTGGGCAGGCTCATGCTCGTTGCGGCCTGGCTCGCTTATGAGCGCCTGCATCACGGCTGGGACCTGCAATGGCCGTGGCTCTCCATCGGCAATGTGTTCGGAACGCAACCCTCGTGGGTGCAGTGGTATGAATACACGGGCATCTTCGGCGGAACACTCTGGGTCTGGCTCGTGTGCTTGGCGATCAACGCCGTCGTCCAGCGATGGGGCAGCATGCGTCGCAGTGCCATGCGCTTTGGCATCCCGGCGTTCGGACTGCTCGCTGTTCCATCCGCCATCTCTGCCTGGCTGGATTTCGCGCGCATGCAGTTCCGCAAGGGTGGCGGCATTGAGGTCGTTGTGGTGCAGCCCAACATCGACCCGTACAAGGAGAAGTTCGGCGGGGTGGATCCGCTGGAGCAATTGGACCGCATGCTCGCGCAAGCCGAAGAGCGCATCACCGATCAGACGCGCTTGGTGGTGTTCCCCGAAACGGCCCTGCAGGAGAGCGCCACCATGCACTTCACCGATCAGGGCATCGAGTTCAACGGGCTCTGGGAGAACGATCTCGAAGGCGCTCGCAGCGTGCGGCGCATCAGGGCGTTCCAGCGCGCGCACCCGCAAGCGGCCATGCTCGTGGGCATGAGCAGCGACCGGTGGTTCGCGCCGCGGGACGAGCGGCCGAGCACAGCCAGGCCCATTCGCGGAAGCAACCACTGGTACGAAGCGTACAACGCGGCGCTTTGGATGCCTGCGCAAGGCGCGATCGAGAGCTATCACAAGAGCAAGCTCGTGGCCGGCGTGGAGCTGATGCCTTTCGAGGAGGTGCTCGGCCCGCTGGGCGAATTCGCGCTGGACCTTGGCGGCACTACCGGGAGCCTCGGTCAGCAAGCCGAGCGGAGCGTGCTGCGCGATGCCTCTTCCGGCCTTGCCATGGTGCCCGCCATCTGCTATGAATCGGTCTTCGGCGAGCACATCGCGGCGCATGTGCGCAACGGCGGTGAGCTGATCGCCGTGATGACCAACGATGGCTGGTGGGGCACATCGCCGGGTTACAGGCAGCACTTGGCCTTCTCTTCGCTCCGCGCGATCGAGACGCGCCGCACCATCGTGCGTTCAGCGAACACGGGCATCTCCTGCATCGTCGATGAGCGCGGCCGCATCGCTCACGCAACGGACTGGTGGGTGCCCGCCGCCTTCAGCGCTCGGGTGCAGCCCAATGCCGAGATCACCTTCTTCGTGCGCCATGGCGACCTTATCGGCCGCGCTGCGGTGCTCATCTTCTTCGCGCTGTTGGCCTTCGCACTGATCGCACCGCGGCTGCGCTCACGGGCGGCATAGAAGCACCTTGCGCGTGAGCAGCGCTTCGCGAGCTTGAACGCTCACCGTGTAGAGGCCATGCGCGGCGTCGTGCGGCAAGGCGATCGCGTTGATCCCGCTGGATAGCACAACGCCATCCTGTTGCGCGATGAGCTTGCCTGCCATGTCCAGCAAGCGGAGCGATGCCGTCTGTTCCAGCGGCGAATCGATCAGGAGGTTAAGCAGGCCGTCGCTGTCCCAAGCGTTCACCAATGCGATGGTCCCATGGCCGCAGCGGACGAATGCAGCAGGGCTCTCGGCCTGCGAGCCATCGAGGTCAACCAGTTGAAGGCGGTAGTACGCGGAGCCCAGCGGGCGCTCATCCACGAAGGCGTAATCAACCAAGCTCACGCTCTGTCCGGCGGCCTGCACCTGTCCGATGGTGCTGTACGATTCGCCATCGCCGCTGCGCTCAATGACGAAGTGGCTGCTGCCTTGCTCACTGGCCGTGTTCCAATAGAGGCGGACGCGGCCATCATCGCAGTTCGCCTCGAAGCGGAGCAGTTCCACGGGCAGGGGTTGAAGGACGTTGCTGAGCGTCCACGAGCGGAAGAAATCGGCAGCAGGCACATTCACATTCGTCACCGAGTTCACCGCGCCGGTGGCGAAGGTGCCGGCCGGCCAGTAATCGCCCCACCATTGCGGGCCGGGGTTGAAGCGTTGCGCCCCGACCGGGCTCGCGCCGGTGATCGCATTGCCGGTGCGCACATCGCCAGTGGCGGCTCCGGGATCCACCGTGAAGCCGAGGCGGATGCTCGGCTTCGAGGAATAGGTGAACGCTGGCGCCGCATAGGGGTCTACCAGCCAGAAGCGGTCCACCACGTTATCGGAATTGTTAGACGGCGGGCCCACATAGTAGTTGTGCATGTGGGTGACGTCGCTAGGGCGGTAGGTGTTGTTGTCCCAGTTGTTCCCCGCGATCCCGCCGTAGTTGTAGGTGCTGAAGCAGATGCTCGCCTGGGCCTCATTCGACCCGCCTCCAACGGCTTCGTACGTGAAGGGCATCTTCACGCCATTCGCCGTGGTGAAGGGGATGGTGTAAACGCCAGCGGTATTGCGGATCTGCCAACGCAGCCGGTTGAATTCCCCTTCGCTGCGGAGGTTGCCGCCGGTGCCCAAGGTCTGTACGCCCACGTTGGTGGGCTCTTCCACCACCACCCATGCGCCATTGTCGATTCGCAGCCACGCGTTGTTGTTGAAGACGATGCGCGCTTGGCCGAGGACAAGGGTCGCGCTTGCCAAGGCAGCCCACAGCAGGGCGGCCGTTCGGTGGCAAGCGTTGGCGTTCATGCGGTCCGGCGATTGATAGTCGCAAGGTAGGTGGATCCAGATTCGCCCGGACCGGTGCGCGACCCGCCGGAGCGCGGATCGAGTGAGCGGTGCGCGGATACCTTGGCCCCGTCGCCTGAGCATGGCGCGGCGGCGAAAGAAGCATGCGCGAACGCGTCCCTTTGCCTGCCGATGTCCGCTTCCATCCGACCGCCTTACGTGGGCATGACGTGTTCCAGTACCGGCGGGTTGCCGACCAGCGCCGTGCGCTGCTGGCCGTGGGCGTGCGTGAGGCGGGTGAAGAGCCGCGCTTCGATGCCGCAGGCCGTGCAGGAGATTGGTGGTTCGGTCACATGGCCTACGGGTACAAGGATCGCCTGGAGGCCTTGACGAGCCGCTGCGCGGATGGCTTCAATTGGCCGTTGACCAGCTGGTTCGTGCCGCGTTGGGTGCTTGAATGGGACGCTGATGGAGTGTCGCTGCACGTTCATGCGGAAGACCGCGCGAAGGGTCTCGACTTCGCCGAGGAGCTGCTGGCACGCGCGGATGCTATAGACGGTTCACAGCGGGTCGCGTGGGAATCGCCGACGAGCAAGGCTGACCACCTCTTCCATGCGGAGGCCCTGCTGAGGCATATCCAGCGCGGCGACATCTACGAGGTCAACTACTGCATCGCCCACGAAGCCATCGATCACGCCTTCGACCCCTTCACTGCCTTCGACGCCCTGCTCGCGCGCACCGATGCTCCCTTCGCGGGCTTCTATCGCATGGGCCACCGGTTCGCCTTGTGCTGCTCACCAGAGCGCTTCATCGCCTTCGACGGCCTTCATATGCGCGGTGAGCCGATGAAGGGCACGCGTCCGCGCGGAGCGGATGCTGAACAGGACATCAGGCTCCGCGATGAGCTGGCCAACGACCCCAAGGAACGCAGCGAGAACGTGATGGCGCTAGACGTGATGCGCAACGATTTCTCGCGCGTGTCGGTGCCTGGCACGGTACGGGTGCCGGAGCTCTTCGGCGTGCGCACGCATCCCAGGGTGCATCAACTCGTGAGCGTGGTCGAGGCGCAGCGCGCTCCCGTATTCACGCCATTCGACGCGGTGAAGGCCGCCTTCCCTCCGGCCAGCATGACCGGCGCCCCGAAGATCCGCGCCATGCAGCTGATCGATGCGCACGAGGCGCGCGCGCGCAGCCTCTACAGCGGAACCATGGGCTTCTTCGCCCCCGACGGCAAGGCAGACCTGAATGTGGTGATCCGCACCGTGCTCTTCGATCGGTCCACGGGGAAACTCGCGGTGCCCACGGGCAGCGCACTCACCGCGAAATGCGACCCTGCCGCGGAATGGGAGGAGTGCCTCGTGAAATTCAACAGCATCGCCGATGGCATTTGACCTGATCGATGCCGTGGAGCGCTTCATCCGTCGCGAACGGTTGCTGGCGCCGCGCGAGGCCTTGTTCGTTGCCGTGAGCGGCGGCATCGACAGCATGGTGCTGCTGCACGTGCTGCGCAGGCTGGGCCACGCGTGCACCGCCCTGCATGTGAACCACGGACTGCGTGGCGCGGAGAGCGATGGGGATGAGGGCTTCGTGCGCGCGTATTGCGAGCAGGAGGGCATCGCGTTCCGCTCGGCGCGCGTGGATGTAAGCGCGCTCAAGGCGGAAGAGCCGGTCTCCACCCAGATGGCAGCGCGCCTGCTGCGCTATGAGTGGATCGATGAGATGATGGGCCCTGTCGGGGCTGCGCGCTGCGCCCTCGGCCATCATGCGGACGATGTGGTGGAGACCCTCTTCATCAATCTGCTCCGCGGCACGGGCCGCTGGGGCTGGGGTGCCATGGGCCCGCGACGGGGCGATTACATCAGGCCGCTGCTGCTCGTCCATCGTTCCGACATCGAGGCTTATGCCCGCGAGCAGGGCATCCGGTGGCGGGAGGATTCGAGCAACACCAGCGAGCAGTACCAGCGCAACCGCATACGCCATGAGCTCCTGCCGCTGCTCGAGTCCATCCGGCCTGGATCGCAGCGCACCATCGCCCGCTCGGCGCGCCTCCTGCGTCACCTCACGCAATTGGGCAATGAGGCTGTTCAACGCTACACTGAGGGGATGCCGCTTGGCACCGATCTCGTGCAACGCATCCCATTCACCTCGATTGAAGGCGATGAGCATGGCTGGATCTACCTCTACTCGACCCTGCGCGGGTTCGGTTTCCATCCGGACATCGTTGACCGGGTGCAGGATGCCATCGCGGAACGCGTGACGGGCGCCATCTTCGAGAGTCACGAATGCCAGGTGCTCGTGGATCGCGAGGCACTCATCGTGAAGCCGTTGGAGCCAACGAATGCCGCATGGATTCGGATCGATCTGCAAGCGGGGAACGGCACGGGCAATGGATTCTGCTGGGGCATGGAGAGCGGTCCACCGGCTGAAACACCAGCCGACATGCTCGTGGCCTTGCTCGATGCCGACCGCCTGGGTGATCCTCTGATCCTGAGACCCTGGAGGCCCGGAGACCGCATGCGGCCCATCGGATTGGGAGGCAGCAAGCTCGTCAGCGACATCCTCATCGACGCCAAGGTTCCAAGGACCGAGAAGGATTCTGTCCACGTGCTGGTGAATGGCAATGGCGAGATCGCATGGCTCGTGGGCCATCGCATCGGAGAGGGCTATCAGGCCACGGCAACCACCCGGTGGACCCTGCGCATTGGCGCGGTTCGATAACCCGGCTGGGGCGCAAGGTCGATTTGCTTCCCTCGTGGACGCCATTAACTTCACCCTTCCCAAAACCCCGGTGCCATGCCCCAGCATACCATGATCCCGAAGGAGCGCATACCATCGCTCCGATTCCCGCGCCAGGCCTTGCCGTTGAGCGCCGAAGAGCATTCGGAGATCCGGCATAAGATGGAGCGGGCCACGCGCCTCGGGAATGGCGAGCACGGGAAATGCCGCATCGTATTCCAGGACGATGAGGGCCTCAAGGCGGTGGAGACCACCATCTGGGCCTACGACGCGCAGAACATCGTGCTCAAGTACGGCATGACCATCCCGGTATCGCGCGTGGTGAGCATCGAGTTCCCTTCGTGAACGATCATTAACGGATCTCCAGGAGGGCAGGATCCCTATGATCCGGCCGGAAGGCCGTGCCGCACGGTGCGTGGCCCCGGTTAGTTTTGCCCGCCTGCTCGCATGATCACGCTCCTTCTGCTGCTCAGCCTATTCTTCCCCAGCGAGCCATCGGGTCCGGTGAAATGGAAGTTCGCGGCTACGGCAGGGGGCGATGGTTTGGTTCACATCGAGCTGCGCACCGTTGTAGAGGATGGCTGGCACATCTACGCCACCACCCTGCCCAGCGACCAAGGCCCCGTGGCCACCAGCATCCGGTTCAAGCCTTCGAGCGAGTTCACGTTTCACGGTGAGCTTTCCGAACCGAAGCCGATCGAAGTGTTCGACCCAAACTTCGGGATGGTGGTGCGCTACCACGACGGTTCACCCGTCTTTGAACAGGTGATCAAGCCCGCCCGACCGGGTGCGCTCCTGGTGGAGGGTGAAGTGGAGTACATGGTGTGCAACGACAAGACCTGTTTGCCTCCCGTAGTGGTGCCATTCAGGCTGAATGTTGAAACGATGTGACGATGAGAACGATTACCGGATACGTGCTCGTGCTGCTTGCTGTACTGATGGCAGGGCCCGTCGCAGCGCAGTTGAACGAAGAAGCCGAGTTCGATCCCGTGCAATGGACCATGAGCTCGAAGGAGCTCGGTAATGGCGAGTGGCAGATCGGATTCCATGCCACGGTCGCCAAAGGTTCGTGGATCTATTCGCAGGACGCGGGTGACATGGGGCCCTTGCCGACCCTCATCGTCGTGGATTCTGTCGGAGGCGTGAAGCCGCTGGGCAAGGCCGATGAAGACGGCCCTGAGGTGGTCGATGGCATGGATCCGGTCTTCGGCGTGCCGGTGAAGAAGTTCAAGCAGGGCGCCACCTTCCTCCAGCGCGTTGCGGCCAGCGATGCGGAGAAACCGGTGACGGGGTACTTCGAGTACATGGCCTGCAACGATGTGCGCTGCACCCCGCCGATCGTCCGGTACTTCATCATCGGCCTTGCAACGGGCACCTATGAGCTCGGCGATGTCTCCTTCGACCCCAACGATCCCAAGTTCGCCGGGCTCGCCACGCGCAGCGACGCCGCAGACCTGAAACTGCCCAATGTGGACCTCGCCAACCCCGTGGTGCGCGATGCAGCAGCGAGGGTCGAAGAGAAGAATTCGCTGCTGTGGATCTTCATGCTCGGCTTCATCGGCGGTCTCGTGGCGCTGCTCACGCCCTGTGTATTCCCCATGATCCCCCTCACGGTGAGCTTCTTCACCAAGAGCAGCAGCGATCGCGCCACCGGATTGAAGAACGCGCTCACTTATGGCGGCTTCACCTTCCTGATCTACCTGCTCTTCAGCGTGCCTTTCCATCTGCTGGGCAGCGTGAACCCGGAGATCTTCAACGAGATCAGCACCAACCCCTGGCTCAACATCGGATTCTTCGTCATCTTCATCGTCTTCGCCATCTCCTTCTTCGGCTACTTCGAGATCACCCTGCCGAGCAGCTGGGTGAACAAGATGGACAGCAACGCCAGCAAGTTCGGCGGGCTCATCGGCACCTTCTTCATGGCGCTTACCCTCGCGCTCGTCTCCTTCAGCTGCACGGGACCGATCCTCGGCTCCTTGCTCGCAGGCGCGCTCACGGCCGATGGGGGCGCATGGCAGCTCACCGTGGGCATGGGCGGTTTCGGCTTCGCACTCGCATTGCCCTTCGGGCTATTCGCCCTCTTCCCCGGCTGGCTCAATAGCCTGCCCCGAAGCGGCAGTTGGCTCAACAGCGTGAAGGTGGTGCTCGGCTTCGTGGAGGTGGCGCTCGCCTTCAAGTTCCTCAGCATGGCCGATCTCGTGATGAAGTGGGGCCTCATCCCCTACGAGCTTTTCCTTGCGATCTGGGTCATCTGCGGCATCGGCATCGTGCTCTACCTCTTCGGCAGGATCCGCTTCCCGCACGACAGCCCCGTGAAGGGGTATTCGCCCATGCGCATCTTCTTCATCAGCGCCTTCGGCCTCTTCACCTTGTACATGGCCATGGGCTTCCGCTACGACGATAAGTCGCATACCTGGGCGCCTGTTGGCCTGCTCAGCGGCATTTCGCCATCGCCCGGCTATAGCTGGATATTCGCGACGGAATGCCCGGCCGGCCTCACTTGCTACCACGACCTCGAAACCGGTATGGCTGAAGCCAGGAAGTCGGGCAAGCCGCTCCTGATCGACTTCACCGGTCATGGCTGCGCGAATTGCCGGAAGATGGAGGACTACGTGTGGCCCGTGGCGGAGATCAACCGCACGATCAATGAGCGTTACGTCCTGGTCTCCCTGTACGTGGACGAGAAAGCCGAGCTGCCAAAGGATGAACAGTTCATCTTCGAGACCAGCAATGGCACCAAGAAGCCCATCCTCACCGTGGGGAACAAGTGGGCCACGTTGCAGACCGAGAACTTCAAGAGCGCCACGCAGCCGCTTTATGCGCTGCTGAGCCCCGATGGCAAGCTGCTCACCGATCCCGTGGGCTACACGCCGGCGGTGGATGAGTACAAGGCCTTTTTGGATCGTGGGCTGCAAGGCATGCAAGTGCTGGGGCAGCAGGCGGGGAGGTAGGTCCGCGTTGGCTCACGCGTTGCTTGGTTCTGCGTAAAACGCTTACCATATTGTGGGTTCGCGCATTGACGAAATAGCCGTCAATGCGGGAAGCCATGAAAGGAGAACTGGTTTTACCTGATGAGGCCATAGCTGCTCGTATCCATTGGATCCGAGGGGAAAAGGTGATGCTGGCCCATGACCTGGCCCAGCTGTACGAAGTGCCCACGTACCGACTCAATGAGGCCGTGAAGCGTAATCTGGCGCGTTTCCCTGAGGATTTCATGCTTCAGTTGACAACAGAAGAGTGGTCGAACTTGACATCGCAATTTGCGATGTCAAGAGAATGGGGTGGCCGACGCCGACCGCCCTATGCCTTCACCGAGCACGGTGTCCTCATGCTTTCCAGCGTGCTCAATGGTGAGCGCGCGATCGCCGTTAACATCAGGATCGTCCGGGTCTTCGTGCGCCTGAGCCGATTGCTTCAGAGCGATCGCGATTTGCAGCGGCGAATGGCGCAGATGGAAGAGCGCCAGACCACCAGTGAGGATGCTTTGGCCGAACTCTTCGAGGCCGTGAAGCAGCTCATGGCGAGACCCGCTCAGGACCGCAAGCGGCTCGGCTTCAAGCGCGGCGACGATGTTTGACGCATCTTCGCCGTGATGACCGCCGATCGCATCCGTTCCCATTTCGCCGAGGCCACCGACGTGCTCGCGCGCTTCGTGGCCGACCCCGCCAACATCGCCGCGGTGGAGCAGGCCGCCGCCTTCATGAGCTATTGCCTGAAGCAGGGCGCCAAGGTGATCAGCTGCGGCAATGGCGGCAGCATGTGCGATGCGATGCACTTCGCCGAGGAGCTCACCGGCCGCTACCGCGGCGATCGTCCACCCATCGCCGCACTCAGCATCAGCGACCCCAGCCATCTCACCTGCGTGGGCAACGATCATGGCTTCGAGCAGGTGTTCGCGCGTTTCGTGCAGGCCCACGGCAAAGAGGGCGATGTGCTGCTCGCTATCAGCACCAGCGGCAACAGCCCCAACGTGCTTCGCGCCGCCGAAGCGGCCCGCGAGAAGGGCATGCACGTGATCAGCCTCACAGGCAAGGATGGCGGCAAGCTCGCAGCGCTCAGCACCGTGGAGGTGCGCGTGCCCCACGATGGTTATGCCGATCGCATCCAGGAGGTGCACATCAAGGTCATCCACGCCTTCATCGATCACATCGAGCGCGACATGGCTGAGCCGGCGCGCAAGGACCGCTATTGATCCATGCTCGTCAAAGTCTACGGAGCCGCCGTCTTCGGCATCAACGCCACCATCGTCACCGCCGAGGTGAACGTGGAGACAGGTGCCTTCTTCCAGCTCGTAGGATTGCCCGATAGCGCGGTGAAGGAGAGCCAGCAACGCATGGACGCCGCGCTGCGCAACAATGGCCTCTATGCGCCGCGCGGCAAGGGCGTCACCATCAACCTCGCGCCCGCCGACATCCGCAAGGAGGGCACCGCTTATGACCTGCCGCTCGCGATGGGCCTCTTGTGCGCCACGGAGCAAGCGCCCGCCGAATTGCTGGAGACGCATATGGTGATGGGCGAGCTGAGCCTCGATGGCGGCGTTCGTCCGATCAAGGGCGCGTTGCCGATCGCGCTCGAAGCGAAGAAGAACGGTTTCAAGGGCCTCATCCTGCCCGCAGCCAATGCCAGGGAAGCGGCCATCGTTACCGGCCTCGAGGTCTATGGCGTGGAGCACCTGCGCGAAGTGGTGGACCTCTTGCATGGCCGCAGCAGCGTGCAACCCACGGTGGTGAACATCGAAGAGGAGTTCGCCAACAGCAGCCGCAGCTATCCGGTGGACATCGCCGATGTGAAAGGGCAGGAGAACATCAAGCGCGCGTTCGAGATCGCCGCGGCCGGCGGTCACAACATCATCCTGATCGGACCGCCCGGCGCCGGCAAGACCATGCTCGCCAAGCGCCTGCCCACCATCCTGCCGCCGCTCACCATCGACGAGGCGCTGGAGACCACCAAGATCCACAGCGTGGCAGGCAAGCTGCGCAAAGAGGACAGCCTGCTCAGCGTGCGTCCGTACCGCAGCCCGCACCACACCATCAGCGATGTGGCGCTCGTGGGAGGCGGCTCCTTCCCGCAGCCCGGCGAGATCAGCCTGGCGCACAATGGCGTGCTCTTCCTGGATGAGCTTCCGGAGTTCAAGCGGCAAGTGCTCGAAGTGCTGCGGCAACCGTTGGAGGATCGCGTGGTCACCATCAGCCGCGCGCGCTTCTCGGTGGAGTACCCGGCCAGCTTCATGCTCGTGGCGGCGATGAATCCGTGCCCCTGCGGCTATTACAACCATCCGGAAAAGGAGTGCGTGTGCGCGCCCGGCGTTGTGCAGAAGTATCTCAACAAGGTGAGCGGTCCGCTGCTCGACCGCATCGATATCCATATCGAGGTGACTCCGGTCCCCTTCGCGGAGCTCAGCGCCGAACGGCCCAGCGAGAAGAGCGTCGACATGCGCGAACGCGTCATCGCCGCACGCCAGGTGCAGCAGCAGCGCTATGCGGGCAAGAAGATCCATTGCAACGCGCAGATGGGCAGCAAGGAGCTGCGCGAGATCTGCCGCATCGACGCTGCCGGCAAGGCGCTGCTCGAGAAGGCCATGGAGCGCCTCGGCCTCAGCGCCCGCGCCTACGACCGCATCCTGAAGGTGGCGCGCACCATCGCCGACATGGCCTCCAGTCCGGACATCCGCACGGAGCACCTGGCCGAGGCCATCCAGTACCGCAGCTTGGACCGGGAGGGGTGGGCGGGGTAGAGCCGGTGTAACCAGTGCCGGGCACGTCGCGTTGGAGTGGTCCGACTCCAAGACCTGATCCCCGGTGAAGACCCTTTCCATCCTCCTCTTGGCCGCCACGCTGACCACGGCACCCGCGCTCGGCGCCTATGCCCAAGGCGGCGATGAATCGCGTCAATACCTCAGTGCCGCGATGGAGCCGATCGTGCAGAAGAAAGCCGCGTACTACCGCACCACCGCCGGCATGGACGGGGAGCTCTACATCGGGAAGACCTTCACCATCGAGGGCAAATTGAAGGCGGAGGGCACCTACCGCGATGCCGATATGACCTTGCCTCACGGCGAGTTCACCTTCTACCATCCGAACGGACGCGTGGAGAGCAAGGGAGAGTACATCAACGGCAACAAGACCGGCATCTGGCTGCGCTACGACGCGTGGGGCGAGCCGCTGGCGGAGAAGATCTACAACCCCGAGCCCTTGGCCAACATCATCTACACGCGCGCGCAGACCATGCCTCAATTCAATGGCGGCGATGATAGAGCCCTGGTGCGGTACGTGAAGTCGAAGGTGGAGTCGGCCAGCGACAAGCGCGTGCGCGGCACCTACACCAGCTCATTCATCGTGGAGAAGGATGGCTCGCTCACCGAAGTGAAGGTGGTGGAGGGGCAGGATGAGAAGATCGGCCAGCAGGTGGTGGATGCCATCAAGAGCACCACGCCGTGGAGCCCCGGCGCCGAGAAGGGCCAACCGGTGCGCGTGCAGATGCGCGTGCCCGTCCAGTTCTAGAACCACGTTCCATACACCATAGTCAGGCGCCGGCCCCGTAAGGCCGGCGCTCGGCGTTTCGTGAAGTTGGGATCACGCCCCCTTCCCGTGGCACTGCTTGTACTTCTTGCCGCTTCCGCATGGGCAGGGATCGTTGCGCCCCGGCTCCTTCTCCACGCGGACGGGCGCAATGGGCTGTCGTGGTCCTTGCGGAGGCATGGGGCCGCGCGGCCCAGCGCTGCCGCCGGGCGCCGGTGCAGCGGCGCGTGACGGGCCGGACTGCGCCACATCGGTCCTGCTGGTCTGCAGCCGCTGCTGCGGCTCACGTGGAGCCTGTGCCTGCTGCACGTTCGGCTGGGCGCTGGGCAGGCCGGCGCGGGCGAGGAAGCCGATCACCTCGCCGTTGATGCGCTCCATCATGGCCTTGAAGAGGTTGAAGCTCTCCAGCTTGTAGATCAGCAGCGGGTCCTTCTGCTCCAATGCGGCGTTCTGCACGCTGCGGCGCAGCTCGTCCATCTCGCGCAGGTGCTCCTTCCACTCGTTGTCGATGATGGCCAAGGTGATGTACTTCTCGATGCTGTTGCCCAGCTCGCGCCCTTCGCTCTTGTAGCACTTCTGCAGGTGCGCCACCACTTGCATGGTCCTGATGCCGTCGGTGATGGGCACTACGATGTTCTCGTACTGGGCGCCTTGGTTCAGGAACACATCGGTGATCACGGGCATGGCCTGCGCTGCGGTGCGCGCCATGTGGCGTTCGTAGGTGGCCATCACCCCTTCGAAGGTCCTGTCCACCACATCGTCGGCCTTTAATCGCTTGAATCCGTCCGCATCCACCGCGCTCTCGGCGCTGAACTTCCGGAAGAGCTCGAACTGGAAGCCCTCGAAGTCGCCGGTGGGGTGGAACTCGGCCACGGTGCCGCTCACCACATCGTGGAACATGTTGAGGATGTCGAGCTTCAGCCGTTCGCCGAAGAGCGCGTTGTGCCGGCGCTTGTAGATCACCGTGCGCTGGCTGTTCATCACATCGTCGTACTCCAGCAGGCGCTTGCGGATGCCGAAGTTGTTCTCCTCCACCTTCTTCTGCGCGCGCTCGATGCTGCGCGTGACCATCCCTGCCTGGATCACCTCGCCTTCCTTGAGGCCCATGGTGTCCATGATCTTGGCGATGCGCTCGCTGTTGAAGAGGCGCATGAGGTCGTCCTCGAGGCTCACGTAGAACTGCGAGCTGCCGGGATCGCCCTGGCGGCCGGCGCGGCCGCGCAGCTGGCGGTCCACGCGGCGGCTCTCGTGCTTCTCCGTGCCGATGATGGCCAGGCCGCCCGCTTCCTTCACGCCGGGCCCGAGCTTGATGTCGGTGCCGCGGCCCGCCATGTTGGTGGCGATGGTCACCGTGCCGGCCATGCCCGCGTTGGCCACGATCTCGGCTTCGCGCTGGTGCTGCTTGGCGTTGAGCACCTGGTGCGGGATCTTGCGCATAGTGAGCATCTTGCTCATCAGCTCGCTCACCTCCACGCTGGTGGTGCCCACGAGCACGGGCCGGTTGGCGTTGCGCAGCGCGTCGATTTCCTCGATCACCGCATTGTATTTCTCGCGCTTGGTCTTGAAGACCATGTCCTCATTGTCCTTGCGGATCACCGGGCGGTTGGTGGGGATCACCATCACATCCAGCTTGTAGATGTCCCACAGCTCCTGCGCCTCGGTCTCGGCGGTGCCGGTCATGCCGGCGAGCTTGTGGTACATGCGGAAGTAGTTCTGCAGGGTGATGGTGGCGTAGGTCTGCGTGGCGGCCTCCACCTTCACCTTCTCCTTGCTCTCGATGGCCTGGTGCAGGCCATCGCTGTAGCGCCGGCCCTCCAGGATGCGGCCCGTCTGCTCGTCCACGATCTTCACCTTGCCGTCCATCACCACGTACTCCACGTCCTTCTCATACAGGGCGTACGCGCGGATCAGCTGGTTCACGGTGTGTATGCGCTCGCTCTTCACGCCGAAGTCGCGCAGCAGCTCGTCCTTCCGGCGCGCCTTCTCATCGATGGCCGAGCCGCTCTTCTCGATCTCGGCGATGGTGCTGCCCACGTCGGGCATCACGAAGAAGTTCGGATCGTTCACATCGCCGCTGATGAGGTCAACGCCCTTCTCGCACAGCTCGATGCCGTGCTGCTTCTCGTCGATGGTGAAGTACAGCTCCGCATCCACTTTGGGCATGTCCTTGCCCTGGTCCTGCAGGTAGTTGTTCTCGGTCTTCTGCAGGTGCGCGCGCACGCCGGTCTCGCTCAGGTACTTGATCAGCGCGCTGTTCTTCGGTAGCCCGCGGTAGGCTCGCAGCAAGGCCATGCCGCCCTTCTCGAGCTGCTCCTTGGTGGCGCTGCCATCGGCCAGGCCCTTGAGGTTCTCCTTCGCTTCGGTGAGCAGCTTGGTGACGAGCTGTCGCTGCGCGCTGTAGAGGCGTTCCACGCGCGGCTTGTACTCATCGAATTGGTGGATCTCGCCCTTCGGCGTGGGGCCGCTGATGATGAGCGGCGTGCGCGCGTCGTCCACGAGCACGCTGTCCACCTCATCGACGATGGCGAAGTTGTGCTTGCGCTGCACCAGGGCGTTCGGCGCATGCGCCATGTTATCGCGCAGGTAGTCGAAGCCGAATTCGTTGTTGGTGCCGTAGGTGATGTCGGCCAGGTAGGCGTTGCGGCGCTCAGGGCTGTTGGGCTGGTGCTTGTCGATGCAGTCCACGCGAAGGCCGTGGAACTCGTGGATGGGGCCCATCCACTCGGCATCGCGCTTGGCCAGGTAGTCGTTCACGGTGACCAGGTGCACGCCGCGGCCGGGCAGCGCGTTGAGGAACACCGGCAAGGTGCTGACCAAGGTCTTGCCCTCACCCGTTCCCATCTCGGCGATGCGGCCCTTGTGCAGCGCGACGCCGCCGATGAGCTGCACATCGTAATGCACCATCTCCCAGGTGATTCGGTTTCCGGCCGCGACCCATGAATTGCTCCAGATGGCCTCATCGCCCTCGATCCGGATGGCATCGGGCCGTTTGATGGCGAGCTCGCGGTCGAGCTCCGTGGCCCGCACGCGCAGCTCCTTGTTCTCCGAGAACCGGCGCGCGGTCTCTTTCACGATGGCGAAGGCCTCGGGCAGGATCTCGAGCAGCACTTCTTCGATCTGCTCCACGCTCTTCTCCTCGAGCTTGTCGATCTCCTCGTACCGCGTCTCGCGCTCGTGGATGGCCATGCGGGGGTCGGCATCGATCTCAGCGCGGAGCTGGGCCACCCGATCATCGTTGGCCTTGGTGCGCTCCGTGATGCGCGCGCGCAGGTCGTTGGTGCGTTGGCGCAGCTCGTTGTGGCTCAGTGCGCCGAGCTTGGCGAATTCCTCCTTGGTGCGCTCTACGAGCGGGGTCACCTCTTTGAGGTCGCGTTGGTACTTGTCCCCGAATACGGACTTGAAGGCTTTGGCGAGTGAGCCGATCATGATGCGGTGTGATTGATTCCGGGCGGGCTGCCCGGCAAAGGCTGGCAAATGTACCTGCCCGGGCGAAGGCACGGACCGGGCCACGGCCCTTGGCCTGACAGGCTGTCGGGGGAAAGAAGAAGCCCCGCTGATGGCGGGGCTTCTGGCGTTGTGCTGAGGTTGTCAGTATTCGTCCTCGTTGAAGAAGAAATCCTCCTTCGATGGGTAATCCGGCCAGATCTCCTCGATGCTCTCGAAGACCTCTTCTTCATCTTCGATGGCCTGCAGGTTCTCCACCACTTCAAGCGGAGCGCCGGTGCGCATGGCGAAGTCGATGAGTTCTTCCTTGGTGGCAGGCCAGGGCGCATCCTCCAGGTAAGAGGCGAGTTCGAGGGTCCAATACATGCTGCGGTCCTGTTGGGGGTTACCTTAAAACGGGCGCAAATATAGACGGATGGCCTTCCGTGCCACGGCTTCTTTTCAACCGGTGTTCATGACACTCAATCCCTTGCCAGACAAGGCTTTCCGAACGACTCAGCCCTGAGGCCTCCACGGGGTGTCGGCTATGCCATGCAGTTTCCCGAGGTGCCGGGCGAGCACGAAGAAGTAATCCGAGAGGCGGTTGAGGAAGCGCACCAGGGCAGGGTCGACATCGCTGCTTGCCGCGAGGAGCACCACGCGGCGCTCGGCCCTGCGGCACACGGTGCGGCAGATGTGCGCCTGCGATGCAGCAGGGTGGCCGCCGGGCAGGATGAAGCTGCGCATCGGCTCCAATTCCTTGTCCATTTCGTCCATGGCGCGCTCGAGCTCGGAGATATTCTTGTCACCGATGGCGGGAACGTTGAAGCGCTTGCGCTCTTCGTTGCTGCCGCTGGCCAAGTGCGAGCCGATGGTGAAGAGCGTTTCCTGGATCGTGATCAAACGCTCTGCATGATGCGGCGCCGCGAGGTCGCGCAGCATGCCCACATGACTGTTCAGCTCATCCACGGTGCCGTATGCTTCAATGCGGGCATCGTCCTTGGACACGCGCGCGCCGCCGAGCAATCCGGTCTGGCCTTGGTCGCCGGTGCGGGTATAGATCTTCATGCGTTCGAGGCGAGCAAGGTACCTGTCAGCGCAACAAGGCGACATGGCCGTGCACTTCCTCCTGCGCGAATTCCAGGATGTACACGTAGATGCCATCCGGAGCCATCTGTCCGGCAACGGTGCCATCCCAAGGCTCATTGCCTGCGGATTCAAAGACCTGTTCACCCCAGCGATTGAAGATGCGGATGGATGGCCCTTGGCATTCAGCCGGACCGACCACTTGGAAAACATCGTTGATCTCGTCGCCATTCGGCGTGAAGACATTCGGGACGAAGTATCCGGCGGCGATCCCGGCGAAGCTCGCGTCCACTTCAACCGAAGCCGTATCGGCGCAACCATTGGCATCGCCTGCGATGAGCGTGATGATATAGCTGCCGCCCTCGATGTAATCGTGGTCCGGGTCCCGCTCAACGGAAACCGCGCCATCGCCGAACGACCAATTGAAAGAAGCGGCCCCGGTGCTTGAATTGTTGATCCGGAGCTCTTGGGTGCAGGGTTCCATGGATGCAGAGAAAGAAGCGGTCGCCGGTGCCTGTATCGTGATGATAGCACTTGCCGTGTCGGTGCAGCCGAGTTCATTCGTGGCCACCAGGAGGATCTCGTAGGTCCCGGGCGACGCGAAATCATGCACCGCACTTGTCCCCGCTTCCCCATCGCCATAATTCCAGAGCACGCTGCTGGAGAATTGGCTCTGGTCCTCGAGGTGGACATCGAGATGGCAGCCGGTTGAATCGCTGAAGGCTGCCAGCGGCGGTTGGGAGATCTCGACCACGGCCCAAGCGGAGTCGGCGCAGGGCGATCCGGGGTCAGCGATCAGCAGGACAGTGAAGCTCCCGATGCCGAAGGCGTGGGTCGGGGATTCCAGCACGGACGTGCCGCCATCGCCGAATTGCCAAGAGTACCCGCTCGTCCAAACGCTGGTGCTCATGAACGTGCGTTCGTTGGAGCAGCTGTCGCCAAGGATCTCGAATGATGCGATGGGATCCGCTCCGATGCTGATGTTGAACGCAGCAGTATCGGAGCAGCCATTGGGGCCGTATGCCACTAGGGTGATGATGTAATCACCGGGATCAGCATATCCGTGGGTAAGGCTTGGGTCCGCAGCGAACGTGCCATCGCCGAGGTTCCAATTGAGCGTGTTGGCGAGGATGCTTTGGCTGGTGAGGTTCACCTGCATGCCGCAATCGGTCACGGCAGTGAATTCAGCTTCAGGCGGCTGGAGCGCATTCACGGCCGCGGTTAAAGTGTCCGCGCAAGCCGAGCCCGGGTCAGCGATCAGGGTCACCACGTACGCACCGAAGGATGCATAGGTGTGTGTTGGGTTGAAGCCGGTCGCCGAGCTCCCGTCACCGAACTGCCAGGTCACCGTGGATGCGCTGGAGGCAGAGGCATCGAAGGTGAAGGTGGTTTGGCAGGAATCTCCGAGCACGCTGATCGAGGCCAACGGCGCCGGCTCAACGGAAACGCTCTGGACCGCGCTGACTTGGCATCCGGACGCGCTGGTGACCGTGAGGGTAATGTCGTAATCACCGGGCGATGCGAACGCATGGGTCGTGTCCGGCGTGTTGCCGAAGGAACCATCCCCGAAGTCCCAGATCCACGATACGGCACCGGTGCTCAGGTCGGTGAGCACCACGGTCTGATCGCATCCGGTGGTGGTCGAGAACACGGCGATCGGCGCCTCATCCACCGTCACCACGGTCATGGCCGTATCCGCGCAGGCCGATCCAGGAGCCCCGATCAGCATGACATCATATGAGCCCGGAGCGAAAAGATGAGTCGGGCTCGGCAGAGCGGAGGTCGTCCCGTCACCGAAATCCCAGCTCCACGAAGAGCCGGCCGTTGAGGTATTGTTGAATTGGATGAGCCCGGTGCAGGGATCACCATCCACCTCGAACGACGCATCGGCGCCATCCTCAATGGTAATGGTCGCGCTCATGGTGTCCGACAGGCACGTGGATCCGGCAACGAGCGTCACGGTGTACTGGCCGGAGGCGGTGAACGCATGGGATGGCTCTGCATCCGTTGATGTTCCTCCATCGCCGAAGCTCCACTCATAGGCCGTCGCACCGATGCTCGTATTGATGAAGCTTATCGCATCGCCCACGCACACGGCGGGCGGCATGGAGAACATCGCATCAATCGGTGCGGAGTTGGCTGTTATGTACGCAGGCTTGATCAGGGTCAGCGTATCACCGCAGGCCACCACGCGCAAGGTCACATCATACACGCCGGCCGAATAGGTGTGCAAGGGCGTGGGGTCGTTGGTCACCGTGCCGTCGCCGAGATCCCATTCCCACCAGGTGCCCAGGCAGGTGCTGTCAACGAACAGGTAGGTATCGCAGGAGCCTTGCGGGATGGCAGTGAACTCGATGAAGCCGGGCGTGGTGGTGGAGCCCGGAGGCTCGCCTTCGATGGCGTTTGGCAAGGGGGGCCTGCAGCCCGCGGCCGTGATGAAGACCGCATCATGGTTGTATCCGATGCCCGCCAAGGCCGGAGCATCAGGGAAGGCCACCTCGGCCATGTAGTCATGGTTGTAGTTCATGGCTACGTAGATGCGGCCGTTGCCCGCAAGCTCGGTCATGGTCAGGTAGCGTCCCATGTTCGCGTCGATGATGTCCACCGCCCCGCCGGGAACTTGCACCCGCCCGAAGTCCATCGCATCGTTGTTGCCGTTGCCCACGAAGTACACATAGCCTCCTGCCGGCGAGAATTGGATGCCGTTGATCGGGTCGCTGCTCACCGAGTGGCCCTGCTGGTTGGTGAGCGTTCCGGTTTGGAGCGCGAGGTCCCAGACCACGATGTCCGGCTCCGTCGGGGCGGTGGTGAACACGCTCATGGCTAGGCGCGTGTTGTCAGGCGAGAGTTCGATCTCGTTGAAGTTGTAAACCGTGCCGTTAGGCGACACACTGGCGATGACAGTAGGAGGCCCGATGCCGGTTTGCGAGATGAGGCAGCGCACCACCTCATACGCTGGTCCGTTGCGCACGCTGCTGAATAGCCATCGGCAGCCGTTGTTCAGCTGGTGGCTGATGGCCATGCCTTCGGTGAAGCCGGTGCCGATGAGGACATTCTTCTGGGTCACATCGCCGAGCCCGCCGTTCAAGGACATGTCCACGATGGAGTAGAACAGGTCACCCGCTCCCGTGAGCAAATGGAACACGTAGTAGCGATCGGGGTGGCAGGGAATGGGGCAGATGGCGGATTGGAGCGTGCTGCTATGCCCATTCAGCCCGAACCCGTTCGGCATCTGGTTCAGGTTGGCATCAAGGACCCTGATCTCGTTGGCGCTGGAGACTGCGTTGCAGAAAAGGAGGTTCCCGGCGGCATCGGTCATGGCGTTCACGTCCTCTTCGCCCCCGGTGCCGAAGCCTGTGATCAACGGTCCTACTGTTGGGACCGGAGTCGTGAGGTCCATCATGCGCACGCCATCAACGCCGCGGACAGGCCAGCGCTGCAGCTGGCCGCTTGCCATGAGCGCCCAGGCGCACAGGAGCAATCCGTGGAGGCTTCTCATGAGCATGTTCGGTAGCAAGACGAATGCATGCGGGGAATGATGCCTCATCGGGAGCTACCGCACCAGCACCACCCAGCCATGCTTCGCATCGCCGAGGCGCGGTCTCATGATGTATGCGTACACGCCTTCAGGCGCAGGCGCTCCGCCATGGCGACCATCCCAGCCGTCCTCGGCGTTCCCTTCCCACACCAGTTGCCCCCACTTGTTATGGATGCTCATCACCGGTGACTCGCAAGGTTCAGGGCCTTTGACGCGAAGCACGTCGTTCACCCCATCGGCGTTGGGGCTGAAAGCGTTCGGCACGTACCACGCCACCGGGATGATGCCATAGCCCGCATGCAGCGTGAGCACGAAGGTGTTCTCGCACCGGTCGCCGGGATCGGTGGTGAGTCGCACATCAAAGGCTCCTTCGCTCTGGAAGATGTGCACGGGGTGGTACCACGAGCTGGTGCTGTCACCATCTCCGAATTCCCAATGGAAGCGCTCGCCACCGTCCGTGGTGTTCACGAAGTAGGTTCGTTCATCGCAGGGATCGCTGTTCGTGTGGAAGGACGGGACCCCGGCGGGAAGCACGGTGATGATCGAACGCGCGGTATCCATGATGCAGCCGTTGCGCGCGACAAGCGTGATCGTCCTTGATCCATGCTGCGGATAGGCGTACGCGGGGTCCATTGCGCTGCTCGTTCCGCCATCACCGAAGAACCACGTTGACGCTGTGGAGAGTTCCGATGCATTCACGAATTGCACCGGCGCGCGCTGGCATACGGTATCGGGGTGCGCGAAGGAAGCGGTCGGCTGGATGCCATCGACGGTGATCAGGTCCGGCTGGAGCAGCTCGTGCGCGTGTCCGCAAGCGGTGACGCGCAAGCGGACGCTGAAGGTTCCCACCCCGTAATGGTGCACGGGCTCTTGGGCCTGGCTGGTCCATCCATCGCCGAAATCCCAGAGCCATGCGGTGCCATTGCAACTCTTGGGCACGAAGCGGTGCCCTTGGCAATCGGGCTGCGCCACGGCCTCGAACGCGGCATGCTGGGGCGCTGGGGCCGTGCCGGGCGGTTCCCCTTCGATGCTGTTAGGGAAAGAGGGTATGATGCCCCAGCCCAGGAAGGTGATGGCGCCGGGGTCGTAGGCTACATCACTCGCCGCATCGGCATCGGGCTGGGCCACTTCAGCGATGGTGGTTGTGCCTAAGCCGCGCGATCCCACGTAGAGCCTGCCGTTGGCGGCGCTTTCGATGTGCATGATCCACCAGCCGATCGCCGGGTCGATGATGTGGGCGGAATGCGTGGCCAGGTCCACGCGGCCGAAATCGTTGTTCAAGGCATCGCCGTTGCTCACGAAGTACAGGAACCGGCCGAGCGGGGAGAACTCGATGCCGCTCACG
Organism: Flavobacteriales bacterium; assembly: GCA_016712535.1. Classification (NCBI taxonomy): domain Bacteria; kingdom Pseudomonadati; phylum Bacteroidota; class Flavobacteriia; order Flavobacteriales; species Flavobacteriales bacterium. Next base: position 121,076 of record JADJQW010000003.1, read on the forward strand.
GTGCGCGCGCTCACGGCGAGCTGCTGCAGGCCTGAGAGCTCACCGGACTCGGGATCGAGGTCCCACAGCGCGATGTCGCCTGCGCTGCTCGGCGCACTGCCCGGCAGGCTCACGGCCAGCCGATCGTTAGCCGGGGAGACCTTCAACGTGCTCCACCAGTGCGCTGCGCCGTTGGGTGCGCAAGTGCCGATCATGGTCGCATCATCGATCCCCGTTGCCGAGATCCGCGCGCGCAGGATCCGGTATCCGCCTTCATCCACGCGGAAGGTGTAGAGCCAACGGCAGCCGCCGATCAACTGGTGCGAGACCGCGATGCCTTCGCCCACGTCGTTGAGCAGGAGCCGGTTCTTCTCGATCACCGCTCCCTGGCCTCCGTTCGCAGCGGCATCGATGATGCTGAAGTAGTGCCGATGCAGGTCCGCGTCGTGATGGATGAAGAAATACTGTCCCGGATGGCAGGGCCGCGGCACGATCGCGCTGGCCTGACTGCTGCTGTTGCCCCAAAGGCCGGCGCCGTTGGCGAGCAATTCGCCGTTCTGCTTGCGCACGGCGATCTTCCCATCGCTATCGACAGCGGTGATGAAGAGCACATCGCCCTGCGCGTCGGTCATCAGGTTCACATCTTCAGTGCCGCCCAATCCGAAGGAAGGGATCAGCGATCCGAGGACGGGCTCAGGAGCGGAGAGGTCGATCAACCGTACTTCACCCGATCCCGTGCGGATCGGCCATTTGCTCAATTGCGCCTGCACATCGGCAACGCCGAGCAACGCAGCGATCGCGACGAGCCGCCTATGGTGGGCACGGGCCATTTCGGTATGCGAATGTAGAGGATGCGCCTCGGCGTGGGAAGGCCTGCAGGGCGTGGAATGAACAGCGGATCGTGGCCCGGTCAGTAGCGGAGGCGGAAGTGCTCCTTCGCCTGCCCGCCGCGCAGGAATACCAGCCCCATGCCGTACAGGTCGATGGTGACGGTGACCCGGTGGTGCTCCTTGATCCGTGCCCAAGCGGCTTCCATGCCGCGGCTCCAGTGGATGTCGTCGATCACGATCACTGTGGCGTCATGCGACTTGGTCAGGCATTGCTCGAAGTAGGCCATGGTGGGTTCTTCGGCATGATGCCCGTCGATGAAGGCCAGATCGATCCGGCCCATGCGATGAAGGGCTTCGGGCAAAGTGCGGTGGAAACTGCCCAGCACGGGCACGATGTTTCGCTGCTTCAATTGCTCGAAATGATGCAGTGCGATCCGCTGAACCTGCGGGCAGCCTTCGATGGTGGTCACGGTGCCGTTCTCTGCACCCTGGGCCAGGTACAGCGTGGTGAGCCCGAAGCTGGTGCCGAGCTCAAGCACCTGGCGCGCGCCGGTCATGCGCGCCAATCGCTGGAGCAACTGCGCCTGACGGGCGGGTTTCATGCAGGCACGCGCCATTTCGGCCACCCTGCGCACGGCCTTGTCCGAGACCCGCGAGCCGGCGCCCAGGTCGTTCACGGTAATCTCCTGATCGCTGTCCAACAGGTCCTGGCGGAGCGCTTCGATCGCAGCATGCTCGGGCAAAGCGGGGCGTGCGCGCAGCACATGCTCGATCAGGTCGAACACGAAAGGACTGTGCACGCCATGCCGATTGCGCGCCTTCACCAGGTGCGCGAACCAGCTGCTCACACGGACGGTCTCCATCGGCGGCGAAAGTAACGGGCGCGGATCCGATCACTTCAGCGAGTCGCGCAGCGCCTCGCGGAACCTCGGGAATCTCCAGAGGTCGTTGTGGTGCGCCCCTTCCACGATGATGGCTTCGCGATCCACGTGGCCGGGAACGGCGGCGTACAATTTGAGTGCGCAGGAGAGCGGCACCATCGGGTCGTTGGTGCCATGGAAGATGCGCACAGGGCACAGGACGCCGCGTATGGCTTCTTCATTCCGGAACGGGTAGCGCAGGATCCATCGGTAGGGGAAGAGCGGGAGCTGCGACCAGCACACATCGATCAGGTTGTTGAACGGCGTTTCGAGCAGCAGCATGCGGGCACGGCGATGCGCAGCGATGGGCGTGGCCAGCGCGCTGCCGAGCGAGCGCCCGTAAAGCGTGATGCGCTCAGGCCCTGCTTGATCGGCGAGCCAATCGTGCCAGGCCACGGCGTCGTCGATGAGCGCACGCTCGCTGATGCGCCCCTTGCTCTTGCCGTATCCGCGCGGGTCGGGCATCAGCACATCGTGGCCCAGGGCAACGAAGCGCGAGGCGCTGCGCCCCCAGCGCTTGAGGTTGCCGGAGTGCCCGTGGAAGTAGAGGATGACGCCCCGAGGAGCACGCGCCTTGAACCACAATGCATGGAGCCGGGCGCCATCAGGCCGGTCGAGCCAGCATTGCTGATAGCGCCCGCCGAAGCGGTAGCGATAGTGCAGCGCCGTGTCGTAGCGCAGGAAGATGAACCGTTCCTGGAGGATCCAATAGAAGGCCAGCGCGCCGCACCATGCGAGCAGTGCGATGCCCAGCGCGCTCAGGAGCCATGCCATGCGGCGAAGGTACCGGGGCCAAGGGGCCTTCTCCCTCAGAAAGGATAGCCGATGCCCAGATTGAAATTCACCTCGGGCCGGTAGCGGTAGGCGCTGCCGAGCAGATCGCTCACGCGCGCCTCGTGCTGCTCTTTCGGTTCGAAGAGCCAGCGCTCGCCTTTCGGCAAGGAGGGGTCCTTGGTCTGCAATCCCACATCGATGCGGACGATGAAGAAATCGAAGTTGAAGCGCGCGCCTGCACCGGTGCCCACGGCCAGTTCACTCAGGAAATCGCTGCTGATCGCCGAGCCCGGCCGCTGCGCGTTGGGCTTCAGGTTCCACACGTTGCCCACATCGGTGAAGAAGGCGCCCTCGAGGAATCCGATCAGCTTGAAACGGTACTCGGCATTGGCTTCAAGGCGCATCTCGCCGATACGGTCGTAGGCCGAGAGCGGCTCGCTGAAGGAACCCGGGCCCACCGATCGCGCCCGCCATGCACGGAGGCCGTTGGCGCCGCCCACGAAGAAGCTGCTCTCGAAAGGCAGCACGCCCAGGTTGCCGTATGGCAGCGCCGCGCCGCCGGCCACACGGAACGCCACGCTGCTGCGGTCATGCAATTTCCTCCGCCACCGGGCATCGAGCTCCCCTTTGATGAACTCCGCGTAGCGCACGCCGGCCACCGTCTTGAATGATTGCCCGGTGCTGTCGGTGGCGCTCTCGGCCATGAGCAACAGCAACGGATGGCCCGCCCACTCGGCCACCGCGCGCAGGTAGAAGGCGTTGCGCGCCTTGGCCGCATCGGGCGTGCTGTGCACCAGCGTTGCGCGCATGCTGGCGATCAAGTGGTCGGTGTAGCTGTTGAGCAGCACCGGGTTGCGCGCTTGCTCGAGGTAGTTGCGGAAGCCCGGCGAGATGCGCGGGATCTTGATGGTGTTCACCTCCAAGGGGAAGAGCCCGATGGTGTTGGCTCGCGATTCCTGCCACTGCAGGCCGATGCTCATCTTCACCAGGTTGCGCGTGAAATCCGGCCGTTGCTGGAAGTTGTACAGCGCGGTCAGCAGCAATTGGCTGCTGCTGTTCTTGCTGAAGAGGCCTGCGAAGGGGCGCGGCAATGAAAAGGTGACCTCCGGCCCGATGCTCAAGGTGTTGAAGGCGGTGAGGGCGCCCACGTCCCCGGTCGATTCCTCGGTGCCGCCAGAGCCCGCGATGCGCTGTTGCGCCTCGAAGCCCACGGTCATTTGGGCTTGCAAGGAGGCCAGCGTGCGGAAGATGTTGCGATGCCGGTAGCCCACGTTGATCGAGGTGCCCAAGGCGCCGCCCCGGTTGGTCACGAATCCTTCGGTGCTCACGGTCTGGTGCTTGCCGGGCAGCAGCGTGATCCGCGCATCGGTCAAGCCGCGCTTGCCGATGCCGGTGGTGTCGAAGCTGATGTCTACGCGATCGAAAGCGCCGGTGCTCACGAGCCTGCGGTAGGTGCCGGCGACCTTTCCCTGGTCGAACCGGTCATTCGGATGCAGGAACACCGGGTGCAGCAGGGCCTTGGGCTTGAATCGCATGCGCCCTTGGAACAGGAAGATGGCGCCGCCTTCGCGCAGGGTGTCAACCGGGGCCACGCTTCCGCGCACAGGCCTGAAGGTGCTGATGTACACGTCGCGCAGATCGAAGGAGGTGCCTTCGGCGGTACCGGCAAGGCCCCGCTCCTTGGGCGCTCCGGGCCGCTCGAGGCTGAGCACGAGGTCCGCTTGGTGGCTGCCCACGGTGGTGTCGGCGCGATACTGGATCAGGTCGCGCGTGAAATAGAGGTAGCCGTTGCCGCGCAGGGCATCGGTGATGCGCTCGCGCTCCTGATCGAGCAGGTCTCCATCGAAGCGCAGCCCTTCGCGGAGCAGGCGCTTGTCCCATTCGGCCTGCACCAGGGAACGGATGCGCTCATCATCCACATCGAAGCGGACCCCTCGCAATCGATAGGGCATGCCCGGCTCGGCCGTGTAGGTGACCCTGGCTTTCGGCCGGTGCAGCTTCCGTCCCCACCAGGCCCTATCGCGCAGCGCAACCTCGCTCGATACGCGGGCATGGAAGTAGCCTTCCTTCGAGAGGTAGAGCTCCATCTGGTCCGTGGTGCGCCCGGTGAGCACGCTGTCCAGGATCACCGGAGGCTCGCCCACCGTTTCGCGCAGCCATTGCGCGCGCGTGCGACGGTAGGCCAGGGTTTCGCGTCCCTTCGCGCGCCGCCGCACGTTGATCCGGTCGATGCGCGCATCCTTCTTCGCCTGCCACTGCTTCATGCGCTGCGGGTCGGGCAGGTTGTGCATGTTCAGGTAGAAGGGGATGGCCAGCACGCGCTTGTTGGGCTTCTGCTTGATGATGGTCTCCAGCTCGGAGCCTGGCACCTCGCTCGCGCCGATCACCCGCATCCGGGTGCGCGAGACCAGCACCTGATCCTCGGCCAACCGGCGCGTGGGGTCGCAGCCATTGAGCAGGACCAATGCCGTGAGCCCTGACAGGATATGCCGCGAGGTGCGCCCCAAGGAGCAGATGGTGCTGCCTACTTTGCGCGACCGGCTTGGCGCGCGCAGCGCAGGCATGGCCAAATATATCCGCACGTTGAGCACCCGGTTGGAATGGCGCGCCGTCAGGGCGCTGCACCAGAAGAAGATCCGGCAGGAGCAAGGATCGTTCCTGGTGCAAGGACCGAAGCTCATCGCGGAGCTCCTCGCATCATCATGGCGGGTGCGCTCCATCCATTTAGCCGACGGAGAGGCCCATGATTTCCCCCGGGAACTGGTGCACGTGCATCCGCCGCATGAGCTCGAGCGCATGGGCACGCTCGAGAGCGGGAATACCATGATCGCCGTGGCCGCGATGCCCGCACCCATGCCCATAGCGCCGCTTGCGGAAGGTGAGCTCGTGCTCGCCCTCGATGGCATCGCGGACCCGGGCAACATGGGCACGCTGCTGCGCATCGCCGATTGGTTCGGTGCGCGCCGTGTGCTGTGCAGCCCCGATGGCGTGGAGGAATTCAACCCGAAATGCGTGCAGGCCAGCATGGGCTCGCTCTTCCGCGTGGCGGTGCAGCGCTGCGATCTGCCGCGCGAGCTCGACCGGCTCCGAGCCGAGGGGGCCGCGCTCTACCTCGCAAGCATGGAAGGCGATGATGTCTTCACCACGCGATTGCAGCGGCCGGCCATACTGATCCTCGGAAGTGAATCGCATGGGCCGTCGCCTGCGGTGCGCGGGATCGGCGCGCGCACCATCGCCGTGCCGCGCGCGGGTGCCGCCGAATCGCTCAATGTGGCCATGGCTGCCAGCGCGCTCTGCATGGAGTTCCTGCGTCAGGCGCGAACGCCGTAGCGCGCAGCGATCGCCTCGGCCACGCGCTGGCCATCCATCGCGGCGCTCACGATCCCGCCTGCATGGCCGGCGCCTTCGCCGCAGGGGTACAGGCCCGGTGCTCCAGCATGCTCGAGCGTGATCCCGTCGCGGGGCACGCGCACCGGTGAGCTGGTGCGGCTCTCCACCGCCACTACCACCGCGTCATTGGTGCGGTAGCCGCGCATCTTCAGGCCGAAGGCCTTGAAGCCCTCGCGCAAGCGCAGCGAGACCTCGTGCGGCAGAAGCTCATCCACGCGCCATGGAACGATGCCCGGCGGATAACTGCATTCGGGCAGATCGAGGGAGGCTCGGCCTTGTATGAAATCTTCGAGGCGCTGGGCGGGCGCGCTCTGCCGCATGCCGCCCGCTCTCCACGCGGCGTGCTCAGCATCCCGCTGGTAGTGCATGCCCCAGAGCGGGTCCGACGGATCGCGCCGGATCCCTCGCGCATGCTCGGGGGCAATGGTCACCACCACGCCCGAGTTGGCGAAGGGATTGTTGCGCTTGCTCGGGCTCCAGCCATTGGTGACCACTTCATCGGGCGCAGTGGCGCAAGGCGCGATGATCCCTCCGGGGCACATGCAGAAGCTGTAAACGCCCAGGCCTTCGACCTGCTGCACCAGGCTGTAGCTGGCGGGCGGCAGGTAGGGGTCGCGCACCGCACAATGGTATTGCGCTTGATCGATGATCGCCTGCGGATGCTCCACGCGCACGCCGAGTGCGAAGTCCTTGCGTTCGATGCGGATCCCTTCGGCCGCGAGCATGCGGAAGATGTCGCGCGCGGAATGGCCCGTGGCCAGCACGGTAGCGGCCGCGGTCAGAGCTGTTCCATCGGCGAGGCGCACGCCGCGCACCGCGCTCCCGTCGCGCAGCAGCCCCGTCACCTTGCAGTTGAAGCGCACCTCGCCCCCTGCGCGCACGATGGCCTCGCGGATGGCGGTGATGATGCCCGGCAGCTTGTTGGTGCCGATGTGCGGATGCGCATCCACGAGTATGTCGGCACTGGCGCCGAAGGCCACCAGCGCCCGCAGCACGCCTTCCACATCGCCCCGCTTGTGGCTGCGCGTGTAGAGCTTGCCATCGCTGTAGGTGCCGGCGCCCCCTTCGCCGAAGCAGTAGTTGCTGTCAGGGTCCACCACGTGCAGCTTGTTGATCGCGGCAAGGTCGCGGCGGCGCGCGCGCACATCCTTTCCGCGCTCGAGGACCACCGGCCGCAGCCCGCGCTCGATGCAGCGCAAGGCGCAGAAGAGCCCGGCCGGCCCCGCGCCAACGATGACCACCGCCGGGGATCCACTCACGTCGTGCAGGTCAGGTGCTGCCGCGGGCTCATCGGCGATGGGCGCATCGCTCACCAGCACGCGCATGCGGATGAGCGGCTGCTTGCTCCGCGCATCCACCGAGCGCTTGAGCACCCGCGAGGCCATGGCCGTTCCCCGCGCCATGGCCGCTGCCTCTTCAGCGGCATCGCGCACCAGCACCGGGTCTGCGGCCTCTCGCGGCGATAGGGCTATCTCGACGGTGCGCTGCATCGGCCCGCAAGATGCGGTCAAGCGCGGGATCCCGGTGAACCGGGGCAACTGCGCACAGGCCAGGAGCCCGCCTCGCGCTCAACCCTCGAAGGTGAAGGTGAGCACCCACGCCTTCGAGCGGATGCTGTCGATCGGTCGGCTGAAGCGCGTATCGTCGTCGATGAGCAGGTTCGGGAAGCCGAAGCTGGTCTTGAGCTCGATCCCGAATTTGAAATAGGGCAGGAACATGTCGAAGCCGCCGCCGACCTCTGCGGCGTAGTCGTACTTCGCCAGCTTCACCACGATCTCGTCGTCGAGCGCATTGTCCACATCCTTCTGGCTCGCCATGTCGATCGCGAACTTGCCGCCGCCGATCAGGTACACCGCGAAGTTGTTGATGCGGTCGCTCCGGAACTTGGCGAGCACGGGGAACTCGAGATAGGTGCTCTCCACGGGCTTCTGGAAGATGACCTCGCGGCCATCGGAGCGCAGGAAGGTGTACTGCAGCTTGCGCTCCTGGAAGGACAGCGTGGGCAGCAGCCGGATGCTGAAATTCTTGTTCAGGTTGTAACTGGCCACGATGCCGAGGTTGAAGCCCGGCTGGCGGATGTGGTCGAGGGCGAGCAGGGTGTCGGTGAGGATCCCGGGCTTCATCCTCACGTTCAGGTCGCTGGTGTTGTAGCTGAGCAGGAAGCCGAAATGGAAGGGGCGCAGGTCGAAGGTGGGCAGGTTCTCCTGCACGATGCGACGATCGCGCTGCGCAGCCGATGGCAGCGAGAGCAGGAGGATGCTGGCGATGGTGAAGTGGCGCGCGCGGAGGATCATGGATGCGGCAACGAAAGTAGGCAGCGATCCTTGCGCGCGCGGGCGGTTCATGCGCGCGCGCTGTAGATCGTCGCGATGCCGCCGGTCACGGTTTCCGCCTTCGCATCGCGCGCGCCGCAGCGCTCGAGCACGCGCACGAAGCCGGTGCCGCTGGGGAATGCATCGACGCTCTGAGGCAGGTAGGTGTATGCGGCGCTGTCGCGGCTCACGAGTCGGCCGATCGCGGGCATCACGCGGTGGAAGTAGAAGCGGAAGAGCACGCCCATGATGGTGCCTCGGGGCTTGCTGAACTCGAGCACGAAGAGGCGGCCATCCGGCTTGAGCACGCGCAGCATCTCGCGCAGGCCGAGCTCGAGGTCCTCGAAGTTGCGCGCGCCGAAGGCCACTGTGGCCGCATCGAAGCTCCCATCGGCGAAGGGCAGTGCAGCGCTGTCCGCGCGGAGCAGCACCACGCGCCCGTCGAGGCCATCGGCCTTCACCTTCATGCGGCCGTGGCTCAGCATGCCTTCACTGATGTCCACGCCGGTCACTTTCGGTGCTGCGCCCTTGCGCGCGGCCATGATCGCGAGGTCGGCGGTGCCGGTGGCCACATCGAGCAGGTGCGCCACGGGCCGCTCTTTCACCATGCGGATCACTTTCCGCCGCCAGCCTTGGTCGATGCCCAGGGAGAAGAGCCGGTTCAGCAGGTCGTATTTCGGCGCGATGGCGTCGAACATGTGCTCGACCTGCTCACGCTTGCTGCCTTCATCGGTGTAGGGCTTCACGGTCATGCGAGCAGGCGCAATCTCTCGCATTCCGACCGGAAGCGCTCACGGTCGATGGGCGCCACGCCGACTTCCTCGCAGACCAGCCCGCCGGCCAGGTTGCTGAGGGCGGCGATGTCCGCTGGCGCCAGGCCTTGCGCGAGAGCCAATGCCGCCACCGCGATCACCGTGTCGCCCGCGCCGCTCACGTCGATGATCTTGCGCTTGTGCGCGGCAATGCGCTGCCCGCCGCGCGCATCGTGCACGAAGGCGCCGTGCTCGCTCAGGGTCACCAGCGAGATGGCATTGCCCAATCGCTCTTCGAGCTGTCGCACGGCGCGTTCGAGGCTCTTGTCGTCGGTGGGGTCGATGTCCATCTTCAGGCCTTCGCGCAATTCCTTCAGGTTCGGCTTGAAGAGGGTAACGCCCCGATAAGCGAGGAAGTTCTTCTTCTTCGGATCGACGGCTACCGGGATGCCCTGCGCGCGCGCTAGGGCCACGATGCCTTCGATCACGCCAGCGGTGAGCACGCCTTTGTTGTAGTCCTCCAGCACGATCACGTTGGGACGGTCGTTGCTTAGGATCAGGGCGATGCGGTCGAGCAGCGCGCGCCCATCGGTTTCGCTGAGGTCGTCCTCCTGCTCTTCATCCACGCGCACCACATGCTGCTGGGCGCTGATCACGCGCGTCTTCACGGTGGTGCGCCTCAGCGGCGACCGCACCAATCCATCGGGCGATAGTCCCTGTTCGGCGAGCAGGCGATCCACGCGATCGGCATGCTCATCGTCGCCCGCCACGCTGGCGATGACGGCCCTGGCGCCGAGCGCCTTCGCATTGAGCGCCACGTTCGCTGCGCCGCCCAAGCGCGCGCTGCGGTGCGTGACCTGCACCACGGGCACCGGGGCCTCGGGGCTGATGCGGTCCACGCGACCCCAGAGGTAGGCGTCCACCATCACATCGCCCACGACGAGCACGGTGCTGCCTTCGGCCTTGCCCAGGAAAGCGTCGATCGCGCTCATGCGGCTGCCAACTGTGCGACGGCCTTGGCCACGCGCGCCATGGCCTCGATGAGCTTATCGTCGCTGGTCGCGTAGCTGATGCGCAAGGTGCCCTCGGCACCGAACGAGGCGCCTTCAACCAGGCTCACGCCGGCGGCATCGAGCAGGTAGAGGCTCAGGTCCACCGCGCCCTTGATGCTGCTCCCGTTGATGGATGCGCTCACATCGGGCAGCAGGTAGAAGGCGCCCTGCGGCACATTGCAGCGCCAGCCGGGGATCGCCATCATGGCCTTGAGCGTAAGGTCGCGGCGGCGAAGGAAATCGGCGCGCATGGGCGCTAGCAGCGCGGGGTCGGCCTCCATGCACGCCTTGGTGACTCGTTGAGCGATGCTGTTCGCGCCGCTGGTGAATTGGCCCTGCACCTTGGTGCACGCTTGCGCGATCCACAGCGGTGCGCCGATGTAGCCGATGCGCCAGCCGGTGAGCGCGAAGGCCTTGCTCAGCCCATTCACGGTGATGGTGCGCTCGGCCATGCCGGGCAGCGAGGCGAAGCTCACGTGCTCGCCCTGGAAGACGATGTGCTCGTAGATCTCGTCGGCGATCACGTACAGCCCGTGATGCCGGGCCACCACGTTGGCCAGCGCTTCGAGCTCGCTGCGTGTGAGCACCGATCCGCTCGGATTGCACGGAGAGCTGAACATCAGCAGGCGCGTGCGCGGGGTGATGGCCGCAGCGATGCGCTCCACCGGTGCCTTCCAATCCTCGTCGAGGCTGCTGCCCACGATCACCGGCGTGGCGCCGGCGAGCTTCACTTGCTCGGAGTAGCTCACCCAGTACGGCGCGGGGATCACCACTTCATCCCCCGGCCCGCACAAGGCCATCACCGCGTTCATGATGCTGTGCTTGGCGCCGGTGCTGATCACGATCTGCTCAGGCGAATACGCCAGGCCATTGTCGCGCTGCAGCTTGGCGGCGATGGCCTCGCGCACGTCGAGGTAGCCGTTCACCGGCGTGTACTTGTGCCACGGGCCGCGCAAGGCTTCATGAGCAGCCTCCAGCGCGAAGGCTGGCGGGGCATGGTCGGGCTCACCGAGGCTGAGGTCGACGATGTCGCGGCCCTGCGCCCGCAATTCACGGCTTCGGCGGGCCATCAGCAGCGTGGCGGGCTCGATGATGGACTGAACGACGGGCGATAGGTGCATGCGCTGGCCCCGCTGTCGGCGGGCAAGGCGCGAAGCTAACCACCGACGAAGAGGAGCTTCCCGGTGCTTTAGCCGATATTCGTCCACCGCTTTTCCCACGATGAACGATCCCGTAGTCCTCGTCTTGGTGGCCATCCTGCCCAGCCTGGTGGTCTTCCTCACGGCTTTCTATTCCATCCGGCATTTCCTGGGCGCGCGCACCGCAGAGCGGAACGCGGAGCACCTGGCCAGTATGCGCATCGACGACCATAAGCAGGTGCTGCCCCTCCGGCTCCAGGCCTATGAGCGGCTCACGCTCTTCCTGGAGCGCATCCAGCCGGGGCCGCTGGTGCTGCGGATCCACCGCGCCAGCATGGATGCACGCGACCTGCAATCGGCCTTGTCCTCCACCATCCGCGAGGAGTTCGAGCACAACGTCACGCAGCAGATCTACGTGAGCGACCGCGCTTGGCAGAAGGTCAAGCAGGCCAAGGAGGAGACGATCCGCCTGGTGAACATGAGTTTCGAGCAGGTGGGCGATGGAGCCAGTGGCGGAGACCTGAGCCGGAAGGTGTTCGAGAACGTGGCCCGCCTCACGCACGCCCCTTCGCAAGAAGGCATTGTGGCGCTCAAGGACGAGGTGCGCCGCCTTTTCTGAATCGCGCGAGCAATTCGGCCGCTGCGGCGAAGGGCGTCATCGTCCCATTGCGCACCGCCTCACGCAGATCCGGCAGCGCGGCCTGCACGTCGCGATCCCCGGCGAAGGCCTGCTGCAAGCCCTGGGCGACCGCTTGATCGAGCCAATGCAAGGCCTGCTCGCGCCGCTTCGCGTCAACATATCCGCTCGCTAGGTCTGCTGCGTGGAGCGCTTCGATCCGCTCACCCAATTCATCGATGCCCATGCCGGAGACCGCGCTGGTGAGCAGCAGTTCGGCCCGGCGGCCGCTGGGGCGCGGCGGGAGAAGCTGGATCGCGCCGAGCAATTCGCGACGTGCCGCCTCGGCCCTGGGCCGTGCCTCGCCATCGCATTTGGTGAAGGCGATGGCATCGGCCGATTCCATGATGCCGCGCTTGATGCCTTGCAGCTCATCACCGGCGCCTGCGATCAGGAGCAGCACGTTGAGGTCGGCGAGCTGGTCCACTTCGAGTTCGTTCTGCCCCGCGCCCACGGTCTCGATCAGGATGCGGTCGTAGCCTGCGGCTTCGCATAGCACGATGGCCTCGCGCGTTCGCCGGGCCACGCCCCCGAGCATGCCGCTGGCCGGTGTCGGGCGTATGAAGGCGGCTTCATGCTGCGCTAGGTTCTCCATGCGCGTCTTGTCGCCCAGTATGCTCCCGCCGCTGCGCGCGCTGCTCGGGTCGATGGCCAGCACCGCAACGCGATGGCCCTGCCCGATGAGCCGCATGCCCAGCGCATCGATCAAGGTGCTCTTGCCCACGCCGGGTATGCCGGTGATGCCCACCCGCAGCGCCTTGCCGCCCGAAGGGAGGCAGGCTTCGATCAGTTGCTGCGCGGCCTCCGCATCCGTTGAGCGGCTGCTCTCGATCAAGGTGATGGCCCTGGCCAGTGCCGCGCGATCGCCGAGGCGCAGCGCGTTCAGGAGCTCAAGTTGCCCCGGCATCGTCAATAGCCCTTCTGATAATTGTCCACCCACTCCGGGTCGCCGATGTCGTGCAGCAGCCGGAAAAGGTCCTCGCCGCAGGCCAGGTCCGTGAGCCGATGCAGTCCATAGCCGGAGAGCAGCAGCATCTGGCGCGGGCTGGGCTGCGTGCGGCTCTCGGCCCAGCCTTGCCCGTGCTGCGCACCGCTCGGATCCTTGAAGGGGTATTCCCAGAAGCGCAGTTTCCAGAGCTCATCGAATACGCCGCAGTCGCTCACCGTGCGGGTGCCGTCGTCCAGCTCCGGCGGCAGCAGGCAGCCATCGACGCCGTACTTGCGGAACAGGTTGATGCGGCTCGGATTGGCCTTGCTCGGCACCGCCCCTTGCGCCTCCATCATGAACTGCCCGCGCGAGATCGGCTGCACCTCGATCACCTTGCCCTCGAACTCCTTCACCACGAAGAGCGTGAAGAGCTCGCTGTTCATGCCCGTCATCAGGCTCATGCCGAAGGAGTAAGTGGCCACCGGCGTGGGCGCTGGCCCAGCACTTCCTGCGAGCAGGGGGAAAAGGAGCGCCGCCGCTGCCGTTCTCATCACGCGTTGTTCAGGCGTGAAAAGGTACGGCGGCGGCGGCGGATGCTTCTTTCCTTCCGATCAGTGCTTCACGAATCGCTTGCGGCCGATCTCCTCCGCGCCTTGCTGCAGCACGAGCATGTATGCGCCGCTCTCCAGCGCACCGGTGCCGATCTGCAATTGCTGCGTGCCGCCGGCAGAGGCTAATGTCCCGGCCATCGCGATACGGCCAGAGGCATCGAGCATGCGCCAGGTGATCGTGCCCTCGCCGGCGCCATCGAGCGCGATGAAGAGCTCGTCGCGCACCGGATTCGGGAACACTTGCAGCAGCGCATCCTTTGGCTTGAAGTACACCGGAACGGAATGCGTCAGCTCGCTGGTGCCATCATCATCCACCTGCAGGAGGCGGTAGTAGGAGTAGCCCATGAGCGGCTTCGGGTCCACGAAGGCGTACTCCGTGGTGGTCGATGCCGTGCCACTGGCCTGCACGCGCCCGATGGTCTCGAAGTTCGAGTTGTCGCTGGAGCGCTGCACATCGAACCAGGCGGCATTCAGCTCGCTCGCCGTGCTCCACTTCACGTCCACCTGCGCCTCGCGGGCGTAGGCATTGAAGTCGAGGAACTCAACCGGCAGCCAGCAATCGATGGTGCCGCTGGTCCACGTGAGCGTGAGCAGCGCTTGGTTCTGCGTGTAGTTGCTCACGAAGAGCACGAAGATGTCGCCCGCTGTCGCGGTGATGCCGGGCACCCAGCCATCGCCCGCCACGGTCTCGGTGCCGATGGTAGCGGTGGCCTGGAATTGCGGCGGTGAATACACCGGGTGGCCGATGCCCGTGGCGTAGCTGCCCGTGGCCGCGAAGGTGTTCGCGGCGCTGGCGAAGGAGCAGCGCTTCGGCGCCGTGGTCATCAGGTCGCACATCTGCGGCACGGTCTGACTGGGACTGAAGGGCCCCCACACCGCGAAGTTCACATCGGTGTTGGCGATGCTCGGCGCGATGCTGAAGCCGATGCTCGGCGTGGCGCCTGCGCGGAAGGTGTACCATTCGCCCGGACGCTCGTAGATGCCCACGCAGCCGCTGTTCGCCGGCGTCAGGTTGCCCACGCTGCCGTTGTTCGTCGGCGTCATCTGCACGACCGCGTTGTCGCACAGGATCGTGGCGCCGGGGCAGTCCTCATTCGGCGGAGGGATCACGTTGGAGCAGTTCACGCCGGTGAGATTGATCGTGCCCGGCACGGCGGGCATCGCGCTCGCGTACATCGAGTACGACTGGCCCACCAGATCGAAGGTCCAGTAGTTGTCCTGCGGGAAGTAACCCGCACCGTTGTACGTGATGGTGATGTTGTCGCCGTTGTTGGCGCTGATGAGCACCTGCTGGAACTGTCCGGTCGGCACCGTGTACGTGGTCGGTGTTCCGCCGTTGATGGTCACCGTGATCGACGATCCGCCCCAGCCGTCGCCGAAGATGTCATACATCCGCAAGGCGAAGATGCATGCCGCACTCGGGTTGAAGGAGGTCTGGCAGGAGATCAATGCCGACCAGCCCGGATTGTTGAAGATGTCGTCGCTGGTCATGGCAATCGTCAGGCAGCCGCTGGGGTGCGTGCTGGTGAACGATCCCGGATTGGCGTTGCCCGTGAAGCCGCCAGCGCCGAGGGTCCAATTACACCATCCAGCGGGCGCGCCACAGAAGGGCAGTCCATTTCCGCTGAGCCATTGCGTGCCGTTGGCATTGTTCGGCGAGACCACCGGCCCGTTGTAGAGGTACATGTTGTCCCAGCCGAGCTCCAGGTTGAATGTGAGGAAATTGATGGTCACCGCGTCACCGGCGATCTGCGGGCAATAGGTCTGCCACCACGCATTCACCCCGGGTGTTCCGCCGAAATTCGGTGATCCAGGCGGGATGGTCCCACCACCGCCGATGCAGGTGTAGGGCCAGCAATTGTTGCCACCGAAGTTGTTCGGGTTCTGGTTGATGGCGTCCGCATAGTTCCCGTTCGGCCCACCGGGGTCATAGACCGTGGTGCCGCAAATGCCGCTTGGCGGCGGCGGCGGTGGCGGTGGCGGTTGCGGAAGCCCGCATCGGATGATGGCCGACCATCCGTTGCCAAGCACGCTGAAGTCTGAGGTCCAGCGGATGGTGAGGCAACCTCCGTTGATCAAGGTGCCAGAGAAGGTGCCCGGCGCCACCGCACCACTGAACGGACCGCCGATGATCGGTGAAGCGATCGTTGGGCCATTGAACACAGTTAGGAAGTCGAAGTTGGCTTCAGTCTGGAAGGAGGTGAAGGTGAGCGTGATCACCTCGCCTGGGGTAGAAGGGCAGAAGGTGTAGGTGCTGAACTCGTTGTTCACGTATTGCCCGGCGGCGCCACCGCTGTCGAAGAAGTTGCTGCCCGAGATCACCAGTGGGGTGCCCGCAGGGGTAGTGGTGTGGCAAGGCCCGGGTGCAGGCTGAATGGGCGGTCCACAGCTCACGCTGATCACCCAGCCCGTGCTCACCACGCTGCCGTTCGAGGTGAAGCGGATGGTGAGGCAGCCACCTGCGGCAGACGATACCAAGCCCGGTGGCAAGGCCCCGCCGGAAAAGGCGCCCAACACCGGCGATGCGATGGACGGGCCGTTGTAGACCGTGAGGAAGTCGGCGTTCAGCTGCGTGCTGAAGGAGGTGAAGTCAATGGCGACCACATCACCAGGGTTCACCGGGCAGAAGGTTTGCTCGAATACTTCGTTGTTGCCATAGTTGCCCAAGGGGCCACCGCTATCCGCGCTGTTCAGGTCGCATCCGAAAATGGGCGCAGCTGCGGTCTGGCGTGCGCAGATGTTGAACTGGCCCACGTTGCCGGTCTGGCGCCAGACGCGCACATACACCGTGCTGCCCGGCGCAAGGCCCGCGAAGAGCTGTTGCGGCATGGCAGCGCCAAAGGAACTGCCGCCCACCTGGCAGTTGATCGGCGGCACCAAGGAGAGGTTCGCCGGGGCGCAACCACCGCTGGTGGTGTACAGCGCCAGCGCGCCATCGGTCATGCTCACGCCCTGCGTGTTGATCTCGACCTGGCCGTTCGGCGGCACCACCACCGTGAACCACACATCATTCTGCACAGGCCCGCCACAAGGCGGCACGGCCACGCCAGCGGTGAGGCCAGCGCCTTCGTTGGTCGTTGGGATCAGGTTGCAGCTGAGGCTCGTGGGCAAGGGGATTGCGCCGCATGGATCGTCGTTGGGCGGCGGCAAATTCTCCGTGGCGCAGATGCTGAAGGTGCCGCTCACGTTCGCCCCCTGCGGCCAAACGCGGATGTAGATCGTCTCGCCCGGCACCAAGGGCGGAGCGATGGCCGGAATCGTGGTCTGGCTGTTGATCCGGGGCATGTTGTTCACCGGAGCGAACTGGTTGTCGTTGCACGCAATCGGGGTCATGGTGCCACTGAATCCCGGTGGATTGCACACCGACCCGCCCACGCTGAGGCGGTACCAGGCCATGGCCATATCCGTGAGCGTGCCCGAGAAGGTGTTCACGGTGAAGGCGCCGGTGGCGGGCACCGTTACGGCGAACCAGACATCGTTGTTGATGGCGCCGCCGCAGGTGGGTGCGCCCACGGTTACGCCGGGAGGCGTGGTGTTGGTAGCGAACTCCGTGTTGTAGGTCTGCGACGCGCACACCGCCGGCGTGGGAAGGTTGAAGGCGCCGCACGGCAGATCATTGAACGGCGGCGTGGGCTCGAATGCGCAGATGTTGAAGGTGCCCATGTTGCCGACGAAACTGTTCGGCCAGAGGCGGATGTATACCGTGCTGCCGGGAACCACCAGGCCGCTCACATCCAGCAGCGGTGTTGGTCCGGCGCTGCACGCCACTACGCTCCAGCTTGCCAAGGGAGCGTTGCAGGCAGGTGTATTGTAAACCGCCATGCCCAAGCTGGTAGCGCTGACCAGAGCCGTCTGAATGCGCAGGTTCCCGCTGGCAGGCACCACAACGCTGTACCAGACATCGCGCCCGAAGTAAGCGCCGCAACCTGGGTTCGGAATGCCGGCCTCAGTGCTGCCCCAAACCGCCGAACCCGCTTGGAAGTTGCAGCTGATTGGCAAGGGACCTCCAAAGGCGATGGCCGTGCAGGGCGTATCGTTCGGTGGAGGAGTGGGAAGGCTGCAGGTGATGTTGAGCGTGCCGCACAGAGCCGCATTCACTACACAGGGATTCTGGAACACGCGGAACCGGTAAATGCCAGCGGTCTGCGGGCTGAACGTGAGCTGCGCAGGGCCGTTGGGCGTGCCGCAGCCGTCGTTGTCGAAGGCGGGCCCGAAATAGCCGACTGCGACCGCTGCGAAGGCGGTGCTGGTGATGCTCAGTGAGAAGTTGTTCGCGGGGGCGCTGGTGCAGAGGCTGAATGTGTACAGGTTGCCGGAGCACATGTAGATCTGCGAATAGTTATTGCCGCAAATCGGGACCGTGAAAGTGGCTGGGCAGACGGCGCAGGCACTGGTGATGGGAACTCCGAAGCTACCCGTGGGTGGATAGTTATTGGGATACATTGGTGGACCAGGTGGCACCACCGCTGGCAGCCAGGCCCCATTGGCCACAGGTGCGGTGGCGCCCATGGCCGTGCCCGTGCATTGCGCCTGAGCCGTTGTGGTCGGTGCGGCCGCCCACGCGATTCCCAGCACGAGGGTCATGGCCAAGGGTGCCAAGCGCGAGATGAACGACCTGCTACGGAGAGAGTAGGGTTGGGTCATGCGGATGAGTCTGAAGGGGTTCCTGAATCGCGTCGGAACATTCGGGGGTGAATATACCAGCGGTCTAATGTTAACAACCGTCGAGCGCTGTGTTCGGTTCGCGCCAATTCTGCGGGGGGCTTTGAGCGCCAACGGCCTGGAGGCGAGTCTGGTGTTCCCAGCCAAGGGACGGAGAGGGGCGTTCGCGGTTGCCCTCTGGTGGATAACTGGCCATGGCGAACGAACGCCATCTCCCTGTGCTGGCCCAAGTGGGATGGGGTATCCGGGCTACGTCCTTCCATTCACGCTCGAGCCGAAATGAACAAAGCCCGGCTGCATCTGCAGCCGGGCTTTGCCGTGGATCAGGCTTGGGAGCCTACCGTTTCACGAAGCGTGCGTGGCCAAGCATGCCGCCACGCTCATCCATGAGCTCGATTAGGTAGCTGCCCGCATCCATGGTCAAGGGCAATTCCACCTGGTTCATGCCAGCGGTGGTGCTGGTGCGGCCCCATGCCACTGCGCGCCCGCTGGCATCCACGATCCGCCAACTGGCTTGACTTTCGTTCGGCGACTCGAAGCTGGCCCACAGGCTCTCACCGGCCGGGTTGGGGTACACCATGAGTGTGCCGCCGGCCCGCATCATCACCGAAACCACAGGCGAGAGCTGGCCATCGCCATTGGTGGCGATCTGCTCCACGCGGTAATAATTCAAGCCGTTCACGGGCTGCTTGTCCACGAAGGCGTATCCCGTCGGTGCGCTGCTCGTGCCTGCGGCCTGAACCGTGCCGATGGGGCGGAAGGCCGTGCCATCCTCCGAGCGGTCCACGCGGAAATAATCGCTGTGCTGCTCGCTGGCGGTGAGCCAGCTCACCAGCACCTCAGGGCCTTGAGCCTCGGCCTTCAGATCCAGCCATTCCACCGGCAGCAGGTTGCAATCGAGGATCGTGTTCGGCGTGTTGTTCCAGTTCAAGGTGAACGAGAGGCCGTTCATCGAGTAGTTGTCGATGTACAGGAGATAGGTCTGGTTGGCCAGCACAGGCACTGCGCTGGAGAACGGCGGGCCGCCGGCTCCTTCGGTTGCGTTCAGCGCCGTGGTGCTCAGTCCGGTGGTATTCGCCACAGCCGACCAGTTGCAACGGATAGGCGGGGTGGCAGGCGGGCAAGGCGGGGTGCCTGCGTAGGGACCCCACAGGGCGAAGTCGTAGTCCGTTCCGGGGGTCACTGACACGTTGAAGGCGATGGTGCCCGCGGCATTGGTGGTGAAGCGCAGCCAGACGCCCTGCCGCTCGTTGGCCAGCATGCACCCGCGGTTCGCGGGATTCAGGTCCTGTGAGTTGCCGAAGTTGCCCGGCGCGAAGGTGAAGGCCTGCGCGTTGCAGATCTGCTGCGCGCCGATGCAGTCCGAGATGGGCGCTGGTGGCACATTGCAGGTGCTGTTCACCGTGAACACATGGTTCAGGCCGCTGGCCGGCGGGTTGGCACTGGCGAACATGGTGAAGCCGTTGTTCGCGAGCAGGCTGTAGGACACCTGGTTCTGGAAGCCACCGGCGGGCGTGTACGAGATCGTGACGTTCGCACCGAGCGGCGCGCTGAAGACCACGGTGCTCAGGGAGCCGAACACCGTGTAGTTGGTGCAGGAGGCGTTGATGCACACGGTCACGAAGCCGCCGTTCCAGCCATCACCGGCACTGTCCTGCAAGCGCAGCGTGTAGGCGCATGGCGCAGGGGTGGCCGGGTTGCGGGCACAGAGCAGGAAGTTGCCGTCGTTGCCGGACTGGCGCCACACGCGGATGTAAACCGTTGCGCCCGGCGTAAGGCCCGTGACCGTGCTGGTGGGCATGGCGCCGCCATTGGTGCTGCCACCCACTGAGCAGCCGCCATTGCCGGCCGGGACCTGCGTCAGGCTCAGGTTGTTGCCGGCGCATGTGCCGGTGCCTGTGTACACGGCATAGCCGCCATCGGTCATCTGCATGTCATCGGTGTCGAGCACCAATTGGCCGCTGGCGGGAACGGTGGCCGTGAACCACACGTCGCTGTTGTAGGGGCCGCCATTGCAGCTCGGGTTCGGGATGCTGAGCACGCTGGGCGCGGTGCCGCCGGTGATGGTGGCGAACTGCGTGGAGTAGGGCGCCTGGAAGTAGCAGCCGCTGTTCACCTGGAGCGCGAGCGCGCCGCACGGGTTGTCGTTCGGCGGCGGCACGTTCTGCACCGCGCAGATGCTGGCTGTTCCGAAGGCGGTGGTCTTGTTCCACATCCGGATGTAATAGGTCAAGCCTGGGGTGCCGCCGATCGTCAGGTTGGGCATGGTGCTCGCCCCGAAGTTGTCGTTGCAGCCTACTTCAGCGAGTGTCACCGCGCCTTGCGTGGCGCAATTGGTGGTCATCGTGCCGGAACTGACGGTGTACACCGACATGGCCATGTCGCTGAGCGTGCCGGCCTGGGTGTTGATCGTCATGGATCCCGTGGCGGGCATCACCGCTGCGAACCAGACATCGCCGCCGGCCAGCGGGGTGCCGCAGCTTGGAGCGGGAGCGGTGTAGAGCGGGGGCAGTGCTGTTGCGTTCTGCGTGCTGAATGGCGTAAGACCACAAGACGTGGGCACAGGCAAGGCATAGGGTCCGGTGGCTCCGCACGGGCTGTCGTTGGGCGGTGGGATGGGCTCGTAGGCGCAGAGCTGGAAACTGCCCATGTTGGGCGCGCCGGTCTGCGGCCAAACGCGGATATAGACCGTGGTGCCTCCGGCGAGGCCGCTGAGCGAGACGAAGTCGTTGCAATTGCAGCTGTTCGCAACGATGGTGAGCGCGCCCGGTACGCCGGTGTACACAGCGAAGGCGATGTTCTGTGCGCTGATCTCCTGCAGGATCACCGAGAGGTTGCCGCTGGCCGGAACACCCACGCTGTACCACACATCGTAGCCGCTGTAGGAACCCGATGCAGTGGCGCAGCCTCCCGTGGTGCAACCGCTGGGCGTGCCTGCCGATTGCGTGGCCCATGCCACGCTGCCACCCACCATGGTGCAGGTGGTGGGTGCCGGCGAACCCAAGCTGGTGGCGTTCGCAGGCTCATCATTCAAAGGCGGTGGAGGCACCGGGTTGCAGGCGATCTGCACCGTGCCGCATTGCGCGCTCACCGAGCAGGTGTTGTTCCAGAGGCGAATCCGGAAATTGCCGGTGACCGACGGAGCGTAGGTGATCGTGGCATGGCCTCCGGCGGTGCCGCAGCCGTCATCGTTCCAGGAGGGTGGTGTGACCGTGGCCAGCGCCGTGCCCGCAGTCGTGGTGATGGCCAGCGAAGAATTCCATGCGGTGGCGGCACCGCACATGGAAATGGTGTACACGTTGCCCACACACATGTAGTACTGGAAATACTGTCCGGAGCACATGTTCGCGCTGAACACGGCCGGGCAAACGGAGCAGGCAGCGCCATTGCTGCCGGTGCCTGGTGAGACCGGGTTGTTGGGGGGGAAGCTGTTCGGCCAAGGCGCGGTCGTAGCGTAGTTGTGCAGCACGTTCGTGCCCGTGCCTGTGGCGGCCTGGCTCAAGGTGATGCTGGTGGCGGTGGGGACCCCGATGCCTGTGATGGTGGTGCCTGCCGGGATGTTCGGGCCCGTTACGGCCATGCCCACCACCAAGCCGGCAGCGGAAAGAACCGTGACCGTTGGGCTGCCTGCCGTTGAGGTGGTGGCCACATTGCCGCTGGTTGTGGGTGGCAATGCCGGTGCGTTCCAAGTGCTCACAGCAGATTGCCCAGCTGGTAATAGCCACGTGTTCGCTAGGCAAGGCGGCTGCGCTTGCAGCGAGAACCCGATCAGGCCGGCGCAGAGCGCGAGTGCGTAATGCTTCTTCATGGTGCCTGATTAGCGGTGGTGGATCGGGGTGGTGCTGAGGGGCGCTTCGGGATGCAGGGCATTCCATTGCTCCACGGCGGCGCGGTAGCGGGCCATGTCGGCAGGCTCATCGCCTGTGGGCTGGAACACGGGCACCGCTGGCTGGTTGTTGATCCCGAGCTCGTCGGCGTTGCGGGTGCCGGGCAGCAGCACGATGCCGCGCGCCTGGATCACGGCGCGGTAATGGGCCTCGGGCTGCAGGGTGCTGCTCTTCAGCTGCAGGATCCGCATGTCGTCGGAGTGGAAGATCTCGGCATTCGCATCAACGCTGGCCAGCGCCTCGGTGAGGTGCTTCAGCTGCGCAACAGCCACTGGTTGGGCCGCTTCGAAATAGTGGAACTGGGACTGCTGTGCGCGGGCACTGATACCGGTGATCAGCAGCGCAAGGAGCAAGGTGTTTCGGAGCATCATGCGTGAACGGTAGTTTTCGGCGCTGCCAAATTAGACGAAACTGACTTCCAAGGGAATAGGGGCCTTCAGCAGGTTGTTAACCAAGATCTATGGATCGACGCCCAATTCGCCCCGACATTCGAAGACGAATGCGCGGGGAATGGTTGCTTAGGGCCGTTCAACGGGCAATGGCCAGCCGAAGATGCTCCGGGGCCCCGCCTTCAGGCTGAATGCGCACCAGGTAGTGGCCTTCGGCCAATCCGGCCAGCGGCAGGTCCAAGGCATTCCAGCCCAGGTTCACATTGGCCCGCACCTGCATGCGTGTCCTGCCGGTGCCGTCGAAGAGCTCAATCAGCAGCGCGCCTTCCGCCTTGCCTTCGAAGCGGATCGTGGCCAGGTCCTGCGTCGGATTCGGGCTGATCACGGGCTCGGCGATGAGTTGGCCGTGCATCACATCCACCGTGCGGGAGTACTCCCAAGCGCCGCCGCTGTCCTGCACTTTCAACCGGTAGCGGTTCAGGCCGACGCGCGGGTTGGGGTCCAGGAATTCATACCGCTTCGTCAGGCCAGGTCCACCCACCGCGTTCACGGAACCGATGGCCACGAAAGAGTCGTCGCCCGCTTCGGCACGTTCCACCCCGAAGGTGGCGGTGCCGTGCTCTTCCAACGTGGTCCAGCCCACAAGGACCTGGTTGCTGGCGCTCTGCGCTTCCGGGCCCACAAGTGAGGCGTTCAGGACATTGCAATCCAAGGAGGCGCCGCCCTGCAGGTCCCAACCGAGGCTGAAGGCGAGACCGCTCTGGGAGAAGTTGCTGATGTAGAGCAGGTACACCTGGCCCACGGTCACATCCAGGTAGCGCACCCACTTATCGCCGGCGGCGCCTTCGGTAAGGTCGGTGGCGGTGAAGTTGAGCCCGGTGGCGCCGCTGGGGGCGGCGAAGGAGCAGCGCAAGGGGGCGCTGAGCGGTGGGCAGATGGTGCCAGGGGTGCTGCCCGGGGGGAAGGGGCCATAGATGGCGAAGTCGTAATCATCGGCCGGGTTGGCCGGGTTGATGGTGAAGCCGATCTGGCCGCTGGCGCTGGGGGTGAAATTGTACCAGGTACCCTGCCGTTCCAGCGCGCTGAGGCAGCCGGCGCTGGTCAGGTTCAGGTCGGCCACCTGCCCGGTGTTGTTGGTGGTGTTGTTGAAGCTCTGGCCGTTGCAGATGGTGATGCTGCCGACGCAGTCCTCTGGTGGCGCTGGAGGCGGCACGCAGGTCACGCTGCCGGCGTACACCACGCCCGCGACAGGCGGTGTGCCAGACGTGAATACCGCGCCGCCACCCAAGGTCAGGCTGTAGCTGTTCTCTCCCTGCCAAGGCCCGGCGTTGTTGTAGGTGAGCACGATGCTGTTGCCCGGCATCACCGGAAGGGCCACCGAGTTGTTCGTTCCGGTTACCGTGTAGTACTGGAACGGGCCACCGTTGATGCTCACGCCGACACTCGATGCCCCCCAGCCATCGCCGAAGGAGTCGAACATGTTGAGCATGTAGATGCACCCGCCGGGCGGCGGAACCACCGGGGTGGAGCAGTTCACCGTCAAGGTCGCGCAGGAACTCAGGTTGATGCACGGGAAGGCATCGATCAGCACGCGCAACTGCCCAGTGAAGGTGGCGACCCAGGTAATACTGGACTGAAGGCCGCATGCATCGTCATTGAAGCCGAGCGAGCCCCCACCCGCGTTGTTGTACAGGGTGATCTGCGTATCCCACAGCGTGGTGCCGCACGTGCTGAAGGTGTAGGTGTTGCCGGCCACCACGTTGATGAGCTGGTACTCACCGCCAAACAGGCAAGTGCTGGCCACGGTTGATCCCGGGCAGGTCGGGGTGGTGGTCTGCCAATAGGTATTGTCGTTCGGGCACTGGCTGTGGGCTGCAGGTCCGCTTAAGAGCAAGGCGGCCGCGAAGGCGGTGCGTGCGTAGTGTCGAACCATGTCTGCTCGGGATTAACGTTGTGGTGAATCGCCGATCATCTGCTGGTACTGCTGCGGATGCGCAGCGATCCAGGCCTCCTTGGCAATCGTGTACCGCAGGTCGTCGCCAGCGGGATCGCCGGTATCCACGCGGGTGGGGAAACCCTGCGCGGTGGCTCCCACGGCCGGTTGGAATTGCCTTGCACCGGCATTGAGCGCGCGCAGGATCCGTTCGTACGGGATGGACGCATCGATCCGCACTTTCAGGAATTCGGCGTCGGAGGAAAGCAACGCCTGTGCATCCAAGCCATTCAGGTTCTCGGCGGCGTGCTTGAAGGTGATGCCATCCAGGAGGCCATCGCAGCGGAAATGGTACACGGCCTGCGCCTGCGCCCATGCGCCATGGGCCAAGGCCGTGAACGCGATGGCCATGCAGGACATCCGCAACAGACGTGATCCGGATTCGGTAAGCTTCAGCTTCATGGCCTTGTGATCCGTTTAGATGGAAGACGCTTTCCGAACCGCCAAGTTGTCTCAACCCCGCCGCGTCACGGACGAAAGTAGTCGCTGGGCGCGAACGGGCAACATTCCAGCCGGTGTCAGAATTCAACAAGGCCGGGTCTTTGGCCCGGCCTTGCTTGATGATGGTTCGGATGCTCGCTCAGCGGACAACGAATCTTCCGATGTTCTGCGATCGGCCTTCGCCGAACGATGCGATGAGCACGTAATGCCCGCTTTCGAGGCCGTTCAGCGGCATGGTCACGGTTTGCTGACCTGCAGCCACGGTTGATCGGTGCTCTCCGACGAGCCGGCCGCTCGCGTCGAGCACGCGCAGGTAGGCGAGCATCTCCGCATCGGCGTCGATCACCACGCTAATCTGGTCCTCGGCCGGGTTCGGGAAGAGGCCGCCGACGAATGATCCATAGCGGTTGGCCACGGCCACCACTTCGCTCAGTTCGTCGCTGCCATCGAGGTCGATCATCTTCAGCCGGTAGTAGTTGAATCCGGGCAGCGGTTGCGCATCCAGGAATTCGTAGGCGGTGGTGCTGGTTGAGTTTCCCGCAGCGGCCACTTGCCCGATCTGCTGGAATGCACCGGTCTCATCCTGCCGCTCCACCGCGAAGAAGGCGGTGTTGGTCTCGGTGGCGGTATTCCACTCCAAGCGGATGCCCTCGGGAACCGGAGCGCCGTTGAGGCTGATGAGCTGCACCGGAAGCAGGTTGCAGTCGAGGCTGGCCCCATCGGTGAGCTGCCAGGTGAGGTCGAAGGCCAGGCCGCTCTGGCTCCAATTGCTGATGTAGAGCAGGTAGTATTCGTCGGTGCTCACGGGCATCAAGGTGGACCACTTGAATCCGGATGCATTCTCTGATGGATTGGTACCTGCGGAGGAGAGGCCGGTATCACCGGGATCCCCGCTGTAATTGCAGCGCAGCGGCGCCGCCATGGGCGGGCAGCTCAGCGAAGCGTAGGGTCCCCAAATGGCGAAGTCGTAATCGTCGGCCGGGTTGTTCGGCGAGATCGTGAACCCGAGCGTGCCGCCCGCGGAAGGCGAGAAGCTGTACCAGGAGCCTTGTCGCTCATTCGAGCCGAGGCAGCCGCGTGAGTGCAGATGCAGGTCGGCCGTGAGTCCGGTGCTCGTGGGGTTGTCACTGACCTGCTGGGCGCCGCAGATAGCCGTGCGCCCGTAGCAGTCGCTCGTGGTAGGCGCGGCGGATTGGCAATCGACGGTGCCCACGTAGCGAAGGCCGGTGCCTGGTGTTGGGCCATCGGAGTAGACAGGGCCGTAGATCAATTGCAGCACATACCGGATCTCGCCCTGGTTCCCACCGACTGAATTGTACGTGAGTTGGATCGATTGGCCGATGGAAGCCGTGATGTAGGCCACCTCGCGATCAGCGTTGGTGTTGGTGTAGCTCACTGCCGGTCCGGCGCCGATCTGGATGCTCACGTTGCTGCCGCCCCAGCCATCGCCCTGCGAATCGTACATGTGCAAGGCATAGGTGCAATCCCCGGTCGCTGGAGCGGTATTCAGGCACAGATTGAAGGTCCCGCTGTTCCCGTTGTTGCCCCAGACGCGCAAGTAGTAGGTGGTTCCTGCTATCAGTTCCAGGGGGGTGTAGGAAAGGAAGGGCATGTTGCCCGTCCCGCTCGTGTTGTCGCAGGAGATCAGCGTGAAGGTGCCATTGCATGCCGTGGCTTGATAGAGCGCCATGGCTGCGTTGGTCAGGCTCCCGGCCGTGGTGCGGATCGCGACCAATCCAGAGGCCGGCGCCACGAAGCTGAACCAGATGTCGCCGCCGGAATAGGTGCTGCAACCGGGAGTGGGGATGCCGGCCGTCGCGCTGGCGTTCACGTTGGAATACGTGGTGTACGAGCAGCTTGAGCCCAACGAGATGGAGATCGCTCCGCAGGGATCGTCATTGGCTGGGGGAGACCACACGCAGATGTTGAAGGTGCCGCTGGCTCCGCTCTCGCCCCACATGCGCACATAATAGGTCTCGCCCGGGTTAAGGCCGGTGCGATTGATCTCGCTCATGCTGCCCGGGCCACCATTGGCATCGCACTCAATCAGTGTGAACGTGCCGCTGCATGCGGTCGCACTGTAAAGGGCCATGCCCGAGTCGGTCAATGATCCCGCCGTGGTCTCGATATTGGCGATGCCGTTGGATGGCGCCACGAAGGAGTACCAAACATCATTTCCGGTGAAGTTGGCGCACCCTGGGGCCGGGATGCCGGCGGTGGCCGTGCTGTTGATGTTGTTGGTGGCGGTGAGGGTGCAGCTCTGTCCCACGCTGAGAGCCGTTGCCGCGCATGGTTCGTCGTTCGTTGGGGGCACAGGGCTCCAGATGCAGATCCGGCCATCCATGCCGCTGTTGTCGTTGTGGCGCTGGATCCGGATCATGTAGTCCGTTCCGGGCGTAGTGGCCAGGCTGGTGATCACCGCGTTGTTTCCGTTGCCACCGGAATTCACGCAGGCGACCTGCGTGAGGCCAGCGGTGCAGGTCCCCGTGTACACGTGCATGATCGGCCGGTGGCTGTTGTCCGGGTCGAATGTGATGTTCGTGGTTGCGTAGGTGGCCGTGAACCAGCCCCATGCATCATCGTAGTTCCCTCCGGTGCAACCGGATGCCGTATAGGTGGCGGAGAAGGAGCCCGGTTTGTCGAAGTTGGAGAAGGTGCATGAAGTGCCCACCGGGTACTCACTCCCGGCGTTGTAGCCGCAGGTGTTCGTGGCGGTCTGCGCTCCGCTTGTGGCCGACACGGCGAAGGCCAGGCCGATGAGGGCTCCGCGCAGCACTGTGGGTCGTGTGATCGAGGTGCTCATTGATTCTCGGATTTGGGGTCGATGCGATTCGCGCGAGGGGCGAGGCCTACACCCATGCCCGCCGCGAGGTTGATCACCTGTGCCGGATCGATCGGCTGGTAGGCCAGGACCTTCATCAGCCGCGATGGCCTGTCGATGCTCACCTTCATGCGCGGGTCGAAGCCCGAGACGGCCTCCGTGAAGAGCTTCTCATCATACGCGCTCAGCTCAGCGGTGAGGCTGAACTGATAGCGGTGCTCCTCTTCGATGATCGGGGTGCTTCCCTGCGCCTTGGCGTTGGCAGAGATCAGGAGGGCGAACGCCATCGGCGCCAGCCCTTTCCAAGGGTTCCATGTGCTCATGTTGGTCCGTTTTGGGCATGGCGGAGTAGGCCAAGCCGGGCCGCTTCAACGGATCCGACGAAATGCGGTTACAGACAGACCAACGGATTGCGCAAGGAAATGCCGAACGGATCGGATCGGCTACCTCGATTCAGCCACGGCCGCGTTGGCTGGTGCGATACGGCCGGGATATACGGCCAATGCTTCGCGCAGGCATTCCACGGCCAGTTTCAGCTGCGGCTGTTCCAGCACGTAAGCCAAACGTACCTGCGTGCGCCCAGTGGCCGGCTCGGCGTAGAAGCCGGTGGCCGGGGCCATCATCACGGTGTGGCCTTCATGGCTGAAGGATTCGAGCAGCCATTGGCAGAAGGAATCACTGTCGTCGATGGGGAGTTCGGCTACGCAATAGAATGCTCCCTTCGGCTTGGGGCAGGTCACGCCAGTGATCGTGTTCAGGCCATCGACCAGGATGTCGCGCCGCTGCACGTACTCGGCCACCACGTCATCGAAATACGGTTTCGGTGTGCGCAGCGCTGCTTCACTGGCCAATTGCCCGAAGGTGGGCGGGCTCAAGCGGGCCTGCGCGAATTTCATCGCGGTCTGCAGCAGCTCGTTGTTGCGCGTGATGAAGGCGCCCACGCGCGCGCCGCACATGCTGTAGCGCTTGCTCACGCTGTCGATGAGCACCGCGTGCTGATCGAGGCCATCGAGGGCGAGCGCGCTCACGTGGACGGCGCCATCGTAGCAGAACTCGCGGTACACCTCGTCGGCGAAGAGGAAGAGGTCGTGCTTGAGCACGATGCTCCGCAGGGTCTCGAGCTCGGCCCGGCTGTAGAGGTAGCCGGTGGGATTGCCCGGGTTGCAGATCAGGATGCCCTTGGTGCGCGGGGTGATCAGCGCCTCGAAAGCCTGGATCGGCGGCAGCGCGAAGCCATCGGCAATGGTGCATCGCACAGGAACGACCTTCACGCCTGCGCTCACCGCGAAGCTGTTGTAGTTGGCGTAGTAGGGCTCGGGGATGATCACCTCGTCGCCCGGCTCGAAACAGCTCATCATGCCGAAGAGCAGCGCTTCACTGCCGCCATTGGTCACGATGATCTGCTCGTGCGTGATCGCGATGCCGTGCTCGGCGTAGTAGGCCGCCAATCCTTTCCGATAGCTCTCGAATCCGGCGCTGTGGCTGTACTCGATCACCTTGCGGTCCAGCTTGCGCATGGCATCCAGGGCCACATCCGGCGTTGCGATATCGGGCTGCCCGATGTTGAGGTGGATGACCTGGACGCCGCGCTTCTTGGCCGCCTCGGCGTAGGGCACGAGCTTGCGGATGGGGGAGGGCGGCATCAATCGGCCTTTGGACGAAATGGCGGGCATGGGCGTGGCGTTGGTTGCGCGGGCGAAGTTCGTCATGCGCCGCAAAGCACGAGGCCCCTCCTTGCGGAAGGGCCTCGCCTTGCTGATGGATCGGACTCAGTGCGGCGTTGCACCGTCCTCCGCGCCGCCCGAGACCATGCCTTTCACGCGCACGATCTTATCGGGTTCGTTCACGGCGTTGCTGGTGATGGTGACGCTCTTGTTGATCGGCCCGGTGCGCTTGGTGTCGTAGCGCACGGATACCGTGCTCTTCTGCCCCGGAGGGATCGGCGTGTTGTCGCACTTGGGGACCGTGCAGCCGCAGGAGCCCTTGCAGTTGGTGATGATCAGTGGGGCATCGCCCGTATTGGTCACCACGAACGAGCATTCGCCGTTGGCGCCTTGCGCGATGGTGCCGTAGTCATGCACTTCCTTGTCCACTTGGATCATGGGCCCGTTCTGGGCGATCGCCGTGGCGCCCAGCATGGCTGCGAAGGCGAGTGTCAGGAGCTTCATCATGGGTGCGGGCGTGCTTGCGGATCAATGCTTCTCGACAGGCGCCATCGGGCTGGCCTCCTTCACCGGAGAGGTGGGCGACGCTGCGGTGGCCTCCACCGTGCCACGGATCGTCACGATCTTGCTCGGGGCATTGGTGGCGTTGCTGGTGATAGTGACGCTCTTGTTGATGGGTCCCTGACGGTTGGTGTCGTACTTCACCGTGATGGCGCTCTTCTCACCGGGCTTGATCGGTGCCGTCTCGCACTTGGGAACCGTGCAGCCGCAACTGCCCTGGCATTGGGTGATGATCAAGGGCGCATCGCCGGTGTTGGTCACGGTGAATTCGCAGGTTCCATTGGCGCCTTGCGGGATGGTGCCGTAGTCGTGGCTTTCCTTGTCCAAGCTGATCATGGGACCGCTGCCGCCAACAGGCTTGGCATTGGGTTGCGCTGCTGCAGTGAGCACTGCGAGGCCGAATCCGAGAGAGAGTAGGAGCTGCTTCATCGGGTTGAAAGATGTTTTGTTTCGACGTTGGTACGCCAAAAGTGAGGGGCCTTTCCCGACCTTCTTCCTGCTTAACAGGACATTAACAGGGCATGCATCGGCACCGGCTCAGCGCACCTTCAGCAGGTTTCGCACTTGCTGGTTCCCTTCGTTCTGCAATCGCGCGTAATACACACCGGCCGGCATGTCGCCCAGGTCCACGTCGATGCGGTAGCTGCCTTGGGGCATGAGCTGGTTCATCACGGTCTGCACCACCTGGCCTTGCTCATTGAAGACCTGGATCATGACCCGGCCGCCGTTGCTCACGTAATCGAGCGTGGTGCGCTCGGTGAAGGGATTCGGATAGGCGTTCAGCAGTTGATCACCGGCGCGCTGGTTGGCTTCATGCACGCTGGTGCCCAAGCACCCATCGGGATCGATCAACGCCAAGGGTTGGTAGGTGTTGAGCAGCACCGCGTCGATATCATTCGGCTCCAGGCAGAACCAGTCCTTGAGCACGCTCGCATACACGCTGCGGAAGTCGTACTGCATGGCTAGGTTGGTCTGGTAAGTCGCGTTGCTGTGGATCTCCGGATTGGTGCCCAGCATGCCCGGGAGCACCTTGGTGCCGAAGAGGAACATGGGCTGCGTGCTGCCGTGGTCCGTGCCGAGCGAGGCGTTGTCCACGATGCGGCGGCCGAACTCACTGAAGGTCATTCCCAGCACGCGGTCCTCGAGGCCCAACAGGCCGAGGTCGTCCTGGAAGGCGTGGATCGAATCGCTCAGGCCTTGGAGCAGGTTCGCGTGATTGCCGATGCTATGGTCATCCTGCTCCACTTGCTGGGCATGGGTGTCGAACCCGCCGAGGCTCACCCAGTAGATCTTGGTCTTCAATCCCCCGCAGATCAGCTTGGCTACCACTTTAAGCGCTTGTGCGAGCCGCGCGCCGGGCGCATTCCCGGTCGGGTACAAGGTGCTCTGCACGCAGTTCGCCGAAGCCGCGGCTTCGATCACATCGCCATAGAGGTCCGTTTGGCGCTGCACCTGGCGAACGAAGTCGAGCTTGCCGCCATTGCACGCTGCGCTTGGCGGGTCCTGGTAGATGTAGTTGGTGAGGTTGAGCGGATCATCGGTGCTGTTGATGGAAACGCCCATGCTCAGCCCTTGGAACTGCAGGCCAAGGCCCACTGCTCCGCCCACCCGGATCGCGAGCGGATCAGGCATGTCGTCGTTGGGGTAGCCTGCCGGATAGTTCGGGTACTCCTGATTGAGGTAGCGTCCCGTCCAGCCCGAATTCAGCAGTTGATCGGCATTGGCGCCGGTCTCATAGATATCCGTGGCCCGGAAGTGCGAGAAGTTGGGCTCCGGGTAACCCACGCCCTGCACAATGGCGAGCTTGCCATCCTGCCAGAGATCCTGCATGCCGGTCATGGCCGGGTGCAGGCCCGTGCCGCCGAGGCCGGCCAGCGGCAGCACCTGCGGTTGCGGGATCAGCACATAGGGGCGCTTCACCGAGAGCACGCTGTACTGGTCGAGCGGGATCACGGTGTTCAGGCCGTCGTTGCCGCCGAAGAGCTGGATGATCACCAGCACGCGGTCATCGGCCGCGCGGTTCTTCCAGAGGGCCTGCATCAAAGGGCTGCTGAAGCCCTGCACGGTGAATCCGCCCACGGTGGCTGCGGAAGAGGTGCGGAGGAATTGCCTGCGGTTCATGCGGTTGGTGTTGCGGCGGTTCAGTGCATCTGGGTCTCTGCGGCCTTGGCCATGTCGATGAAGAGCAGCTGCAGCAGGGTGGGCACCAGCTGGGCGGTCATGTCGGTGGTATTCGGGTCCTGCACATAGAGCTCATAGGCATCGGTCCAGTAGCTGTCCGTGATCTGGCCGAGCAGCAGGTAACTGATCTTCAATTGGGTGCGCACCAAGAGGCTCACCGGTATGGCAAAGAGCAGCTCAGCGGCATCCGACACCAGGGTATTCGGGTTGTAAGGATCCGTGAATTGCCCCACCAGCGAAACGAAATCGACCTTGAACTCCAGGTTCGCGCTCTGCGGCTGGTAGGTGCCAGCCGGTGTGGAGAAGCCGGCGTACATGATCCCTTGGATCGTGTTGGTGCGCGCCGGGTACGTGGCGGTATCGAGCCAGAGGTCGTCGTAGGCTGGGTACTGGTAGTAGGCTGACCAGCCTGCCACGTTGGGCGGTTGGTGCAGTTGCTGGCCGCAATAGGCCATCAGATAGTACACATCGCGCCAGACCATGTGCTGCGCTTCGAGCTGCGTGGGCGCAGGCATGGGCACTTCCAGCTTGCGCACCGCGCCGACCACCCAGTCGGCGGGGCTCATGATCATGCAGGCCTGCACGTTCGCGCTGAAGAAATGGTCGCTCGTGAGCAGGGCTTCCATCACGATGCGCATCTGATCGGGAGCCGCCGCGTTGTCGCGGAAGATCTCGGCCAGCGGTTCAATGACGCTGGTCTCTGCGGAAGCATCGATCTCGCCATGCACGAAGAAGCGGTAGAGCTCCCGGCAGATGAATCTCGAGACTTCCTCCTTCGCCATGATCATGTTGAGCAAGGCGTTCAGCTCGGCCTCGCCGCCGGGATCTCCGGCAACGCCTTGGATCACCGTGTTGTTGAAGAAGGCGCTGAACTGCTTGTCAGCGGTGACGTGCTGGCTCGGTCGATAGGCCACATAGGGCAGAACGATGTCGCCTAAGGCATCGGTCTCGCGAACGGTCCAGCCCGTCAGCACACGCGCGGCAGCCTGCACATCCTCTTCCGTATAGCCGCTGCCTTCGCCCAGCGTGAAGAGCTCCATCAGCTCCCGCGCGTAGTTCTCATCGGGCGCTGCGGCGGTGTTCAGGTAGCCGTTCAGGTACACCAGCATCGCGCCATCGATCGTGATGTCGTGGATCAGCGTGCGGAAGTTCCCCAGGCATTGGGTGCGCAGCAACTGGTCGTACACATAGGTGAGCCGTGGATTGAAGATCGCGCCGAATTCCGTTGGCAGGTGGTTGTGCCAGAAGAGCGTCATGCGCTCGCGGATGTTTCGGTCCTGGTGCACCATGAGCCCCGTCCGCCACCAGAGGAAGCTCTGCAGGCGCGCACTGGTGAGCTCCGTGAGTTCCGTGTCATTGGCGCCGTACCGCACGGTATCCACCCAAGTCTGTCCGAAGGGCACCTGCGGATCGAGCGCATTCGGGTCCGGGTTGCCGCCGTTGAGCCCCCAATACGCTTTGGTGGGCGGCGTGGTGTCGTTGGTGACGGTGAGCAGCGCATTCACCACCTGACTGAGGCTCTGCCCTTGGAAATGGGCGAGGTCGGCGTTGGAGCAACCGAAGAGCGTGCGGCGCAGCAGGTGCTGCAGTTGCGGGCGACCGAAAGGCCCGGTGTACGGAGTCAGTGGCATGCGGGGGAAGATTGATGCGTTGACGCTCGAAGTCGGGGAAAGTTAGATCGGCCCCCCATATCATTTCCTAGAAGTTTTGGACCAGTTCTCACCAAACCGCTGGTGAAGGCGTGGATTGCCCTGACGGAAACACAGCATTCATGGCAGATGCCCACCTTCGCCCGGGCGCTGCGCCGCCCTTCAGCAATCCGCAACCCCGTCATCCCGGGCTTGACCCGGCGCAACCTTCAACCCCCAACGGGCACCCATGAAGCTCATCTCCTTCAATGTGAATGGCATCCGTGCCAGCGTAGGCAAGGGCCTGCACGACACCCTGCGCACCCTCGATGCCGACATCATCTGTTTCCAGGAGACCAAGGCTACGCCGGAACAAGTAGCCGCTGCACTGAAGGACGCCAACGGCTATCACGTGAACGCCTATGGCGCGGAGAAGCTCGGCTACAGCGGCACGGCCATCGCCAGCAAGGAGAAGCCCGTCAAGGTCGATTTCGGCATCGGCATGAAAGGGCACGATGACGAGGGCCGCGTGGTCACCTGCACCTTCAAGGACCATGTGGTGGTCTGCGTCTATACGCCCAACAGCGGCGAGGGCATGAAACGGCTCGGCTATCGCGCGGAATGGGATGCGGCGTTCAAGGCCTATGTCACCAAGCTGGCCAAGGGCAAATTGCCGGTCATCATCACCGGCGACCTGAACGTGGCGCACCGGCCCATCGACCTCGCGCGGCCCAAGGACAACTACAACAAGACCAGCGGCTACACCCAGCAGGAGATCGACGGCATGGACGCGCTGCAAGCGGCAGGCTTCGTGGACACCTTCCGGCATTTCCATCCGGACGCGGTGAAGTACAGCTGGTGGAGCCAGCGTTTCGGCGCGCGCGCCAAGAACGTGGGCTGGCGCATCGATTACGTGCTGGTGAGCAAGGGCTTCGAGAAGCAGGTGAAGGAGGCCTTCATCCTCAACGAGGTGATGGGCAGCGATCATTGCCCGGTAGGGATCGTGTGGTGATCGGGCCGCTGACGCCATCTTCGCGGCCGTGACGCGCCAGCGACTCATCAGCACCATCAAGCGGAAGCGCAGCCTGCTCTGCGTGGGCCTCGATACCGAGGAGCACCTGGTGCCCGAGCACTTCCGCGCGGAGAGCCATCCTGTTCGCGCCTTCAACGAAGCGATCGTCGAAGTCACGCACGACCTCGCCGTGGCCTACAAGCTCAACCTCGCCTTCTATGAGGCGCTCGGCGATCAGGGCTGGCTCGACCTCGAGGCCACCATCGGCTACATCCGCAGCAAGGGCGATTGCTTCATCATCGCCGACGCCAAGCGCGGCGACATCGGCAACACCGCGCGCAAGTACGCCGAAGCCTTCTTCGACGTGCTCGATGTGGACGCCGTCACGCTATCGCCCTACATGGGACGCGACAGCATCGAGCCCTTCCTGCACCGTCCCGGCAAGTGGGCCATCGTGCTCGGCATCACCAGCAACGCCGGCGCCGACGATTTCCAGTTCATCGCCGATGCGCATGGCCAGCGGCTCTTCGAGGCGGTGATCGCGAAGTGCGCGCAATGGGGAAGCCCCGATGAGCTCATGTTCGTCACCGGTGCCACGCGACCCGAAGTGCTGCAGCAAGCGCGCGCACTGGCGCCCGATCATTTCTTCCTCGTGCCTGG
The DNA here is from genome assembly GCA_016712535.1 of Flavobacteriales bacterium. NCBI lineage: Bacteria > Pseudomonadati > Bacteroidota > Flavobacteriia > Flavobacteriales > Flavobacteriales bacterium. Next base: position 156,338 of record JADJQW010000003.1, read on the forward strand.
CGTGGGCGCGCAAGGCGGCGACCTCGACGCCGTGCTCGATGCAGGCATGACGCGCGACGGCGGCCTGCTCATCAACAGCAGCCGAGGTGTGCTCTATGCGGGTGCGGGCGAAGAGGCCATCCCCATGGCGCGCAAGGCGGCGATGCAGATGCAGCAGGCGATGGCAAAGCGTTTACGGGCATGAGGTGATATTCCCGCTGCCTACTTTCACCTTGTGTATCCAGCGTCGCCCGCCTCCTCCATCCTCCTCGACCCAGCCTTCCCCTACGGCGAGGACCTGCTGCAATTCATCTGGGAGCAAGGGCTGTATGAGCGCCGAGGATTACGCACCACGGATGGACGCACCGTGGAAGTGGTGAAGGCGGGCCGCATCCAGCGCGATAGCGGGCCCGATCTGGCCGACGCGAAAGTGCGGATTGATGGACAGCTCTGGGCGGGCACGGTGGAGGTGCACCTGCGATCGAGCGAGTGGAGGGCGCACGGCCACCACCACGACCCGGCCTATGAGAACGTGGTGCTGCATGTGGTGCATGAGCACGATGCCGAGGCTTGCACTTTGAGCGGCCGCACCTTGCCCACGGTTGAGCTGCTGCCGCGCGTCTCCACGGAGAGCATCGGTCTGTACCAAGCCCTCATGCGCGGCAAGGGCTTCGTGCCGTGCGCTGCGCAATTGCACCGCGCTGATCCCTTGCGCACCAGCTCCTGGCTCGAGCGCGTGCTGGTGGAGCGGTTGGAGCGCAGGACGGCGCATGTGGAATCGCTCTTCCGTGAGTTGAACGGCGATGCGTCGGAGACCCTCTACCACTTGCTCGCGCGCGGCTTCGGCCTGAAGGTGAATGCCGAGCCCTTCGGCATGCTGGCCCGCGCGCTGCCGCTGCGCGTGCTGCACAAGTACCGCGATGATGCGCTGCGCACCGAGGCCCTGCTCTTCGGTCAGGCGGGCCTGCTGCAAGTCGATCTCTTGAACGAGCACCCGCGCGTGCTGCAACGCGAGCATGCGCTGCTCGCCCGCATGCACGACCTCCATCCGGCCCCGCTCGCCGCCTGGAAGTTCGCGCGCATGCGGCCGATCAACCTGCCCACCATCCGCATGGCGCAGTTCGCGCGCTTGATCATGCGCTGCGATGGCGACCTGAGTCCGTTGATCGCATCAGACGATCCCGCCGTGATCCGCGAACTGCTCGATGTGGAAGCCGATGGCTATTGGACCGATCACTGGGTCTTCGACAAGCCGAGCGCGCCGAAGCCGAAGCGCCTGGGCCGTGTCGGCGCCGATCACCTGATCATCAACGCCGTCGTCCCGGCGCTCTTCGCCCTGGGCCGCGTGCTGGGCCGCACCGACCATGCGGACCGTGCCATGCGCTTGCTCGAGCGGCTCCCGGCCGAATCGAATGCGGTGCTGAAGGGATGGGAGGCTGCAGGGCTCAGCGCACAGGACGCCGGCCGAGGACAAGCGCTCATCGAGCTCAAGAACGAGTACTGCGACAAGCGCCGCTGCTTGCATTGCGGCATCGGGCAGCAGTTGCTGCGGTCAACCTTGAGATGAGTCGACGCCTAATCGTCGCCATCATCGCGCGGCAGCTCGTTGAAGCTGCCGAGCTCCTGCTCATCGTCGTAGTAGAACACGCGCAATTGGGCCGTGTCGCGCAACAGGTCGATGCGGCCCACCTCGATGCGTGACGGGCGCACGCCCAGGCGCTCGCGCAGGTCGTCCATGAGCTTGTCGCGGTTCTCCGGCTTGATCAGGTCGATGCGCTCGTAGGTGATCTGGCGCATGGCTTCGTGGCGCGTGAGCCAGAGGTGCTCCAGCACGTAGGTGGTGATCAGGATCAGCGCGTTGGTGAACAGCAATTCCACCAGGCTCACCTTCTTGCCGAAGAGCGCGTTCATCACCGCCACGGCGATCACCGCGAGCAGGTAGGTCATGTCCTTGATGCTGATCTGCTCGGTGCGGTAGCGCAGGATGCTGAAGATCGCGAAGAGGCCGAAGGCGAAGCCCGTGCTCAGCTTCACGCTGTTGAGCAGGCCGCAGAGGAAGAAGATGAGGACGTTGAAGAGGAAGTAGGTGAAGAGGAAGTCCTTCTTGCGGTGGATCGGGTAGTAGATCAACCGGATGAGGACATACACCACCAGCAGGTCGAGGCCGAACTTGAAGAGGAGTTCCCAGAAGTCGTCGTGGAAGATCTCCCAGCCGAGGAATTTCATGCGGTTCGTTTAGGTGTTCACGCGGCGTTGCGCAGGCGGTTGAGGCGGAGGAGCACTTCCTTGAAGGCGTTGTGCTTCACAGGGCGGCGCAAGGTGAGCATGCCGATGCAATACTTGCTCATGCCGCTGGGCCGCTCGCCCATGGCGCGCACCAGCTTCACGAAGGGTGAGCTGCGGTCGGCGCGTTCCTGCTTGAGCTCGGCCACCACGATGCCATCGAGCTCCCCGCTGCCATCGGGCATGGAGAAGCGGAGGTCCACATCCATGGTGAGGCGCTCGGGCCTGTCCTTCGCCACGAAGGTGTAGCGCGTGAAGTGGTTCCAGAGGGTGGGCACCAAGGGGCTCGCATCGTGCGCGGCCTCCTGCGCGAAGCGGAGCTGTTCGCCAGTAAGCTGCTCCGGGATGCTATCCACGCGGATGCGTGCCTTGTCCGTGCGGCCGCGACCCGTCTTGCGCTTCACCTCCAGGAAGGCGAGGCCGCTGCCGATGTATTCGCGGAAGCGCACCTTGCTGCGGAACGTGCGCTTGTTGTGGTGGTCGCGGTAATGCTTCAGGTCGGGCGTGTCGAAGTAGAGGCTGCGGTACGCCGTGCCGCGCTTGCCATCCACCTCGAGCAGGCGGTAGTGCGGGAGCATCTGTTCCAGCAGCTTGGGCAGGGAGTCGGCGCCGATCACGTACTTGGTGTCCACGCGGTCCTGCAGCTTCACGCCATCCATCTCCGCGAGGGTGATCGGCTCGAAGCGCTGAAGGATGAAGCTGTTATCCACGGGTTCCCGCAAGGCCGCCAAAACTAACCGAGTGGCGCCATTCGACCCTCGCGCCCGCGCAGCGTTCAAGTACATTCGCCCTCCTTTCGACCGCCGCATGGCCGAGCAGCACCAGCACATCTTCATGTACCGACGGATGCCGCTCGCGGAGCTGCCAACCGCCGATCAGGAGCTGGTGGCGCATGCGATCAAGGCGTCGCAGCGCGCCTATGCCCCGTATTCGCGCTTCCTCGTTGGGGCCGCGCTGCGTTTGAGCGATGGCTCGGTGACAGAAGGGAACAATCAGGAGAATGCCTCCTTTCCGGCAGGAATCTGCGCTGAGCGCACCGCCTTGCACCATGCCTTGGCCATGGATCCCTCGGCCGTGGTGGTCACCATCGCCGTGGCTGTGCCGCAAGTGGCGGGTGATGCGCCCGTTTCGCCGTGCGGCGTCTGCCGGCAAGCGCTGCTGGAGCAGGAAGCCCGGCAGGGCTCGCCCATGCGCGTGCTGCTGGCAGCGTCCTCTGGAGCGGTGATCGAAGTGGCGCGGGCCGCTGATCTGCTGCCCTTGCATTTCGACGCTTCCTTCCTGCCGAAGTGAGCGGTAAGTGACCGGTGCCGCCGGAATGCGGGCAGGTATATTTGCCCGCCACGCACTGCACGCGATCCATCGCATCCCATGACCACCAAGACCGCCGCCAAGGCCAGCCGCGCCAAGGCCGATTCCACCGCCTTCCCGAAGGAGACCTATCAGCGCTGGTTCAAGGACATGGTGCTCATGCGCCGCTTCGAGGAGAAGTGCGGCCACCTCTACACCATGCAGAAGTTCGGCGGGTTCTGCCACCTCTACATCGGTCAAGAGGCCGTGCTCGCGGGCATGGTCACCGCCATCCGCAAGACCGACCGCATCATCACCGGCTACCGCGACCATTGCCATCCGCTCGCCCTCGGCGATTCGCCCAAGCGCGTCATGGCCGAGCTCTACGGCCGCACCACCGGCACCAGCAAGGGCAAGGGCGGCAGCATGCACTTCTTCGATAAGAGCCGCAACCTCTTCGGGGGGCACGGCATCGTGGGCGGGCAGATCGGCCTCGGCGCCGGCATCGCCTTCGCCGATTGGTACCGCGGCGAGGACCATGTCACGCTCTGCATGTTCGGCGATGGCGCCGCGCGGCAGGGCATCTTGCACGAGACCTTCAACATGGCCATGACCTGGAAGCTCCCGGTGATCTTCATCGTGGAGAACAACCAGTACGCCATGGGCACCAGCGTGGCGCGCACCAGCAATGTGCATGACCTGCATCGCCTCGGCGAGAGCTACGACATGCCCGGCGTGGCGGTCGATGGCATGCGCTGCGAAGCCGTGCATGAGGCCATCGCGAAGGCCTGCGAGCACGTGCGCGGCGGCAACGGCCCTATCCTGCTCGATATCCAGACCTATCGGTACAAGGGCCACAGCATGAGCGACCCTCAGAAGTACCGCACCAAGGAGGAGGTGGAAGCCTACAAGCAGCAGGATCCCATCGAGAGCGTGCGCGCCACCTTGATCGCGAACAAGTGGGCCACCGAGGCCGAGCTGGAGGCCATTGACGAAGCCGCGAAGAAGGAAGTGGAGGAATCAGTGAAGTTCGCGGAGGAGAGCCCGTACCCGATCCCAGCGAACTGTACACCGATGTGTACATGCAGGCCGATTACCCGTTCGAGAAGGATTGAGCATGCGTGAGTCGGGCTTCATCATTTGCTGCTGCACCCTTCTGGTGGCTTGCAGGCATGAGGCGGATGAAGCCGTGCCCCCGCACCCGTATGCCGGGACCTACGTCGGCCTGTACACAGAAGCTGAATGGACCCCGAGCATGAGCTGGGACACTTCCTTCCTTTATACGGTCATCGTGACTCCTTTCGGAACGGGCTCGAATCAAGTCACGCTATCAAGCAGTGAGTTCGTGGGTGATTACGAGCTCGACAGTGCCGGGTACTATTATTACCACTTCGGCGGGATGGGAGGAGGAGGCTGGAGGAGCTGCCGCTTCCTTCTCGACACAGACCCCGATTCGTTGATATTGGTCTATCATGGCTTCTCCTCTTTGCCATCGGACCAGCACTCACGGGATAAGACCTTCCGAGGCAGAAGGTTAAACTAACGACCGCGCAATCATGGCCGAGATCATCCGCATGCCGAAGCTGAGCGATACCATGACCGAAGGCGGTCTCAGCAAGTGGCACAAGAAAGTGGGCGACAAGCTGAAGACCGGCGACCTGCTCGCCGAGATCGAGACCGACAAGGCCACCATGGACTTCGAGAGCCCGGTGGATGGCGTTCTGCTGCACATCGGCGTGCCTGCTGGCAAGAGCGCCGCGGTCGATAGCATCCTTGCGGTCTTCGGCAAGGAAGGGGAGGACATCACGGCTCTGCTGGCGAGTGCGGCTGCGGAGGCTCCGAAAGCGGCCGTGGTTGCTGACTCGAAGGAGGTGAAGGAAGTGAGGGAAGAGAAGAAGGTGATGGAGGTGAAGGCGCGCGATTCCGCTCCTCCATCACCTTCCATGCCTCCTTCACCTCCAGCACAAGCATTCTCCAACGGCCGCATCAAAGCCAGTCCGCTCGCCAAGCACTTGGCTGAGGAGAAGGGCATCGACATCAGCCGCGTGCGCGGCAGCGGCCCCGATGGACGCGTGACCAAGAGCGACATCGAGAACCATCGCGGCGGTGGCGCAGCGTTCAGCGCGCCGCAGGTGGAGGCCTTCACCGAGGTGGAGGTGAGCCAGATGCGCAAGACCATCGCGCGCCGCCTGGCCGAGAGCAAATTCACGGCGCCGCACTTCTACCTCACGCTCGAGATCGACATGGAGCGCGCCATGGCCGTTCGAGAGGCCATCAACAAGAGCATCGCGCCCGATAAGATCTCCTTCAACGACCTGGTGATCAAGGGCGTCGCTGTTGCCTTGAAGCAGCACCCGAAGGTGAACAGCTCGTGGCTCGGTGACCGCATCCGCTTCAACCAGCATGTGCATATCGGCGTGGCCGTCGCGGTGGAAGAGGGCTTGCTCGTGCCCGTGGTGCGCTTCGCGGATGGCAAGCCGCTGCGCACCATCGGCGCTGAGGTGCGCGACTATGCGAAGAAGGCCAAGGAGAAGAAGCTGCAGCCTGCCGATTGGGAGGGCAACACCTTCACCATCTCGAACCTTGGCATGTTCGGCATCGAGGAATTCACCGCCATCATCAACCCGCCCGATGCGTGCATCCTGGCCGTGGGCGGCATCATGGAGAAGCCTGTGGTGAAGAATGGCCGGATCGTGCCGGGCCACACCATGAAGGTGACCCTGAGCTGCGACCACCGCGTGGTGGATGGCGCCACCGGTGCGGCCTTCCTCAACACCTTCAAAGGGTTGCTGGAAGAACCGGCGCTGCTGTTGGGGGCTGGGGCGATCTGATCGCGCATGCGATCGATTCCACTCGTCATCGCCCAGTTCACGTGCATCGGCGCGCTCGCGCTGGGCGGCTCGTGGGTGCTGCCATGGTGGGCATGGGCGCTGTTCGCGAGCGGCCTTCTCGTCCTCGCTTGGGCCGTTGTTTCACTCGGCGGCCATAACCTCACGGTGATGCCCGACCCGCGCGCCTCGAGTGCATTGAGCGTTCAAGGCATCTACCGTTTTGTGCGCCACCCGATGTACTCGGCGGTGCTGCTCTGCGGTGCGGGGTTGGCCTTCGGTGCGCCGAGCGCGATTCGTTGGTGGTCATTGACGATCTGCGCGGTGGTGCTCATCCTGAAGATCAAGCACGAGGAAGCGCTGCTCACCCAACAGCACCCCGATTATCCGCGGCGCATGCAGGGCGTGAAGCGCTTGCTGCCCTTCGTCTGGTAGGGCATAACCATTCGTCACAGGGCTATCCGCCCCGCACATAGTTCTTCTGCCCTGAGCGCGGGTTCGGGAACCTTGTGGCCCCTCGTTCATGGATCGCGCCATTGATACCCGGCCCGCCAGACGGCGCCGCATGCTCTACGCTGCCGGCATCGGACTGTTGGTGCTGTTCGCGGTGGTGGCGCTGGCCAGCGGGCTGGGACGATCGCGCGTGCGGGTGGAGGCGGCCAAGGTCACGATCGGGACCGTGAGCCAGGGCCTCTTCAAGGAGTTCATTCCGGTCACTGGCACGGTGCAGCCGATCCAGACCGTCTTCCTCGATGCGCTCGAAGGCGGCACGGTGAAGCACCGCTTCGTGGAGGACGGCAGCATGGTGGAGTCCGGCCAGCCCATCATCGAGCTGAGCAATCCGCAGCTGCACATGGATGCCATCAACCGCGAGGCGCAGCTGCTCGATCAGCAGAACAACCTGCGCAACACGCGGCTGGCCATGGATCAGCAGACCACGCGGCTGCGCGATGAGCTGCTCAACCTCGAGAAGGACCTGAAGCGCTTGGAGCGCGACCAGCGCGTGGATGACCGCTTGGTGAAGGACTCGCTCCTCGCGCGCAACGCCTACCTGAGCAACTTGGAGAACCTGCAGTACATTCGCGAGAAGCGGAAGCTCGTGGCGGCCAATGTGCGCAGCGATTCGCTCTTCCGCCTCAGCCAGGTGGGCTCCATCACCAGCAACCTGGAGCTGATCCAGCAGAACCTGCGCTTCCTGCGCGACAACCTGCAGAACCTGGTGATCAAGGCGCCCATCGATGGCCAGCTAAGCGGATTGAGCGCGGAGCTGGGGCAGACGAAGCAGCGCGGTGAGCGCATCGCGCAGATCGACGTCCTGGAGAGCTTCAAGGTGCGAGCGCGGATCCCTGAGCACTACGTGAGCCGGGTGGGCATCGGGCTGCACGGGACGTTCACGCATGCCGGCCGGGAGCACGACATCGAGATCTTCAAGGTGTACCCTGAGGTGAGCAGCGGTGAGTTCGATGTGGACCTGCGCTTCGTGGGCGATAAGCCTGACGTTCGGCGCGGCCAGACCTTCCAGGTGCGCTTGCAGCTCAGTGAGGATATGCAAGCCGTGATGCTGCCGCGCGGTCCCTTCTTCCAGGACACGGGCGGGCAATGGGTGTACGTGGTGGATGCCGAGGGCACGGCCACCAAGCGCGGAGTGAAGCTCGGCCGCCAGAACCCGGAGATGTACGAAGTGCTCGAAGGGCTCGCACCCGGCGACCGCGTAGTGACCAGCCGGTACAGCGCCTTCAATGACGCGGATGAACTCTTGATCCAGTAAGGGCAGGATCTCCCCGGCCCCGATAAACCCCAGAACCATGAGCCTCCTGAAGACCCGGAACCTCTCGAAGATCTACCGCACCGACACGGTGGAGACCACCGCGCTGAACGAGGTGAGCATCGATATCGGCCAAGGCGAGTTCGTGGCCATCATGGGCCCCAGCGGCTGCGGCAAGTCCACGCTGCTCAACATCATCGGCCTGCTCGACTCGCCCACCAGCGGACAGTACTTCGTGAACGGCGAGGACGTGAGCGGCTACAACGAGCGCAGGCGCGCGGAGGTCCGAAAGAGCACCATCGGCTTCGTGTTCCAGAGCTTCAACCTGATCGATGAATTGACGGTCGCCGAGAACATCGAGCTGCCTTTGATCTACACGAGCATGCCGAAGGGCGAGCGCAAGCAGCGTGTGCAGGAAGCCATGGAACGCATGAGCATCATTGCGCGCGCCAAGCATTTCCCGCAGCAGCTGAGCGGCGGGCAGCAGCAGCGCGTAGCCATCGCGCGTGCGGTGGTGAACAGCCCCAAGCTGATCCTCGCGGATGAGCCCACTGGCAATCTGGACAGCGCCATGGGCGAGGAGGTGATGGGCCTGCTCACCGAGTTGAACAAGGCAGGAACCACGGTCATCATCGTCACGCACAGCATGCGCGATGCGGGCTACGCGCAGCGCACGATCAAATTGCTCGATGGCAAGGTGGTGGAGGGCAATGTGCCGGTGCAGACGCTGCTCTGACCCGCATCGGCTCTTGCATCTATCTGTTGTGCGCAGCGGTCAGTGCGGGTGATGCACTCCTGAGCAGGCGATATGATGCGTCCGACGCCATGCAGTCCGCGTCATGGTCGAGTGCAGCGTACCGATGGGTGGAGGCTTGGTTGGCGGATTCACTCCTCCCCGCTGTTCTTGAGCGTGGATAGGAGGCTGTACGCCCCCTGCACGACCACTGGCCGTTCGCGCAGCTCGGCGGAGGATCCCACCAGCTCGAAGTAGCCATACTCGTTGGCTCCGGTGGTCACAGGCACCATCGTGTAGCTGCCGTCCGCGTTCGCTGTGAACACGGCCTGGCCACTGCCGCTGCGCACCACGGCCGCTTCGGGCACGCACCACACGGTATCGGTTCGGCTTTCGAGGGTGGCGCTCATGGCCATGCCCGGCACGAGGTCCTTCGGTGCCTTGGTGAAATGGCAGTGGACGATGGCACTGCGATCGGCATCGAGGCTGCGGCCCACCAGGATCACCTCTGCCTCGTACTCGTCGTTGGGGTGGGCGGTGGGACGAGCATGCACTTCCTGACCAGTCCTGACACTGGGAAGGTCTTTCTCGAAGACCGTCAACGCCAAGTGGATGTCCTTGGGATCGACCAGCTCGAAGAGCACGTCCGTTGGCTGCACGTAGCGCCCGACGTTCACATTCACCTTCGATACCCAGCCGTGGATGGGCGAACGCAGGGCCACGCTGCGCGAGATGCTCTCCGAGGTCAGCGCTGTCGGGTCCACACCGATCAGCCGCAGCTGTTCGCCCAGTGAACGAAGGGTGACCTTCTGTGTGTTGAGCTCGGCGGTGACCTCCTGCAACACCTTGTCACTGCTGGTCTTCGTGGCGTTCAAGGCCTTCTGGCGCTCGAAGTCCTGTGCGAGCATGGCCACCCTTCCTTCAGCGATCAGGTAGTCCTGCTGCAATTGGATGAAGCGCGGGTCCTGCATCACCGCGAGCGTCTGCCCCTTCTGGACCTCCATGCCGGGCAGCAGGTCCGTGGAACGCAGGTAACCGCCGAGCGGAGCACTAATGCTCACGAGGTTCTGGGGCGGAACGTCCACCACGCCCTGCACGGGAATCAGCACGCCCAGCGAGCGGCGTTCGGCCTTGCCGGTCACGATGCCGGCGTTCTTCAGTTGCTCGGGAGTCAGGGTCACCGTGGTTCCAGAAGCTGGTGAAGCAGGGGTTTCGGCAGGTGCCTCGGTCGTTGAGCAGGACGCAAAGGCCATCAGGATGGCGATGGCACCGATCAAGGGCAGCCTTAGGGTTGAGCCCACTTCGACTCCGCTCAGGATGATCCGACCGCTTGAAATTGGAATGTGTTGACGCATGATCTGCGGGTGGTTAGAATCCGTTGAAGGCGTTGAGCTCGATGCTGGCGCGGCCGAGTGCCCGGAGCGCATCGAGGTACTCCATGGAAAGGGTGATGGACTGGCCGATCAGAAGACTCCATTCCATGCGATCGATCTGGCCGTTGCGGTACGCTTCCTCCGCTGAGCGCCTCAACAGTTCGGCTTCCTGCGTGGCTCCTTGCTCAAAAGCCTCCACACGTGCGAGATGGGCGGTATAGCGTTGTTGCGCCTGATGCAGTCGTGTGCGGACCTCCTGTTCCAGAGACTCTGTCTCGTTGGTCGCACGTTCTGTATCCAGTCGTGCGGCCTTGTTGCGCGCGGACTGTGCACCGAAGAACAAGGGCACCCCGATGCCGGCGCGTACCATGGTGAAGCGGTCGTCGCGGCCGTAGATCAACGATCCATCGGGCACGGAGGGCGATTGGTACAGCGTCATGGATGATACCCCGAGCGTAAGGTTGGGCAGCAGGTTGGATCGTTCCATGCGCCAGCGGGCATCTGCAGCCGCTTCCTGTTCCGTGGCCGACCGCACGATGGGATGCTTCAGTACCGCACTCTCATCGGGCATCACGGCAACGGTCCGTTTCAGCGGAAGGGGCGAAGCGGTCACATTGCCATCGCTGTTCATCAATTGCGCAAGGCGGGTGCGCGCCTGCCCCAATTCAGCGCTGACCTGCTGCGCGCGGGCACGCAACAGCATGGCTTGCGTCCGCGCGGTGGCACGTTGCAGCACATTGCTGGAGCCTAGGTCGAAGCGATGTTCTTCTCCGGGAACGGCAAGGGCGAATACGCTGTCTGCCTCCTGCAACAAGCGCAACTGCTCACCAAGCACCAGCACTTCGTGGTAGGTCTGCTCCACCTGCACACGCACATCTCGTTCGCGCATCGCTTGTTCCCAGCGGACACCGGCTGCACCGTGCTTCAGCATCTTCCGCCGTTGCATGTATACCGTGGGGAAGGCGAGGCTCTGCGAAAGGCTGATGCGATCGTCGTTCACGTTGGTGTTGATCTGGCCATACTCGAAGTCGAGGTTGGTGCGGGGCAGGTCCCAAGCGGCGCCGACGAGTGCTTCCTCGGCTTCACTGAGCAGCACCGCGCTCTTCAAACTGAGGTTCTTGCGCATGGCGCTTTCCACCGCTTGCTCCAGGGTGATCATGCGCGGTGCATCTTGTGCGAAGGCAGACGTGGGAAGGAGCACCAGTGCCAGCAGCACTGCGGCTACCAAAGAGGAAGGTCGCTTCGGTCCTTGCATGCTCGGCTTGCGGTACGCGAGCATGTACAAGGAGGGCAGCACGAAAAGCGTGAGCAGGGTGGCGGTGATGAGGCCGCCGATGACCACGGTGGCCAGCGGGCGTTGCACTTCCGCACCGGCGCCGTTGCTCAGGGCCATGGGCAGGAAGCCGAGCGAGGCCACGCTCGCGGTCATCAGCACGGGGCGCAGGCGGTTGGCGGTGCCGGTGCGGATGCGTTCGGCCAGGTCGGCGAGGCCCTCCTTCCGCAGGTGCTCGAACTCGCTGATGAGCACGATGCCGTTGAGCACCGCCACCCCAAAGAGCGCGATGAAGCCCACGCCCGCTGAGATGCTGAACGGCATGCCACGTCCGGCCAAGGCGAACACGCCACCGATCGCGGATAGCGGTACGGCGCTGAACACCAGCAGGCTCAACTTCAAGGAGCCGAAGGCGAAGTACAACAGCAGCAGAATCAGCAGCAGCGCCAGCGGTACCACCACGCTCAGCCGTTGCTTGGCCTCCACCAGGTTCTCGAAGGCTCCGCCGTAGGTGGTGTAATAGCCTACAGGCAAGTTCAACCGGGCATCCACCTTGCCCTGCAGCTCTTCCACGATCGATTGCACATCGCGCCCGCGCACGTTGAAGCCGACGGTGATCCGGCGCTTGGCATCCTCGCGTTGCACCTGGTTGGGTCCGTCCTCGATCCGCACATGGGCGAGCAGGGAGAGCGGCACGGGCTTGCCCATGGGCGTGGGAACCAGCAGGCGTTGCACATCGCTCAGGTCCGACCGGCTCTGCGAACGCGCGCGCACCACCAGGTCGAAACGGCGTTCGCCTTCGAACACTTGTCCGGCCACGCTTCCCGCGAAGGCCGTACGCACCACATCGTTCACCGCTTCCACATCGAGCCCGAAACGGGCCAGCGCGGCACGGTCGTGGGTCACGATGATCTGTGGCAGCCCGCCCACGCTTTCCACGTAGAGGTCCTTGGCGCCGTCCACGCTGCTCACCAGTTCACCCAGCTTGTGGGCATACGCCGCGAGCGTATCAAGGTCCTCGCCGTAGATCTTGCACACCACGTCCTGGCGTGCGCCGGTCATCAGTTCATTGAAGCGCATCTGCACAGGGTATTGGAATCCGAAGGTGACACCGGGCAACACGCTCAGGGTGCTTCCCATCTTCTCGGCCAGTTCATCGAAGGTCTTCGCGCTGGTCCAGTCCTTTTTGGGTTTCAGGATCACCATCATGTCCGCCGCTTCGATGGGCATGGGATCGGTGGGGATCTCGCCGCTGCCGATCTTGGTCACCACCTTCTCCACTTCGGGATACTGTGCCTTAAGCATGCCCGCCGCCTTCTGGCAGGTCTCCACGGTGTTGGTGAGCGAGCTGCCGGTGAGCAGGCGCGTGTCGATCGCGAAGTCGCCCTCCTCCAGCTCGGGGATGAACTCACCACCCAAGGAGGCCATGATGCCCCCAGCTAACACGAGCAGCATCACCGCAGCCACTATTAGCCGCATGGGCTTCCCGATGGCCTTGTTGAGCCAGGTGCGGTAGGCGTTCCCGAGGCGCTCCATCATGCGATCGGTCCATGTGGCGGGCGGGTCCAGCTTCTTGCTGAGGAAGAGCGCGCTCATCATCGGCACGTAGGTCAGCGAGAGGATCGCGGCACCCAGCACGGCGAAGGCCACGGTCTGCGCCATGGGCTTGAACATCTTGCCTTCGATGCCCGACAGGGAGAGGATCGGCAGGTACACGATAAAGATGATCACCTGACCGAACATCGCCGAGTTCATCATGCGGCTTGCGGAACCGCGCACCACCTCATCCATCCGCTGCTGATCGAGCCTGCCCGTTCCCAAGCCATGCCCGTGGCCATGGAGCCGGTGCAGCACGGCCTCGACGATGATCACCGCGCCGTCCACGATCAGCCCGAAGTCGAGCGCGCCCAGGCTCATCAGGTTGCCGCTCACACCGAACAGGTTCATCAGGATGATGGCGAAGAGCATGGCCAGCGGGATCACGGAGGCCACCACCAGCCCGGCACGCAGGTTGGCAAGGAAGAACACGAGGATGAGCACCACGATCAGCGCGCCTTCCATCAGGTTCGTCCGCACCGTGTGGATGGCGTTGTTCACCATCTTGGTGCGGTCCAGGAAGGGCTCGATCATCACACCTTCAGGCAGTGTCTTTTCGATCTGCGCGATACGCTCCTTCACCTTCTTGATGACCTCGCTGGAGTTGGCCCCCTTCAGCATCATCACCACGGCGCCGGCCGCTTCGCCTTCGTTGTTGTAGACCATCGCACCGTAGCGGGTGGCGGTGCCCAGGCGTACTTCGGCCACATCGTGCAGCAGCACCGGGGTGCGATCGGGGAGCACCTTCACCGGGATGGTGCGGATGGCCTCCATGTCCTCCAGCAGGCCCTCCGTCCGGATGAAGAGCATGGATGGACCGGTCTCGATGTACGCCCCGCCGGTGTTGGCGTTGTTGCGGGCCACGGCATCGAACACATTCGCGATGGTGATGCCCATGGCACCGAGCCGCTCAGGGTCCACGGCGATCTCGACCTGCTTCAGCTTGCCGCCGAAACTGCTCACGTCGGCGACCCCTTCGGTGCCGATGAGCTGACGCCGCACGATCCAGTCCTGGATGGTGCGCAGTTCGGTGGCGTCGTATCGGCCTTCGTAGCCGGGCTTGGGCCTTACCACGTATTGGAAGATCTCGCCCAGTCCGCTCGATACCGGCCCAAGCTCCGGTCGCCCCAAGCCCTCGGGGATGGTGAGCTGGGTGAGGCGCTCGGTGACCTGCTGACGGGCCCAGTACACATCCGTGGCGTCGTCGAACACGATGGTGACGAGCGACAAGCCGAAGCGGCTGAAGCTGCGCTGCTCGATGATGCCGGGCACGTTGCGCGTGGCCTGCTCGATGGGGAAGGTGATGAGCCGCTCGATGTCGCCGGCGCCCAGCGACGGGCTCACGGTGATCACCTGCACCTGGTTGTTGGTGATGTCCGGCACGGCGTCGATCGGCAACCGGGTGACGTTGTAGGCGCCATACCCGATGAGGCCCAGGACAAGAAGCCCCACGATGAGCTTCTGTTGGATGGAAAAGGCGATGATGCGGTCCAGCATGGATGAGTTCCGTTAGCGGTTGAATGCACCGCGAACCGCGCGGGGCGGCTCATCGGCTCGACCGGAACAGGAAGCAGTGCTGTGACCGGCCTGGGATCAGGCCAGGGTTCGGGGCGGACGCAGGAGCTCCGGATGGTGTCCGGCAAGCACATCCTGGTCAAAGGGCAGCGCTATCGGTGATAGTGCGGAAAGCGCGGGGAAACTCACTCGTCGCAAAGGCTCGTTGGCGAGCACTTTGGCCGATGCCTGGTCCATTCCAGCCCCATGATGGTGGTGAAACGGGAGGTTCTCGTGGTCGCTGTGATCCTGTGCCCGGTGCTCATCGTCCGCATAGTGCAGCACGATGAACGAAGCCAGATCGAGGTCCTCTGAAGCGGCCTTGTGTTCCATGAAGTGCACGAAGAGGAGCGGCATCCTCATCAGGTCTGGGCTCACCAAGAACCCCTGCACCCAAAGAATGGGCAATAGGAGCAAGATGCGGGGCATCACCAAGCAAAAGTACCTGGCACCTTCGCTGCTCGCATGATGAATGTCATGCCCGGTTCTTGGCTGCAGGGGGCGCGGCACGATGTCGCCCAGGTCCGATGCATCGTAGCATCCACTTGCCAGTCTCAGACGCTACAGGCTTCGCCCTTGCGGATCAACGGCTGACCAGGATTGCTGCTCAACCGCCCGTCACGCCTCCAACGCCATCGCACTCCGACGCCTTTCCTCAAGGCTGCGCGCGCCACCTTGCCAGCATGTTCGCCAACTACCTGTTGATCGCCTGGCGCACCCTCAAGCGCGACAAGCTCTTCGCCGCGCTCAACATCATCGGACTGGCCATTGGCGTGGTGGCCTGCTTGCTCATCTACATCTACGTGCAGGATGAGCTGAGCTTCGATGCGCACCACCGGAAGGCCGACCGCATCTTCCGCATCCAGGCGCATTACCACTTCGGCGATACGAAGGATGACTTCGGCATCACCCCGTTCCCGATCATGGAGGTGCTCCTGCAGGAGTATCCCGAGATAGAAGCAGGCGTATCGCTTTTCCAGCTTGGCGAGACCACGCTCGAATACAACGGCCAACGCTTCAGTGCGGAGAACGGCTACAACGCCGACACCAGCACCTTCCGCGCTTTCGATTTCACCTTCACGCACGGCGGGCGCGATGCGCTCGATGAGCCGGACAACATCGTGATCATGCAGGAGATGGCCACGCGCATGTTCGGCGCGCAGCATCCCATCGGCAAGCTCGTGGCGCGCAACGGCCGCACCCTGAAGGTGGCGGGCGTGATCGATGAGAAGGCCGGGAACACGCACATCCCCATGGGCGTTTTCATGAGCCGCCTGGGATTGCCGCCGGAGGCGAAGGAGCAGCTCGCGCAGAGCTGGGGCAACAACAGCTGCTTCAATTACCTGGTGCTTGCGCCTGGAACGAGCGCGAGCGGATTCCAGGGCAAGATGGATGCCTTCGTGGCGAAGCACATCCTCCCGCGCTGGGAGGGCTGGGGCTTCAAGGGCGATATCCGCTTCAACCTGGAGCCGCTGCGCGACGTGCACTTCAACAACGAGCTGATCTACGATACGCCGAAGAAGGGCAACAAGGCCTACGTCACGCTCTTCGCCATCGTGGCCGTGCTGATCCTCGCCATCGCTTGCATCAACTACATCAACATGAGCACCGCCGACGCCACGCGCCGCGCCAAGGAAGTGGCGCTGCGGAAAGTGAGCGGCGCGCAGCGAGGGCAACTGGTGGCGCAGTTCATCGGCGGCAGCGTGCTCATCGCGGTCATCGGCATCGTGGTCGCGCTGGGATTGCTGTGGCTCTGCCTGCCCGCGTTCAACTCCATCACCGGGAAGGAGATCGGCATGGGCTACCTGCTGCGCGGCAGCTTCTTCGCGGTCGTGGGGCTCATCGTGCTGGCCATCGGCGTCGTGGCCGGAAGCTATCCCGCGTTCTTCCTCTCGCGCTTTTCGCCGCAGCTGCTTCTGAAGGAAGGCATCGCGAGCGGAGCGGGGAGGCAGCGCGTGCGCAAGGTGCTGATGGGCGCGCAATTCGCCATCGCGCTATTCATGGTCGTGGGCACGCTCGCGGTGTTCGCCCAGCTGCACTGGTTGCGCAGCACCGACATGGGCTTCCGCAAGGAGAACCTGCTCACCATCACCATGCCTCAGCCGCCGGGGCCGGATACGCTGGCGTGGGACGCCCTTCGCCCGGTGAAGCAGGAACTCATGCGCGAGAGCTTCGTTACCGGCGCGGCCTTCACGCAAAGCCTGCCCGGCAATAGCGGGGGCCGATGGGTGCTGCGTGTGGTAACGCCGGATGGCAAGGTGGACAAGCCCATGCCCACCATGAACGTTGACCCCGATTTCCCGGGGGTGCTGGGCCTGGAACTGGTGGCCGGCCGCATGTTCGATCCATCCATCGCCAGCGACAACGACCGCGCGGTGGTGGTGAACGAGAGCGCAGTGCGCAGCTTCGGTTGGAAGGACCCGCTCGCGGAGAAGATCTACGTCCCCGGGGACAGCAGCGAGCAGGAGCTTTCCGTGATCGGCGTGGTGAAGGACTTCCATTATGCCAGTTTGCACACGCCCATCGAGCCGATGTGCCTTTTCCAGAGCGATCGCCGCTACGGCGTGTCCAACCTGGTGCTGCGGCTTGCCCCAGGTGATCCGGCAGCGCAGCTTGAAGCCCTTCAGGCGCGCTGGAAGGAATTGCGGCCCAACGATGCCTGGGAGGCCAGCTTCCTCACGGACAGCATCGCGCAGCTCTACCAGGCAGAGGACAAGTTATTCCGGGTGTTCACATCGTTCGCCGTGCTCACCATCCTGCTCACCATCATGGGCCTCTATGGACTGGCGTACTTCACCGCCAAGCAGCGCACGCGCGAGATCGGCATCCGCCGCGTGATGGGCGCACCGCTCGCCGACATCGTGAAGCGCATGAACCGCGAGTTCGTGGTGCTTCTCGGTTTCGCATTGCTCGTGGCCTTCCCGTTGGCTTTCTATGCCATCGGGCGTTGGCTGGAGACCTTCGCTTACCACACGGAGATCTCTCCCATGCTGTACGCGGCAGCGGTGCTGATCACCTTGTCCGTCACTGTGCTCACGGTCACCGTTCAGGCGTACCGTGCCGCGGTGGCGGATCCGGTCAAGGCGCTGCGGCATGAATGAGGAAACCCGTGCAGAGCGCGCGGTCGTTCGGATCGCCTCGGGATCGCTGGAGCTTGAGGTCGTTCAGGATGCACTTCCGCCCAATTGCCGCAATCGCCGCACATGCGACCGGATCGCGGATGCGAGCGTGGGCTTCACGTTGTAGGCGAGGCCATGCTCGGCCGCCACTTGGGCGACGATTGGCGCGATGGCGGGGTAGTGCAGATGCGAGATGTAGGGGAAGAGGTGGTGCTCGATCTGGAAATTGAGCCCGCCGGTGTACCATGCCAGGAGTTTGCTGCGCGGCGCGAAATCAGCGGTGGTGAGCAGCTCATGCACGGCCCAGTCGTTGTTGATCACGCCCTGTGGATCGGGCAGCGGCTGCTGGGCGCCTTCGACCACATGCGCCAGCTGGAACACGGTGCCCAGGATCAGGCCGCAAGTGAAGTGCATGGCCAGGAAACCAATGAGCACCTGCCAGAGCGCGAACGGAGTGAGCAGCCACGGCAACCCCACGAAGAGGAAGAGATGGATGAGCTTCACGGACACCATTCCCGCGAAGTGCAAGGGGAAGTTGTGGCTACGATTGCCTGGATCGCGGGATGCCCTGGCCAGCGAGAAGAAATCGTTGCCCAGTTTCACCAGAGTGAGCAGCCCGTAGAAGAAGAAGGAGTAGATATGCTGGAAGCGGTGGATGCGCCAGCGCGGCGCGTGCTCGCTGAAGCGCAGCAGATCCGGAGGGTCGATGTCCTGATCGATCTCATCCACGTTCGTATGGGTATGGTGCGCCCCATTGTGCTGGAGCTTCCAGGTGAAGGCATCGCTTCCGAGCAGGTACATGGTGCCGCCAAGGAGCTCGTTCACCCAGGGCTTGCTGGAACTCGCGCCGTGCAGCCCGTCGTGCATCACGCCCATTCCGATGCCCGCCATTCCGATGCCCATGACCAACGCCATGAGCAGGGCGGCCCATGCCGTGAAGGGGACGACGAGCACGACAATGAGCGGCGCCAGGAAGACCGTGAGCATGGCAGCCACCTTGATGGCCAGCCGGCCGTCGGCCTTCAGGGGCGTGCCGGTCTCCGAGAAGTAGGCATGCACGCGGGACCGCACGTTCACGGCGAAGGCCCGGCTCCCCGGCGGGCCTGCATATCGGGGGGCTCCTGCGGTGCGGCTCATAGGGAATCGATCAAGGAGTGGAGTTCGTCGGCCTGCATGCCCAGGCGCTGTTGCAGGCGCACGCTGAGCTCGTGCTCTTCGCCCGGGCTGAAATCAAGGTCCGCGTCATTCAGCTGCTTGAACCGGTTCTTCAGCTTGATCTTCTTATGGCCCCAGCGATTCGGAGGGATGAAGAGCGAGTTTTTCCCTTGCGTCGGATTGAGGTCGTCCATCGGATGGGTTTGTTGAGGTGCTTGAGGGCGCATGGTCTCTTCGCCGTTTCGGATGGCACGAACCGTCTAGCATTGGATGAACAGCGCCGGGCCAACCAGCCCGTGCGGCCCGGCACCTTGACCGGGATTGGATCATCCAGGGATCCTCGGGTGCCCGGTTGCGTCGCCGGGCATGGGAACAATGTAGGCCATGCCGTCGCGGGCGAGCTGAATTGTGATGTTTTGTGCGCGATGCGGCATTTATTCCTGCGATCGCCGGGCTGACGAGCGCTCAGGGCCTACCTTGCCCCCAACACTCCGGCGCTATTGCCGGGTTGCAACAAGTCCTGCTTCGACCGGGACGCATTACAGTCAGTACAATGTCAAGTGGTACAGTGAAGTTCTTCAACACGGAGAAAGGCTTTGGTTTCATAACCCCCGATGAGGGCGGCAAGGACGTGTTCGTCCACAAGACCGGCACCCGTGCGCAACTCTACGAAGGAGACAAGGTCACCTTTGAAGTGGAGCAGAGCCCGAAAGGTGCGAATGCAGTGAACGTAGAGAAGGCCTAAGGCCATCAACGATCAAGATGGGAGCCCTGGCATTTGCCGGGGCTCTTTCGTTGGAGCATGTCTCAGCGCATCAAGCCGGACTCTCGGCGGTGAACGCGCTCGAGCACGGTAGCGGAGGTGAATTCAAACTCCCCTCGTTCGTGCCCGATGGACCCACGAGTATCAGGCTTCAGCGGAGCAGGATGAGCTTCCGGATCGCCACTTCCTGACGCGCATCGGTGATCAAGAGCGTATAGGTTCCGGCGGGCATGCCGCTCAAATCGATGGTGATGGAGGGTGCTGGCGACACATGCAATCGTTCCACCGCTCTTCCGGCCGGATCGTGAACCGCCACACCGATGAGCGCATCTCCGTTGATGCGCACGAAGCCATCGGTCGGCTGCGGACCGATCGTGATGCCTGATGCCGGCGCTGGGGCGGTGACGACCGGCGTGCTCAGGCAATCGAGCGAGTGCTGCTGGAAGAAGTCCCACATGAGGTCGTTCGCGCTCACGGTCTGTGACGGCGGGTCGCCGATGCCCGTGCCGTTGCCGCCGGGCCAGCTGTGGCCGCCGTCCTGGGTCATGTAGAGCAGCATCTCCTGCTGGCAATCGCAATCGTGCCAACGGACCACGGTCAGTTGCGCATCGTGCTGGATGGTGTCGTTGAGCACCGCGCAATCGGCATGCAGGGCAAAGGCGGTCTGCACGCTGTCCTGGGGCGAGTTGTAATGGTTGCTCACGCCATCGCCGATGCCGCCGAGGTAAGGCACGCTGGTATCGAGGTAGGAGTGGATGCCGATCACGGGCACCGGTCGCACGGGCTCGCACGCCGCGATGGTCATGCTGGCGCTCACGGGAGCGATGGCGGCGATGCGCTCGCTGAGCTCGCAGGCCAACCGGTAGCTCATGAAGCCGCCGTTGCTCATGCCGGTGGCATGGATGCGCAGCGTGTCGATGCTGTATGCGTCGATGAGCGTGTCGAGCAGCGCGTCGATGAAGCCGACATCGTCGATGCCCTGGTTCATGGCGTAGCCGCAGCAGCCGCCGGCGTTCCAAGTGCGGATGTTGATCGGGCTGGGGGCGCCGTCGGGGTAGACCACGATGAAGCCTTCCTGCTCGGCCTTCACGCTGAGCTGGGATTGGTTCTCGAGTTGCGTGCCGCTTCCGAATCCGCCGTGCATGGCGATGACCAACGGGAGCGCCGTGCTGCCATCGTAGTTTGAAGGCAGGCGCAAGGTGTAGGTCCGTTCCAGCGCGCCCACGGTGATCGTGTCCGTCTGGGCGTGAATGGAGATGGTGAGCAGGACGAAGAGGATGGAGTTGAGGTGGCGCATGCGAAGGGAATGCAGGTGAGACGACCGGGCACTGCAAAGGTCGAATGGCGGTGCGCATGAACCATCCGTCACTCCCGCAACCCCAGCGCACACTTCCAAGGCGAGGGCGATGAAGGCGCAGCACCTTGCGTCACCCCTCGTCGCATGCTCAAGAACCTCCTCCTCACCGGCTTCCGCAACCTCTGGAAGCAGAAGCTCTATACCCTCATCAACCTGCTGGGCCTGGCCACGGGCATCGCGTGCTTCGTGCTCATCGGGCTGTACGTGCAGTACCAGCGCAGCTTCGATCGCTTCGTGCCGCACACTGAGCGCGTGTACCGCGTGGTGGGCGAGATCGAGATGGAGGGCCAGGGCGAGCACAGCAGCAGCATGGTCTTCGGCTTGGGTCCCACGCTGCTGGGCGACCACCCCGAGCTGATCGAACGCCAGTGCCGCTGGTTCGATTTCCAGGATCCGCAGCACACGCTGAAGGTAGGTGATAGTCTCAGCACCGACAAGATGTTCACCGAGAGCGGACTCTACCTCGTGGACAGTACCGTGTTCGACATGTTCAACTATCCGCTCATCAAAGGCGATCCTAATACGGCGCTCACCAAGCCCGGCAGCATCGTGCTTTCGCAGGAGTTGGCGAAGAAGTACTTCGGCGACGCCGACCCCATGGGCCAGTTGATGAAGTGGGACAACGCGATGGACGTTCAGGTGACGGGCATCCTTGGCGAGATCCCGCGCAATTCGCACATCCAGTTCGAGGGACTGGTCTCGTTCTACACCATCACGCAATTCTGGCGGAACATCGAGAAGAACAACTGGGTGTGGAACCCTTGTTGGACCTACGTGCGGCTGAAGGAGGGCATCACCAAAGCCGAGGTGGACCGCGTGTTCCCCGACTTCATCCAGAAGTACTACCCCGACTTCCTCAAGAACCAGATCGGCCACGAGCTACAGCCGCTTGCCGACATCCACCTAACCAGCAAGCTCGATTTCGAGATGCACCAGAACGGCGACAAGGGCAGCGTGAACATCCTGTGGGCGATCGGCTTCTTCATCATCGTGCTCGCGGGCGTGAACTTCATGAACCTCGCCACGGCGCGCAGTGCGTACCGCGCACGGGAAGTGGGTGTGCGCAAGGCGGCGGGCGCGGCGCGTGGTCAGCTGATCACGCAGTTCCTGCTGGAGAGCGTGCTGATGAGTTTGATCGCGGCGTTGCTCGCGCTGTTGCTGATCAAGCTGCTGATGCCCGCGTTCAATTCGCTGGCAGGCGAAACCATTCCCCTGCCCTCGATGCTTGTGCCCGGAGTCCTTGGCATTGCGGTGCTGCTCGGTCTGCTCAGCGGCATCTACCCGGCCTTCTTCCTCAGCAATTTCCAACCGGCGGTGGTGCTGAAGGGCAACAGCGGCGGCACCTCACGCGGGCAGGCCTTGCGCAAAGCATTGGTGGTGGTGCAGTTCGCCATCGCGCTGGTGCTCATCATCGGTACCGTCTTCGTGAAGCGCCAGCACGACCACCTGCGCAGCGTCGACCTCGGCTTCAACAAGGAGCAGGTGATCCTGATCCCCGTGCGCGCGCCCATGAGCGACGTGTACCTCGCCGTGTTCCCCGAGCTGAAGAAGATCAGCGGCGTGAAGGCCGTGAGCTGGGCCAACGACATCATCGGCAAGAAGCACAACACGCACGAGTTCAACTGGGGCACCATGGAACAGGGCAAGTGGACCTACCTGCCCTGCCTCTACGTGAACCCCGAATTCCAACAGGCCATGGACATCGAACTCCTGGCCGGCCGCTGGTTCTCGCGCGAGTTCCCCGGCGATGATTCGCTCAGCGTGATCGTCAACGAGACCTTCGCCAAACAGCTGCACCCTGACGATCCCACCAAGTCCATCGGTGATCGCATGGACACGCCGCACGGCGAGGAGCGCATCATCGCCGTCACAAAGGACTTCGCGTTCGATCCGCTCTTCAAAGCCGTGCAACCCTTCGTGTTCGACATGACCACCGACATCGGCCAGTGGCTGCGCTACATCTACATCCGCACCGAAGGCGGGGATCCCACCCCGGTGATCGAAGCCGCGCGCAAGGAGTGGAACAGCCGCACCACCAACTTCCCCTTCGAGTACCAGTTCCTCGATGATCAGCTCAACATGCAGTACGAAGCGCAAGGCCGCCTCGCCTCACTCGTCGGCATCTTCTCCTTGCTCGCGGTCTTCATCGCCTGCCTCGGCCTCTTCGCGCTCGCCAGTTGGACCGCCGAGAAACGCACGCGTGAGATCGGCATCCGGAAAGTCATGGGTGCGGACACGCTGCGTATCACCTGGGTGGTCACCCGCGATTTCCTGCTGCTGGTGCTCGTGGGCGCCCTCGTGGCCGTGCCCCTCGCGTGGCTCGGTGTAGGCCGCTGGCTGGAGAACTTCGCGTTCCGCACGCACATCGAGCCGCTGGTGTTCGTGGGCGCGGGACTGGTCGTGCTGCTCATCGCTACGTTCACGGTGAGCTTCCGGGCGATCAAGGCAGCGCAGACCGATCCTGTTCGGGCGTTGCGGCATGAGTAGTTGACGGACCTGCCTGCCGAAGGCATGGTCCGGTGCGGGCGTTACGTCATGAGTGAGTGTGCATTGGGTCACTAAACACAAGTGATGAACCGTTGCGCTGTCCTTCTGAAAGAAATTGACCTTCGCGTATTGTATTTCCGCCTTGCCTTCTTGATCACCGCGCTTGGTTGCGCATTCGCCCTGCATGCCCAATCGAAATACGACGGTGACAACACCCGCTATCGCACCATCTCGCTTGAGGAGCTTCCGGCGGCGCTGGCGAAGTCACCCGAGGCGCTATTGCTCGACGTGCGCACGCCGGGAGAGTTCAGCGATACATCGCATTGGACCAGCTTGAACATCGGCCACTTGAAAGGCGCGGCGAACATCGATGACCGCGAGGTGGGCAGGCGCTTGAGCGAGTTGCCCGATCGGAACCGCCCGATCTACCTGTATTGCTCGCACAGCCAGCGCAGCCGCCGTGTGGGCAACTTGCTTGCGGACAGTGGCTACACCAATGTGATCAACGTGAACGGCGGCATGAGCCGGTACTGGAACGAGCAGGATCGCCTGCCCATGATGGACGGGCTGATCGAGCAGTCAGTGGGTTATGGTATCGTGAACCCGAACCGGCTTTGTGAATGGACAGCACAACAGCCTGCCTTCTTTCTGGACGTGCGACCGGATTCGCTCTTCGAGGATGTCCGGCGACCGGAGTGGATGAACGCCTTCGGCTCGATCACTGGCAGCACGCGCATCCCGGGGGAGCGTTTGAGCGAAGCCAAAGACCGGATCCCGAGCGATCGCCCTATCGTGGTGGTGGCGAACGAAACAGTGGACGAGACCTTGGCCGCGCTGGAGTTGCAGAAGCTCGGCTTCAGGGACGTTCACATCCTCTTCGAGGGATTGGAGAGCCTGATCGACCTCTCAGCGGAGCGCTGCCCGTGCAAGGACAGGATCTGGAAGAGCGACGCACCCTATTCAACGATTGGCTTGGATCAGCTGGACAGCAGCGCGATCCTTGCAGGCACGATGGTCGTGATCGACATCCGGCCGACGGATGAATACGATGGCATCGCGAAGACGGGTTGGGCGAACCTGGGCCACTTCCGGATCGCGAGGCATCTGCCAGCTGCGGAAATGAAGGACCGGATGGGGTCGTTGGGGATCGCGAAGGAGACGCCGCTGGTGCTGGTGGGCCGAACGATGGAGGAAGACCTGTTCTCGGCGGCTCGCACGCTCACTGATCTGGGTTACACACAGGTGAAGATCCTCAGTAGTGGCATTTGGGGCATCCGATGGGAAGCGCATAACCTGCCGGGAATGGCAACTTGGGACACGTGGGTGATCCCTAACGCCAAGGCGAATCCTCAAGGTAAATGATCAAGAATATGCACCGCAGACACTTCCTCGCCACAACAACCCTCAGCCTCCCGCTGCTGGGCAGCAGTGCCCTTTTCGCCCAGGACACCATGAACCCCGCCAAGCCCGCGCAGCTCGCTCCAGAGCTGGTGAAAGAGTTCGTGCGGGTGGGACACAACAGCCTGCCGGAGGTGCAGCGTATGTTGAAGGAACATCCCGGCTTGCTCAACGCGAGTTGGGATGTGGGCGGTGGCGACTTCGAGACGGCACTGGAAGGCGCTGGCCATGTCGGCGACCGCGAGATCGCGGAGTACCTGATCGGCCAAGGTGCGCGCGCCAACATCTTCGTGCTCACCATGCTCGGGCAAACGGCGATCGTGAAAGGGCTGCTCGCGCTCAATCCGCAACAGCTTCGCTCCAAGGGCCCGCACGGGCTCACGCTGCTGCATCACGCGACACGTGGCGGCGAGCCGGCGAAGGAGTTGCTGGAGCACATCCAAGGTCTCGGGCTCACTGACATGAAGCTCCCGATGCCTTGAACAAGTGTGTCGTTACTGCTTCACGAAGCGCGCCACCCGACCGGCTGAGGAACGCACGAGGTAGCTGCCCGGTGCGAGTTCAGCAACGCTGAGCATCGCGTTTCCGCTCGTGTTGACGAGCGCGGTCTTGAGCACGCGCCCGCTCATGTCCAGCACATGCATCGAAACATCGCCACCACCGATCGGACAAGAGACCCTGAGAAGGTCATGGACCGGATTGGGTGCGATGATGAGCTCGGGACTTTCCTCTTCGGCTATGGAGGTGCTTTGAGGGATGCCGAACTTCACCAGGACGGCGTCGTTCGTGTTGATCGCAGCATGCGTACTGGTGCCGTCATTCGGGTCGAGCGTAACGATGCCCGCCTCGTACTCAACGAATGAGTACAGGCTCGACCCGAAGTTCCCGCCCACTAGCACCGTGTTCCAATCCGCACTGATCGCTGTGGCTGAACTGATCATGGTGCTGCTCGGGTGCGTACCGTTCACCGCCCATAATGGCAACCCCGAAGGGTCGAATGCGGCCACCAGCATATCCGAGGCCCCAGTGCTATTAAGGATTGTGCCCCCGAATGTGATGCTGCCGCTGAAGGTGCCCGCCAGGACGATATCGCCCCCCGGGCGATGGGCCAACGCATAACCATTGCTGCTTCCTGTGGTTTGGAATTGCTGGACCCATTGGTCGTTGCCGAGCGGATCGAAGGCAGCGAGGAACATGCGATAATTGAAGTTGGCCCCGCTCAGTGTGGTCGATCCAAAGTCCACCTCCTGGGTGAATGATCCCGTGATGATGGTGGAACCGTCAGGCAGCACCAGCAGGCCGGGACTGACTTTGTACCCAGCCCCGGTGAAGGCCTTTGCCCATTGGAAAACGCCGGTCCCGTCATACTTGGCGAGGAAGATGTCCGCTGTGAGGCCGCCAGTGCCCGTCAAGGTGAAGCCATCGAACGAAGCGGTGGCGCGGAACTCACCCAGCACATAGATGTTGCCTGATGCGTCCAGGCCCAGGTCGCGACCGGCATCGGCGTTCGGTCCGCCCAATTGCCGCGTCCAAAGAACGTTGCCGTTTGCACCGTATCGTACCAATATGCCATCCGTGTTGCCAAGACTTGTGTGCGAGTTAATGCCGATCGTCGCTGCGCCGCTGAAGGAACCGGTAACAATGACGTCGCCATTGATGGCTATTCGCACTTTGCTGAACGCGTCGGCACCCGATCCACCCGCACTACTCGACCAGATGCATTGTCCGTTGGTGTCGAACCGGGCTACGAATGCATCGATGCCGCCCTGGCTCACGCGATCGATCGCACCGAACCCGGTTGTGTCGGAAAAGGAACCGCTTGCCAGCACATCGCCGTTCGGGGCTATCGCAACGCCGGTCAGGTTGTTGATCCCCGTTTCCGGATCGGGGCTCAATGCGTTGCGGCTCTTCAGCATCAAGGTCCACGCGCAATCCCCGCTCGCATCGCGCTTGCCCAGGTAGGCCGCGCGAGCGCTGGTGTACGCGAGTAACGTGTCATCGCAGACCACGAGGCTTCCTTCGAACTGCCCGGCATGGATCATGGTCCCGTCGACGTTCAGGATCACGTTCGAAACAGCATCACTTGCGCCACGATGCACCGTGGCCGTGCGGTACCATTTCGGGTTGCGTTGGTTGTTGTAGTGCGCGATCGCTGCCAGGCCGCTGCCGGCAGGATCTCCACCGGTCACTATTCCTGGTTCATAATCCACGGTGATAATTCCCCAGCCAATGAGGCTGCCGCCCAATAGAGTGAGTTCGTCGTTCGGCTGCAGGAAGAGTCGTGACGGACCGCTGCCTCCCATCAACGAATCAAGGGCAAGGCATGTCCCACTCGTGTTGAACAAGGCGATGGCATCGTTGCCGAGTCCACCATTGACCAGATCGAATGGGCCAACGGCGCAAGGTGTGGCACAGTCGTAGTTGAAATCCACCCATGCGTTGCCGTTCGTGGTTATGGCCATGTCTCCCGGCGTCCCAACGTCAGTTCCCACAGAGCTTGGAGCCAGCCCTTGCGCCCACTGCAGCGAACCGGCCGCATTGAAGTACGCGAGGAAACAATCCGTGCCTACGCTGGTGATGAGATTGGTCCCGTCGATCTCCAACGTAGTATCATGCGCTCCATGCACGAAGACGCCGCTACCGTTCGTGCCCACGCTTCCCACGAAGGAGCGGTCCGATACGTCGCCGAATCGCTTGGCCCAGGCACAGGTCCCGTTCGGCTCGAAACGCGCGAGGAACAGGTCGTCGGGTCCGACCGTACTGAGCGACACGCCGCCGAAGTCACCGGTGCCGCTGAAGCGCCCGAAGACATAGCTGTTCCCGCTCTGGTCGCTATGGATCTTAGCGGTATAGCTAGAAGTCATGGTGAATACTTGAGGTTCGTCCGAACCACCCGCGCGCACGGCCCATTGCAGGTTGCCGCTGGGGTCGTAGGTGGCCAGGTAACCGGTGGCGCTGTCGTGCGTGGCGTTGAGGGTGGTGCCGCCCAAGGTGATGCTGGCCCCGCTGAAGTCGCCGGCCACATGGATGTTGCCGAGGCCATCGACGCTTACGCCCCAAGTGCTCTCTTCGCCCGGCCCGCCCATCTGCCGCACCCACACCATGTTGCCCTGCGCATCGTAGCGTGCCAGGAAGGCATCGGTGCCCTGCGCTGTGAGCGGGTTGCCATCGAAATCCTGCGTGCCGTTGAAGAAGCCAGCCACGTAGATGGCATTGCTTCCCTCGCTGTCCATGTGTTGTCCCCAACCGCTCACGGGCCGTGTCCAGGCCACTTGCCCGATGCTGTCGAAACGCACCAGGCTGGGGTTGCTCACCAGGCGGTCGTGAACGAAGAAGGTCTGCTGCGGCTGTCCGGGATTGCTCAATGCGTAGGCGTACACGTTGTAGTCGTCGGTCACGGTCATGCCGCTAAAGCCTGCCTCCCAGCCCACATTGGGCACGTTGGGCATGCTCGTGCTCCAGAGGTGCTGGGGCGTTTGGGCGGTAACGGCGGTGGAAGTAAGGAGCAGGAGGGCGGAGAGGATTCGCATCGATCTCGGAATGAGGAGCTAAAATAAATGTCGTTGCGGAGCGCTGTTCCTATCCGCGCCCATCAGCCCTGCACGCACCCCCACCGGACTATTCCCGCGCCACCTGCACGAAGACCGGCGCCTGCTCGCTCAGCAAATCCGCGGTGATCTGTTTCGTCTGCTTCATGCGCACGTCCATGAGAAAGATGTCGTAGACGGGTCGCTCCTCTTCGTTCACGTGCGGCTTGCCGCCATAGCCGAGCAAGTTCTCTTCGGGGCTCCACGCAGGCCAGTCCTCATCGAAGCCATCGGGCGTTAGTTGCTGCCCGGCGGCGGACCTGCGAAGGAGTTGCTGGAACTCATCCAAGGGCTCGGGCTTACGGAGATGAAGGTTGCGATGCCGTTAGGTGATTCACGGAAGGCGTTCCCGTGTAACATGTCGCGCGCTCAGGGCAGGTCGATCACGGCCCCACGATGGACCACGGTCTTGATCGCTCGGGTGTTCTTGATCGATTGCAGCGGATCGCCGGTCAAGAGCAACAGGTCGGCATGCTTGCCGGTAGCTATCGAGCCGTTCTCCGTTTGCGTTCCGAAGAATTCCGCTGGCCTGATCGTTGCCGAGCGTAAGACCTCTGCGGTCGCCAGGCCCGCGCCCACCAATAGCTCCAGTTCCTCATGAAGGCCGATGCCGGGGTAAACGAACGCCTGTCCGCATAGATCACTTCCGGCCAGCAAGGGAACTCCTCGCTCGTGCATGTGCTTCACCAGTGCCAGTTGTCGCTCGAAGGCTTGATGCAGGCTGTCCCTCGCTCGCGCGGAAGAATATCGCTCGGTCCGACCGCTGAGCCATTGTCGCCATTCACCTCGCAACCCGGGAACGAGAGCGTCGAGTGTGGTGTCGCGCAAAGAGGGCTCATGGGCGCGAGCCTTGCGGTCGTATACGACCAATGTCGGACACGACCAGGCCGCGTTCATTTCCAAGAGCGACGCGATGCTGTCCAAACGCGCGGGATCGGCATTCCATAACTCATCAAGCCGGTTCAGGTGCTCCACGCTGCGCTGGCCGGAACGAATGGCACGCTCAGGATCAACGAACTCGGAGAGATGGCCGGCGAAGGGTATGCCTCGTGCCGTGCAGTGATCGGCTATGCGCTGGAATTCCGGGCCGTCGAGCAGTGAGTACACTTTGATGAAGTCCGCGCCGTTGGCAACAAGGCTGTCGATCACGGCTGCGATATCCGAGGAGCTGTTCAGCGGCAGCGTGAAGTCAAGGAACACCGGTGGATCTCCATCCAGGATGGGGCCGCAAGCCATGATGTCCGGACCAAGCCGGGGATCGGCTTGCACGCGTTGCTTGAAGGCCTTGGCTATTCCTAGGTCTCCGCCCATGTCGCGCACGCCGGTGATGCCATGCCGCAAGAGGGCCGGCAGTAGAAGTGTGGCGTTCGTGTCGCTCCAGCACACATGCACATGCATGTCCCACAGGCCGGGCATGGCGTACTTGCCGGTACCATCGATCACGCGCACCTCCGGACCGGGCTGCCAGGAAGCTTCGTCAGCCATTACCGCTGTGAAGCGGCCATCCTTGATCGCGATGAGTTGATCAGGTACCACGCGACCACCCAGAACATCCACCAAGTTGACGTGACGGATCACCAGGTCTGGCGCGTCCAGTTCAAGTGCGATACCGCTTGGCCTGCAGCAAGCCAATGCTGCGACCACCGCGGGAAGAACCAGGAATCGCATGCTCATGGTTTCGGACCGGATCGCGTGGCAACGGTCGCCAGCACGAACACCGGCGCCTGCTCGCTCAGCGTATCCGTGGTGAGCTGCTTCGCCTGCTTGGTGCGCATGTCCATGAGATAGATGTCGTAGATCGGGCGTTCCTCGTCGCTCACGAGCGGCGTGCCGCTGTGCACGAGCAGGTTCTCATCCGGGCTCCAGCTGTGCCAGTCCTCGTCGAAGCCATCAGGCGTGAGCTGCTGCTCGTCGGTTCCATTGGGGTTGATCGAGAAGATGCTGAGGTTGCCCTTGCGCTTGGAGCAATAGGTGATGCGCCCGCTCTTCAGCCAGGTCGGCGGACCGGCGTGATAGGCCCACCACTCGGCGGTCGTGTCGGTGGCCGGGTAGTGCGTGAGCTGCCGCAGGCCGCTGCCATCGGTGTGGATGATGTGCAGTTCGGCGGGATAGCCGTGCTTCACTTTCTCTTTCGCGCCCCGGAAGACGACCTGTTCGCCATCCGGTGAGAAGCA
This sequence comes from Flavobacteriales bacterium, assembly GCA_016712535.1. Classification (NCBI taxonomy): domain Bacteria; kingdom Pseudomonadati; phylum Bacteroidota; class Flavobacteriia; order Flavobacteriales; species Flavobacteriales bacterium. The sequence goes on from JADJQW010000003.1 coordinate 187,049, forward strand.
TGGGTCGTTGGCGTAGGCCAGGCCGTGGTAGAGCGTGTCGAGGATCGCGCCCTCCTTGCTGATGCGGAAGAAGGCCGTATCAGCCTGCCCCGGCCCTGAGCCGGGGTTGATGCCTTTCGGGTCAACGATGAACTCGGCGCCGTTGAAGCGCGAGCCCATCCAGCTGTCCTGCAATTGCCGGTCGCTGATGCGGCGTACGTGGTCACCGTTCGCGTCCATCTCGTAGAGGAAGTAGCAGCGGTGGCAGGTGTCGCGGTCGCTGAGGAAGAGAAGGCGATCGCCGTAGGCCGCGTACACCCACTCCACGCCGGGCGTATTGGTGATGTTGCGCCGGTTCTTGCCATCGAGGTCCATCACGAAGATCTCGTAGTTGTCCTCCGGCGTGTTCGTGTACACGTTGAAGGCGATGCGGAGATCCGGTGCTTGTTCGTGCTGCTCCACAGGCGTGGGAGCGCCGCAAGCCACCGCAAGGAGAACGGTGAAGAGGATCGCCGTTCTCATTGTTTCCGAGGATGCATCGGCCGCCACGCCCCAGCTTCATCGCGACCGTCATTATCGGTGAGGGGGCGTATGCCCGTTCCATCGGGCCGCACCAGGACCAGCTCCGTGCTGCGAGGCCGAACGCTCGTGTACGCGATCCATTGGCCATCCGGCGACCAGGCCGGCCATCGGTTGTCGAAGCCATCATCGACCAGCACGTGGTCGTCGGTGCCATCAGGTCGGATCATCCGCAGGTGACAACCGGCGCGGTCGCAGCTGTGGTATGCGATCCACGCCCCGTCCGGCGACCAGTCGGCCAGTCCGTCGAAGCGGGCCGTTCCTTCCAGCCGTGTCTCCTCACGCGTGCGCAGGTCCATGATCATCAGCTCGCCATCCGCCTGATGCACTGCGGTGTCACGGGCCGGGAAGATGCGCAGGTACACCATGTGCGTGCCATCCGGCGAAAAGCGCGGCGAAGAGGACGCATAGCGATCGTGCGTGAGCGGCTCCATCTCGCCTCCGGGCCACGCCATGCGGTACACCTGGTCCTTCTTCAAGGAGTCCTTGGCCACCATGAGCAAGGAGGAACCATCGGGTGCCCAGCTCGCCACGCGGAGGTGCCACGGACCAGAATGGATCACGCTGTCCTTCGCGATGTCGAGCACCTCCATGCGCAGGCTGTCCTTCACGTAGTGGTTGAAGGCGAGCAAGCGGCCGTCGGGCGACCACGCGTAACCGTATTCAGTGTCGGCGCTGTGCGTGAGCCGCCGCGTCGTCGGAGCATCGCCCAATTGCATCAGGTGAATATCCGGAAAGCTGTCGGGCCTGCTGAACCAGGCGATCTCACCGGATTGACCGAGCGCCATCAGGGCCACGAACGGACCGATGGGTGCGACCAGTCGCGTTCCGATCATCGCCATGCCCCGATGATAAGCCCTTTCAGCGTGAAGGCTACGAGCATGTAGCCTGCATTGATGAGCATGTAGCCCCATTTCCGTTGCTCGAAGAGCCCGACGATCATGAAGGCCAGCGCGGCCCAGACGCCGGTGAGCAGGCCGTAGAGCGCGCCTTGCGAAGCGTTCATATCCGGCGAGCCGAGGAAGAACGCGAGGTTGTAGCTGATGATGAGAGCGAAGAGGCAGGTGAGCCCGTAGGTCTTCGCGGGGTTCATGGCCTTCTTCAGGCCTTCATCCGTGAAGCCGTTCGCATCGCGCCAAGGCTTGTAGAAGAGCAGAGGCGAGTACCAGAGAGCGCCCACGAGCAGGTCGCTCAATGCGGCAACGATGATGGCGAGGTGGTTCAGGTGAACGTCCATGGGATGAGGAGATTGCCGCGAAGGAATCGACCGTGGAACGGATCCGCTTGGAAAAATTTCACCTGATCTCCACCGGTAGCCAGTTGAGGAAGGGGCCTTTCACCTGCATGTAGCGCGTCGGCGTGTGGCCGGTCATCTCCAGGAACTGGTTCACCATGTGCGACTGGTCGTAGAAGCCATGCTCCAACGCAAGTTGCGCCCAATCGGGATCCGTCTCACACTCCAATCGTCGCACCAGCGTTTGGAAGCGCACCAGGCCTGCGTAGCGCTTCGGCCCCAACCCGCAATGGCGCTGGAAAAGGTCGTTCAAGTGCTTCTGCGAGCAGCCGAGCTGATCGCTGATCGCGCCAACGGTCCCGATGCCGTTGCGTTGCTGCAGTGCGCGCAACGCGATGCCCACGCGTCGCTCAACCGTGCTCGCGGGAAAGAGAGGCGCCAGCACATCCTCGGCCTCATTCAGCATCGCTTGTGCACCGCGTTGCTCCAGGGCTTCACCAAGTTGGTCGCGCACGGAGCTGAATGCCGCACCGAGCAACAGGTCGAGGTCCACCACCTTGTCATTCAATTCGACCGCCGGGATGCCGATCAAAGCAGGCAACACGCCCTGACGCAGGCGCAGGACGAGCATAGGTTCGCCGCTTCCCACACCGATCACGATTCGCGAGGTGCGCATGCCGCTCACCCATCCGCGCTTGTGCAAGTCGAAGCGCTCGCCGTGCTCATCGTGCCAACGCTGCTTGGGCGCATTGCTCAGGTCGATCACCACCTCGCAGCCTCCGTCGGGCACGAAGACCTCGCGCGCGTGCGGGGGGCGATAGCCCTGGTGGAAAGTGACGTGCTCCACGGCGTGGGCAAGGGCGCCGGTGGGTTGACGGAAAAGGAGGAGCATGCAGCAAGGTATCGTTCCGGATCGGCTTGCGACGATCACCGTTTCCTCAATACCCCCTTCTTCTTCGGGAAGTAGAACTCGCTCTTGATCCCCGCCGCCTTCATCAGGTCAAGGCCGTACAGCCGAAGCGTTTCGATCACGGGTATGGCCTGTTCGCCGAGCGGCGTGAGTGCGTACTCGGTGCGCGGGGGTACTTCCGCGTACACCTTGCGGGAGACGAGCCCGTGCTGCTCCAACTCACGCAGTGCCGCGGCCAGTTGACGGTCGCTGATATGCGCCATGCTCTTCTTCAACTCGCTGAAGCGCTGCTTCTCCTTCTTCAGGCGGTAGAGGATCGGACTCTTCCACGTGCCACCGATGTGCGCCATGGCGAACTCCAACGGGTTGTAGTACACGTGGCCGTCGTGGGTGAAGTCGGGCATGGTTGATCAGATGATCAGATGATGAGACGATCAGGATGATCGCCTTGCCGCTGCGAATGTCGTCCACAGCCCGCGAACGACGCATACTAACCAGAACGTAAGTACCCTACGAATATGTCTTAACGGCGATATGTGCATGTACGCGCCGGAGGTTTGCATCCGAAATCCAACGAAGACCATGAGCGCAGCACTCAACCTCATCGACCCCGCGAAGCCCAAGCGCATCGCCCTCATCGCCGCCAACGCATCCACCAGCAAGCAGACCGGGTGGCCCATCGGCTTTTGGTGGGCCGAGCTCACACACCCTTATTGGGAGTTCGTGGAGAAGGGCTATCAGGTGGACATCTTCAGCCCCGACGGCGGCGATCTGGAGGCCGACGGCTTCAGCGACCCCGAGCACGAGAGCGGCTACAGCGCAGCCGACATCCTCAGCCTCGGCTTCAAGAAGAGCGCGAAGCACGCCGAACTGGTGAAGAATACCCGCCCCATCAGCGCCATCAAGGTGGCTGACTACGATGCGGTGTTCCTCACCGGCGGCCAGAGCCCCATGTACACCTTCATCGACAACGCGCCGCTGCACAAGCTGGTGGTCGACTTCCACGAGGCGAAGAAGGTGGTGGGCATCGTGTGCCACGCCACCTGCATCCTGCTGAAGGCGAAGACCGCCGATGGCAAGCTGCTGGTGGACGGCAAGACCTGGACCGGCTTCGCCGATGCCGAGGAGCAGTTCGCGGACAACTTCGTGGGCCAGCGCATCCAGCCCTTCTGGATCGAGACCGAGGCGCGGAAGCTGCCCAACACCAACTTCATCACCGGCGGGATGTTCAAGGCCTTCGCCGTGCGCGATGGTCGCCTGATCACCGGCCAGCAGCAGTTCAGCGGCTCGGCCACGGCCCGCATGGTGATTGAGGCGCTCGGGGCCTGAAATGCAATTACCACAGAGGCACAGAGGACACAGAGGGCGCAGGCCAGTGAGGCCGTCGCATTTCTCCGTGTCCTCTGTGTCTCTGTGGTGAATGTTCCGACCATGATCATCAAACGTCGCTTCGATCCGCTGAAGGTGCTGTCCTACGTGCAGGGCGAACTGCTGCTGGCGCTGATCGCGGCGGCGGCGGCCTACGTGTTGCACCGGTGGGAGCCGCTGGTGGCACTGCCCTTCAGCATCGCCGCCACGCTGGGCGGTGCGCTGGCCATCTTCATCGGCTTCCGCAACAACAGCGCGTACGGCCGGTGGTGGGAGGCGCGCACGCTGTGGGGCGGCATCGTGAACAGCACACGGGTGCTGGGGCGGCTCATCATCACCTTCACGGACAGCCACGCCCACCAACCCAACTTCGATCGCGCGCGCAGCGAAGCCTTCAAGCGGGAGATGGTGTGGAAGGTGATCGCTTGGAGCCATGCCTTGCGCCTACACCTGCGGGGGCAGAGCGACTGGTCGCCCGTAATGGCGCTGATGCCAGCAGAGGAGCGTGCCACGGTGGACGCGGCGGCCAACAAGCCGAATGTGGTGATGCAGCTGATCGGACAGCGGATCTACCGCGCGATGGCGGACGGTACGCTCGGCGGCTTCGACAGCTTCCAGATGGAGGGGCAGCTGCTCGCGCTGGCCAACTACCAGGGCGGCTGCGAGCGCATCAAGAACACGCCACTGCTGCGCCAGTACCACTTCTTCACGCGGCTCTTCCTACAGGTCTTTGTCATTCTGCTGCCCTTCTGCCTGGTGGCCGATCTGGAGCGCATGGGCATCGGCTGGGTGGTGGTCCCCGTGGCGCTCATCATCAGCTTCGTCTTCGCCATCATCGGCAAGGTGGGGGAAGTGAACGAGGATCCCTTTGAGGGGCGCATCACCGACGTGCCATTGACCGCGTTGTGCAACACCATTGAGCGCGACCTGCGCGAGCTGCTTGGGGAAACGGAACTACCCGCGAAGCTCCAACCCGTGGATGGTTACCTGGATTGATCCATGCGCGTGCTCTTTGTCATCGGCTTTCTCACGCTCAGCAGTGCCGGACGCGCCCAGCTCAGCGAAGTGGACACGCTGCGCTGGCAGTATCGGGTAAGCGCCACCGGCAATTGGCTGCGCGGCAACGTGGAGCAGTTCATGCTGTTGGGGACGGGTGAGCTGGCCCATGTGAAGGAGCGCTGGGGCTTCAAGAGCGCGCTCAACTACCAGTACGGCACCTTCTTCTACAGGCAGACACTGGGCGAGGGCATCTGGCGCAACTTCGTTTACGCGAACCCGCGGGCCCGGCTCTATCCCTATCTCATGTTGTGGTATCAGCAGAGCTATCAGCGCGGCATCGACCACCGCACACAGGTGGGCCCGGGCATCACGTACGTGTTGCTACGGAAGAACGCACAGCTCCTGAAGCTTTCGGCCACGGGCACCTACGAGTCGAACCGCTTCCGTACGGCCTTCTTCCGCGAGCGGCCGGAGCTGACCAGTGCCGAACTGGAGACTTGGCGCATCACCGGCCGCGTTTATGGCGAACAAAAATTGCTGGAAGGTGTCATGCGCCTGCAATACGAAGCGTGGGTGCAGCCGTCCGTAAGCGATGCCAACAACCTGCGTGCCCACGTGGAAGCGGCACTCAGCATCCCACTGAAGAAGGGCTTCGCCCTGCGCCAGGCCGTGAACTGGAGCTACGAAAGCGTGGTGCAGCAGCGCAACACGTACGAGGATCTGTTGTGGACCTTTGGGGTCAGCTACGAAGGCCGATCGAAGGCCCACTGACAACGAACAACCGTCAACGAACTACAGCACCCATGAACATCACCATCATCGGCGCCGGCAACATCGGCGGCACGCTTGCGGAGAAATGGAAATCCGCCGGGCATGACATCCTGATCGGCGCCCGCAACCCGAACGACGAAGAGACACGTGTGTGGGCCCAAGGCATCGGCGCCCGCGTGATGCCGATCGCGGATGCGGTGAAAGCCGGTGATGCCGTGCTAATCGCCACGCCGGGCAAAGTCGTGGTGGACCTCGCCGCATCGCTTGGTTCGGTGCTTACCGGCAAGCTGGTGATGGACGCCACCAACATGGCCGGTGCGCCTGGGACCAGTCCCGGTTTCGATGCACTGAAACGCGCAGGCGGTGATGTGGTGAAGGTCTTCAATTGCACGGGCTGGGAGAACCTCGCCGATGTGCGCTACGGCGATAAGGTGGCCGATATGTTCATGGCGGGGGGCAGCGATGCGGCCAAGGCCACCGTGCGTGAGCTGGTGAAGGCGGTGGGCTTCGCCGACGCCATCGATCTGGGCGGCGACGACAAGGTCCACATCCTCGAAGGCTTCGCGTTGGTGTGGATCGATCTGGCGATCTTTCAAAAGATGGGCCGCGGAATTGCGTTCAAATTGCTGCGGCGGTGAACATCGGAGGCCTTTGGCCTTCGAGATCATGACCTATGCGGCTATGAGCGCGATCCTGTGCTTGGGTCGACGGCCCAGATCATGGAAGCTCGCCTCCCAGATTTGCGCTGTTCAAGCCCGGGAATTGGCGCCGGACGAACCCCAGCCGCTCATTGCAGAACACCACGAACCGGAGGCATGGACCTCTCAGCAGGTAAGCGCTCTGTGGAAATATTGGCAGGGTACACTTATCTGGTCTCTCTTGAAGAGGACCCGAACCGGATCGTCGCTTCTTCCCGCAAATGGGCCTGTACGACAACTTGGACAGGAATGGGGAAGCTGTCCACTATCTGGAGATCGCCTGATCACAAGCGTTTCATCGTTTCCGCTTGTTTCCGCGCGGCTCTTGCATCTGCTTGAGCCCCCACTTGCTCATGGCATCGATCACGGGTAGCAAGCTCTCCCCCAGCGGCGTGATGGCGTATTCCACACGCGGCGGTATCTCCGGGAAGATCGTCCGCGAAAGGAGGCCATCGTTCTCCAACTCGCGCAGTTGGGCCGTCAGCATCTGCTTGCTGATGCCATCGATCGCTCGCTGAAGCACGCCGAAACGGTTCGCGCCTTTGCGGATCAGATGGATGATCACCGGCTTCCATTTACCCCCGATGAAGCCCACCGTGAAGGTCACCGGGCACTGGTCCGGACCGAGTGCGGAACTTTTTTCTGGAATGGCTGCACTCTTCTTTCCCTTTGTAGGCGTTATTACTCCTGTTTTCATGACTATATCACGATCCAGTGACTACTTGTGTGGATCGGACCAAGGTAGAAGTTTCGCACCACCGAAAACGATCACCATGACACCCAACGAAACGAAGAACCTGCACCTGGCGCTCGACGCCATGGACGACATCCTGATCTGGAAGGACAAGCCCGCCGTGGCCAAGAGCTTCCACGACGATTTCATCCAGCACAACCCATGGGCCAAGGACGGCCGCGCGCATGTGGAGGAGATGTGCGACTTCAGCTTCGCATGGAAGCCCATCCGCTGGGTGGCACAGGGCGACCTCGTGGCCCATCACTGCGTGTACACCGCCCCCAATCCGTTAGGCAACCTGCCGCTCGTGGGTGCCGATATCTGGCGCATCGAGAACGGCAAGATCAAGGAGCACTGGGATGCCCTGCAACAGGTGCCCATCGAGGTGGCCCGCCACATGACCAACGGAGGTGGCCAGGGCGAACTGGATGTGACGGCCGAACGCGTGGAAGCCAACGTCCGTAACGTCCGCCGCCTCTACGACGAGGTGTTCAACGGGGGTAACACGGCACTGCTGAGCGATCTGATCGGCGATACCTACATCCAACACCACCATGGAGTACCTGACGGTCGCGAGGCATTGCACGGCTTCCTGCAGCACTTGGGCGGCCTGCGCAACGTGGTGAAACGCACCATCGCCAGCGGGGATCTCGTCTTCGCCCATGTGCACTACCAGCAGGAGGGATTCACCAACGTCACCATCGACATCTTCCGCCTGGATGCGCAAAGCCGAATCGTGGAGCATTGGGATGTGAGCCAGGACATTGTGCCCTTGGAACAGGCTGGCAATACGCACCCCCACTTCTGAACCATGCACGCACTACGTTACGACCGTTATGGCGGTCCAGAGGTGATGGAGTGGCGTACGCTGCCAGAACCGATCCCTGCCGATGGTGAGGTGAGCGTCCGCGTGAAGGCCGCATCCATCAATCCGGTGGACATCAAGGTGCGTCAGGGGGAGATGAAGATCATGACCGGTCGGCGGATGCCGAAGGGCATGGGCTCCGATGTGGCTGGCATCGTGGAGCGCGTTGGCCCCGGCGTCTCCGAGCTGAAAGCGGGCGATGCGGTCTTCGGCTACATCGGCTTCAGTTCCGCGAACAGCTTCGGCGAGCTCGCCATCGCCAAAGCCGACCTGCTGGTGAAGAAGCCCGAAGGCATCACGTTCGAAGAAGCCTCCTGCCTTCCCCAAGCCGGTGTAGCCGCCTTGCAAGCGCTGAAGGACAAGGCACATCTGCGCACCGGCCAGCATGTTCTGGTGGTGGGCTGCACCGGCGGCGTGGGTCAGTTCGTGGTGATGGTGGCCAAGGCGCTGGGTGCGCAGGTGACCGGCATATGCCGCGCCGAGCAAACAGACAGCGCGGCCAAGCTCGGTTGCGACCGCATCATCCATTCCACGGACGAAGCGAAGCACCGTGCTCCGAACGGATACGACGTGATCTTCGACACACCGGGAGCACTGCGAACCGCGCAAGCCATGGCGATGCTCTCCGATAAGGGTGTCTTCCTCGACCTGAACCCGAAACCCGCCAACCTGCTCGGCGCCTTTCTCTTGAACCCGTTCCGCAACCGGAAGCACCGCCCTCTGATCACCGCTGTGCGCCGCGCCGACCTGCTGGCACTCGCCGACCTCGCGACCCGTGGTGCCCTTCGACCGTTGATCGGTCGTGTGGCGCCCATGCATAGCGCTGTGCAACTGCTCACAGCCATGGAGCTTGGTGAGCGCAGCGTGGGCAAGACCGTGCTGGTGAACGATTGAGCGCAAGGGACGATCCGATCCATCCTCGAAGGCTTCGCGTTGGTGTGGATCGACCTGGCGATCTTTCAGAAGATTGGCCGCGCGATCGCGTTCAAGTTGCTCCGCCGCTGAAAATCGGATCCTGAAGAATACCTTGGCGTCATGCACAAGAGCCGATTGGAGGCCTTCAGTGATGGTGTGCTGGCCATCATCATCACCATCATGGTGTTGGCGCTGCAAGTGCCCAAGGAGCCCACGTGGCAAGCGATCATGGCCCTATGGCCCGTCTTCCTCAGCTACGTGCTGAGCTTCCTGTACGTGGGCATCTATTGGAACAACCATCACCACCTCTTCCAAGCGGCGCGCTCGGTCACGGGTGGTGTGCTCTGGGCCAATCTGCACCTCTTGTTCTGGCTTTCCATCCTGCCATTCACCACCGCGTGGATGGGCGAGAACGAATTCGCGCGGATCCCCATGATGCTCTATGGCACCAACCTCTTGCTCTGTGCCATGGCCTACTACATCCTGCAACTCCAACTCGCCGTGCACCACGGTCCGCAGAGCGCCTTCACGCAAGCCTTGGGGCGCGATGTGAAAGGCAAGGCCTCGTTGGTCGTGTACGCCATCGGACTGGCCGCGGCGTGGTGGGTCTCGCCCTGGATCGGTTTCTCGGCCTTTGGTCTCGTGGCCTTCCTCTGGTTGATACCCGACAAGCGCATGGAGCGCGCGTTCAGCCAGCATGCCGCCACGACCACCAGCCAGCACGAACGCAATTCATGAACGCATGACCACGGACCTCTACAAGCAAGTCTTCGAGAACAACAAGCAATGGGTGGCCGACAAGCTGTCCGTTGATCCGGCCTATTTCGAAAAGCTGGCCCAAGGGCAACATCCGGAGTTCCTCTACATCGGCTGCAGCGATAGCCGGGTGACCGCAGAAGACCTCATGGGCCTGAAGCCCGGCGAGGTCTTCATCCACCGCAACATCGCCAACCAGGTGGTGCCGCTGGATGGCAATGTGAACGCGGTGGTGCAATACGCCGTTGAGCACCTCAAGGTGAAGCACATCGTGATCTGCGGCCACTACAACTGCGGCGGGGTGAAGGCCGCGTTGGAGCCGAGCGACATGGGCCAGCTGAACAACTGGCTGCAGACCTTGCGCGACGTGTACCGCCTGCACATGGCCGAGCTGGATGCCATCACGGATGAGCGTGCACGCTTCGACCGCTTGGTGGAACTGAACGTGTTGGAGCAGTGTATGAACGTGATCAAGCTGGACCACGTGCAGAAGCGCTGGTACAAGGAACGCCTGCCCATGATCCACGGCTGGGTCTTCGACGTGCGCACCGGTCAGTTGAAGGACCTTGGCCTGGACATGGAGAAGGAATTCATGGCCATCCGCAAGGTGTACGACCTGAAGCCTACGGTCTGACCGGCGGGTCTATTCGATTATAATCCCTTCGCGCTCCAAGTCCGCGACGATGATCGCCGCATTCGCGTTGTTCGGGTCCATCTGCGCCGCACGCTTGTAGTGGATCAGCGCCTCGCGCTTGTCGCCGAGCTTCAGGCAGGCCTCGGCGTAGCTGTCGTACACGTTGGAGCTCTTCGGGTAGAGCTTCATGTTGATGAAGAAGAGATCCCGCGCCTGTTCGACCTTGCCGGTGTTCATCAGCTCGTAGCCGAATACGTTCAATCGCTGTTCGTTCACGGCTTCGTCGTTGGGGTCCGCGGCCAGCAGATCGGCGTAAGCTTTCAGGGCCGCATCGCGTTGGCCGCGTTGTACCAGTTCGAATGGCACGAACTCGTTGTCCTTCATGCGCGGAAGCGTCGACAGGACTTCGCCGTCCTCTCCATCGCTCACACGCAGCGTCATGCTGCCGGTGGAGTCCGCCACGAATCGGCGGCGACGCTCGTCCATCCGGCTCACGAACACACCTTCACCGATGTGCACCAGCTCGGTGGGCGCTTCGCGCAGCGGCTCGCGGAACAGCTTTCCATTTCGCAGCGCGATGGTGACCATGTTGTCGTTGCCGCCTTTGTAACGCCCGGTCAGGGCCGTCAGCGCTGCGGCGTCCATCGGCACCTCCTTGTATTGCGGAATGTACTCCGGCCAGTCATAGGCGCGTGCGATGGACCGCATCACCTCGCCCATGAAGGCCGGTTGGTTGGCGTTGATGAGGATCACCGCGCCCTTGCCGTTCTTCAGATGCCCGACGATCTGGCCGCAAAAGCCTTCGTTCCAACCGCCATGCTCGAAGTAGCGCTCACCGTTCCGCTCATCGATCATCAACCCGACACCGCCATGTGGTTCCAGCAGTGGTTCGACCATCTGCAGGGCGGTCGCGCGGAGCAGCACCTTGCCGCTGTCGGTCGCGAGGGTCTTCTGCATGTCGATGACGAAGTGCGCGAGGTCCGTCGCTGTGGTCCACAGGCCATCGGGCGAGATCTCCGGATACACGTGCCACTTGCCCACGGTCATGGAGCCATCGGGCACGTAGCCGCTAGCCGCGTTATGTGCCTTGCGCTCCGGTAAGGGCTGCTCGAAGGTGCTGCGCGACATGCCTAGCGGGGCGAGCACCAGGTCGTGCATGTGTTGAGGGATCGCCCCGCCCTTCACATCGAGGATCAGTTGCGAAGCCACGCAATAGCCGCCGCCGGAGTAGCGCCATGCTGTTCCAGGTATTTGATCAACGACCACAGGCGGTGAGTTCGCGGGTGCTTCACCATTCAAGATGTTGACCAACGTGGGCAGTGGGTCCCCGTTGCGATACCCAGCGAAGCCATGCACCGTTGTCCCCGCCACATGGCCCAGCAGGCGCTTCAAGGTCACCTTCTCCGTGGCGGTGAATGCGTTCTCCGGGACTTTCCACGAGGTGAGCTGGGTGTTCACATCGGCATCAAGTTGCAGTGCGCCTTGCTCCACCAGCTTCAACGCGGCCATGGCGAATACCGGCTTGCTGATGGACGCGGCCTGGAAGAGCGTGCTGTCCGTGACCGGCTGCTTCGTGATGGTGTCCATCACGCCGTAGCTCTTCACCCAGGCGATCTTGAAGCTGTCGATCACCGCGATGCTGACGCCGTGCACGCCGTAGTGCTTCATGCGCTCCTCGATGGTCCACAAGCTGTCGCCCTCGATGAACACCGGGTTGCAGAGCCCGGTCTCCACATGGCGGCGGAGGAACTCGGCGGGGTCGTCGGTGCGGTGGGGTGTCTGGCAGGCCGTGAGCGCCACGATGAGCAGCAGGATCGGATACTTCATGGTATCGATGATGGTGCGTAAAGCTCGGGGGAATGGCGCCTCATAGTTGCTGCTTTTGAGCGGCCGTTCAGCAAGACAGGGAGAAAGCAGCGCTCACACGTTCCCTTCCGTTCACCAGTATCTCCACCACATGCTCTCCCGGGTAGTGCTTCCGTGTGCTGAAGTCCACGATGCGCTGGCGTTTGGTGAACCTGTGCGAGGCGCGTGGTCCAAGTTCGACCTCCTTCAGCTTGAAGACCTTCTTCGAGGTGCCGCCACTTGCTTTGCGGTAGTGGATAGCGTAATCGATGATGAGTTGCTGCGCCCGTGCGGCTTCGGAGATCACGGTGAAGGAGAATTCGAGTGCATCGCCGAGCATGATGCGCTTCGATGAAAGCGTGAGATCCTCCACGCGGACCTTCACCTTGGTGTCGAACGCGAAGAGCGCGAGCGCTGCAGGGTCGCCGGCCTTGATGAGCGTGCGGCTGGCGTGCTTGGCGATCCAGGCGGTATGCGGGTGCTTCAGGTCCCACGACCGGAGCACATCGACCATGTAGGCCGGGTGATCCTTGCTGAAGTCGTTCAGGTGGTTGGCCACGGACTTGCGCACGTACAGCGAATCATCGGCACGCAGTCGTTCAAGGATGGGCGTGGTGAGCTTCGGGTCCTTCAGCACGGCATCCAGCCGGAACGACCATGGCAACCTCGGCCGGCTTCCCTCGGAGGCCAAACGCCGCACGTGCTCGTTCTCATCCTCGGCCCAGGTGCGCATCACCTTCAACGTACCCTTCACATCGCGGCGGATGAACTCGCGCACGGCGAATTCGGAGGATCCGAACGAGGTGAAGTACTTCAGGGCATCAAGCGAGAACGTAGGATCTTCCTGGCCGAACTGACCGACGAAGTCCGGATAGAGCAGCGCGGTGTAGCCTTTGGGCATGCGCGGTGCCAAGTCCTTGAGCACTTTCACCGCCTTGCGGAAGTCAGTGGGGAGATGGGTGCGCAGCGTGATACTCGCGTGGCGCATCCTGGCGTTCAGCTCGCGCGCTTCGTTGCCTTGCTGAGCCTCTTTCAAGAAGGTGGCCCGCTTGAACGGCGGATACACCGCTTCTGCCTCCTTCGCTAGCCTCGCGAAATAGACGGCATTGAACATCTCCTTGAGCCGCTCGGCCATGCGGCAAAGATCCATGGCATGGTCCACTGTCCGTTCAACGGACCTGCTCCGCGGAATGGCAGCTGTCCGCTCGAGATTGTCGGGTCAGGAACAGTCACGCGAGTGAATCAAGATAGCTGCCCGGTCCCTGGTTACAAGGCACCGGTCCCTGGGTTCAACCATGCGCGCGCCAACCTGTCAGCCCTTGTTGAGCTTCGTTAACAGAGTGAGCATGAAACTAACCGGGGTGCCCGGCGTTCTCCTTATGGCACGGTACCTGCCGCGCCGCCCGCATCATGAACATCCAAGACCCCGAAACCAATGTGTTGCGCACCTTGCTGGTCGATGCTCCTCCGGCAGCGGTGTGGAAGGCACTGACCGATCCGAAATTGGCCCGTCTGTACATGGGCGCGATGCCTTGCTGCGAACTGCGTCCCGGAATGCCGGTGCAGTGGTTCGTGCGTGAGGAGAGCGGCGACCAGACGCTGGTGGCCAAGGGCACGATCATGGCCGTGCAGCCGACTGAGCGCCTTCGCTACACCACATACAGCCCGGCGAGCAAATTGCCCGATGAGCCTGCGAGCCATACCACAGTGGATCTTCATCTGATCCCCGATGGCGATGGAACACGCGTTGAGCTTTGGCAGGGTGACTTCGCGGGATTGCCCGATGCCGCCCGACGTGCCCGCGAGGCCGGACGCAATTGGGTGGAGCATCTGGTGGGCCTGAAGCGCGTATCCGAGGAAGTTTGGGAGGCGAAGGCCGCCTGAGGAAGGACAAGAAACGGGAGCGCCGGGAGCAATTGCTCCCGGCGCTCCTTCATTACCGAAGGGTCAGAATTCGATGACCGACTTGCGCTGCTTGCGCGGCTTCTTCGGATCTCCTCCGCATCCGTCATGCAATAGTTGCGCACCACGAATTGCGCATCCTTGTCGCCCATCTCTGCGCAGCGCCTGAAATCAGGGCATGCGGCGTTCTTGTCGCGCTTGGCATAATGGCAGTCGGCACGGTAGAAGTAAGCCGTGCGCTTCTCTGGGTCGTCGGATTCGATCACGCGCGTGAAGGTGGCGATGGCCGCATCGTATTGCTTGTTCTCGAACTGCAGCACGCCCAGGCTCATCCAGCCGCCGGGGATGTCCGGGTTCAGCCGCATGGCTAGCTCGAGGTCGGCGATCCCCGCTTCTTCCTTGAATTGCTCGCCCCGCACCACGCCGCGCAGGAAGAGCGCCTCGGCATGCTCGGCCTTCAGCTTCGGGGGGCGAGGTCGATGGCGCGGTCGCAATCGCGGACGGCTTCTTTCAGGTTGCCTTGCGTGATGTGAACGGCCGAGCGGCTCACATACAGGCGTGGGTTGTCGGGGTCGAGCTTCTCGGCTTTGGCGTAGTCCATAAGCGCCCCGTGGAAATTGCGCTGACGCTGCTTGATGTCGCCGCGGAATTTAAGGCCGCCATCCAGCGACGCATCCTGCTTCAAAGCGCTATCCGCATGCGCCAGGGCGATGTCGAGCGAATCGATCTCATAGGCGGCGCGGGCGGCGAGGAGGTGGTCCTCGGCGCTGCGCTGCGCAATGAGCGGTGCGTTGAGCAGAAAGAGCAGGGGCAGGGTGCCGATGCGGGTCATGCGGTGCATTTGGGTCGGGGCCGGGCGAAGATCGTGCAAAAGCAAGGCGACTCAGGGCAGGTGGGCGATCCGGTCAACGGTCCAGGCTGCGGTGGGCGCGGCGAAGAGCGGCTTCACGGTGGGCCATACTTCGCTGAAAACATCGCTGGTGCGGTAGCGCTCCAAGTCTTCCGGGCTCTCCCAGTGGCTGTAGGTGAAAAAGATGCGCGGGTCGCTGGTGTCGCGAAGCAGCTCGAGGTGCGTGCAGCCGGGGAAGGCCCGGATGCGGGGCTTCCACGAATCGAAAAGCTCCAGGAAACGCTCGGCGTTCGATGGTGCGAAGGTCATTTTCACGATGCGGACGATCATGCTGCTCTCGATTTCGCTGGCAAGATCGACTACCGAGCACGAATGACCTTCCCGCTCTCCGTCCTTGCGATGCGCCGCAGGGCCTGCACGCGACGGGGCCATTCGTGCGGATGGAGCACTTCCATGACCTTCTCAAGAACTTCGGGCATCACTTCCTCCTGTGGCCGTTCGGTCTCGAGCACGAGCATCACGGCTTGGCCGAGCACGGGGTCTGGCACATGGGTGAAGTAGTGCGGGTAGGGGATGGCGCCCGCCGTCTTCGCCTCGAGCTGCTCGGGGAAGATCTTCTTGCCACCGCTCAGGATAACGTTGTCGATGCGTCCGAGCCAGCGGAAACGGGTGTCGTCGATCAGCTCCACCAGGTCATTCGTAACGTGCTGTTCAGTGGTGAGATGCGGGGTGTACACCACGAGGCAGCCGCGCGGGTCGCGGGCGAAGTGGCATGCGCCGAGCGCCGTGAAATGGTCCTCCTGCGCCGGCCCGTTCAATGGGCGCAAGGCCACGTGCGTCACGGTCTCGGTGCTGCCGTAGCTCTGGAAAACCCGTGCATCGAGCGTGCGGGTGTCTTCCATCAATGCCTCGCTCACAGGGCCTCCGCCGAGCAGGATCGTCCCGAACTGCCGTTCCACGCGCGCACGGTCCTGCTGGATTGCGCGGTGCAATTGCAGCGGCACCATCGCAACGAAACGGAATTGGTCCTGGACTTCCAGATTGTCAAGGACGCTACCGCGCGGGTCGATGAGGTGGATGTCGAGTCCCAGCGCGAAGGCCCGAACGAGCATCATCTTGCCAGCGATGAACTCGCTCGGAAGGCAATGGAGCACACGGTCGCCAGGCCGCAGGTCGAAGGTGGCGCCTGTTAGCCGCGCGCTCAGCACCAGGTCGCGGCGGGGAATGTTGAATCGCTTCGGCGGACCGGTGGTGCCGCTCGTTGTTGCTGGCAGCCCTCCGCGCTTCAGCACGAGGTGGAGCAAGGTGTTGAGCACCTCACTGTGCCAGTCTGTCCGGCGTTTCTCGCGCAGCTTGTCCACGATGCGGTAGTAGTCGAGGCCCGATAGGTTCATGCCATCGACGGTGATGCGCTCGAAAGCCTTGACGATGGAAGGATAAGATGCGCGCGCGGCCATCAGTCGAGCATCGATAGGTCCCAGGCCTCTTCTGGACGGTAGCGCAGGAAGCCCTTCTCAGCGATCAAGGGCGAAGGGATGTTGTTCGTGTACACCTTGCCAGTCCCTAGTCCTTGCGCAGAGCTCACGTTCAAGGTTGCGGTGAATTGCGCGATCGCATTCAGACCGATGCTGCTCTCGAGGGCTGATGTAATCCACCAGCCGATGCCGCGTGCCTGCGCCAATTCGATCCATTCACGTGCCGCGCCCCAGCCGCCGACCAGGCTCGGCTTGATCACGATCCACTGCGGCTTCACATGGTCCAGCAGATCCACCTTGGCGTCGCGCGTGTTCAGGCCGATCAGGTCCTCGTCAAGGGCGATGGGGACCGGTGTGGTGGCGCACAATTCCTCCATCACTTCATAGAGCCCTGGAGGCACTGGTTGCTCAATGCTGTGCACCTCGAGCTCGGCCAGCCGCTTGAGCACTTCAGGGGCCTGCCGGGCATTGAAGGCGCCGTTGGCATCCACGCGCAAGGTGATGTCGCTGGCGCTGAATTCTTGCCGGACTCCTTTCAGCAAAGCGAGTTCATCGTCGATGCCGATGGCGCCGATCTTCATCTTCACCGTGGTGCAACCGCTCTCGATCTGCTCGCGGATGCGCTGCTTCATGGTGGATCTGTCGCCCATCCAGACGAGGCCATTGATGGGGATGCCGCTTCGGCCCAGCGTGAATTCGGAGGGGAAGAGCGTCTTGGTGCCGCCCGCTTCCAGGTCGCGCAGGCATTGCTCCACGGCGAAGCGGACGCTCGGAGCATCCACGAGGTCGGTCATCGTGCGTCGTGCCCAGTTGTCGGTGCGCTCACAGAGCTCGGTGAGCTTCAGTTTCACGTCGGCAGGGAATTCCTTGCTGTGGCCTGGGAAGAGTGCGGCCTCGCCAATGCCTTTCAGCTCCGGGGCTTCTTCATTCCAAGCGATCAGGTACCAGACCGTGCGCGCATGGATGGGGCCTTTCGACGTGCCGAGCTCGAAGCGCGGGTTCAGCGTGCGTTCGATCCAGCGCGCCTTGATCATGCCGCAAGGATAAGCCCGGCGCTGAAGGCGAGCGCCATGAAGAAGGTGGTGAGCGCGAGCTTCTTCAACTGCGGGTCGAGCGAGGCGGGATCATGCGCGCGCAGGACGCTGCGCAGGTGGGTGCCGAGTGCAGGCAGGGTGATCAACCAGCCCCATTGCGGCATCGCGCGGAAAGTGAGCGCGGTGAATGCGATCAGGGCGATCAGGCCGCTGGCGATGAGGATTCCGTGGTAGCCCTTGGCGGCATCGAAACCGAGGCGCACGGCCATGGTGATCTTCCCGCTGGCCTTGTCGTTCTTGATGTCGCGCAGGTTGTTCACGTTGAGCACGCCTGCGCTGAAGCAGCCGAAAGCGATGGCGGGCAACAGGATGATGGGCTCAATATGCCTCGCGTGCAGGAACACGGTGCCGCACACGCCCACGATGCCGAAGAAGAGGAAGACGCTCAGATCCCCTAGGCCGGCATAGCCGTACGGATTCCTGCCGAAAGTGTACTTCACCGCAGCGCTGATGGCGAGCAGTCCCAGCAGCAGGAAGGCTAGCGTGGTGACGGAGAAGCCGAGAGCCGTGACGATGAGCGTTATGCCGGAAGTGAACGCGAGCGCGCCGCAGACGATCATCGCGCGCTTCATCTGCGCGGGCGTTATCGCGCCGCTCTGCACCGCGCGCTGTGGCCCGACTCGTTCGGCATTATCAGTGCCGTGCTGATGATCGCCGAGGTCGTTGGCAAGGTTGCTCAGGATCTGCAGGAGTATGGCGGTGAGGAGGGCGAGGGTGAGCACGGATTCCGAGAAGTGCCCCGGCCCTGTCCGATACTCGAAGTCGAAGGCCAATACGCTGCCCACGATGATGCTGCTCACCGCCAAGGGCAGCGTGCGCAGGCGGAAGGCGGAGAGCCAGTGCTTCAGGTCAGCCATCTCAAGCGCGCAGCTTCTTGAAATACTCCCGAAGCACCTTCGGGCTCAGCTCCGCATCCGTGCGCACCACAAGCACTCCAGGCTTAATGTGCTCGCCATAGAGCCATTCCAACGCTCTCTGCAACGCGCCTTCATCCTTCGCTTCCATCCACGGCAGCTCGTAACTCTTCACCAGCGCGAGCGGATCGCGGCCGTGCGGCGCCTCGAACCATTTCAGCAATTCGGGATGCGTGTCCGGCCCTTCGATGTATCGGAAGATGTTGCCGCCGCCGTTGTCGATGATGATGATGCGCAAGGCAGGGGAGATGTGCGCGTTCCAGAAGGCATTGCTGTCGTAGAGGAAGGCCGTGTCGCCCGTGATCAGCGTGGTGGGCCGCTGCGAAGCGAAGGCGCTGCCCACCGCCGTGCTCGTGCAGCCATCGATGCCGCTGGTGCCGCGGTTACTGAACCAGCGCAGCCCAGGCTTTCGGTCGAACAGCTGCGCGTAACGCGCCGGCGTGCTGTTGGCCAGGTGCACATCGCTGCCCTCGGGGATCCGCGCAAGGATGGCCTCGAAGGCTTTCAGGTCGCACCAAGGCGTATCACTGAGGATGGCATCGTGCTTCCTTCTTTCCCGGTCATCCACCATGCGCCACGCCTCGCCATAGATGCTCTCGCCGCCGATCACGCTTCCGGTCAGCTGCGCGAAGAAAACCTCGGGAGAGACCGCGATATCGTGCGTGAGGCTCTGATAGGTGTCGTAATGGCGCTGCCCGAGGTCGATGTTCCAATGCTGAGCGGTCTTCCATGCGCGCAGGAGGCCTTTGATGCGTTTGCTCACCACGGCCCCGCCGAACGTGATCAGCAAGTCCGGCTTAAGGTCAGGTTCATTCGCGGCATTGACGCCTTCTATCGCGCGGTCGATGCAGGTGATGAAGGCGGCATCGTCCAGGTTGCTGGTGGCCTCGGTCATCACGGTCACCTGCGGCAAGGAGGCGAGCTGCATGAGCTGCTTCTTCAAGCCTTCGCTCCAGATGCCCTGGCCCGCCAGCACCATCACCTTCTTGCAGGAGCTCAATTGGCCGACGAGCCAGCGCGCATGCTCAGGCAGGATGAAGGGCTCGGTCATCACCTGTGCGATGACTTTCGTATCCCCGACGTGATCGACAGTGTTGTACAGCGGTTCTGCGAAGGGCACGTTCACATGCACCGGACCGGGAACGGGGAGGAGCGTGGCGTCGATGGCTTCGTTGATCAAGCGACCGCAATGCCAGCGAGCCAGATCATCGCTTGCGAGCCTCGGCAGCTGCACGCTCTTCTTCATGTGCAGCGCAAGCACGCCTTGTTGGCGGATGGCCTGCCCTTCGCCCTGATCCACCCATTCCTCCGGTCGATCGGCTGTGATCACCAGCAACGGCACGCGCTGATAGAAAGCCTCAGCGATCGCGGGACCATAATCCAAGACGGCGCTGCCGCTGGTGCAGATCATCGCGACCGGAGCGTGGAGCTGCTGCGCCATGCCCAGAGCGAAGAAGGCCGCGCTGCGCTCATCGATGACCTGCAGGCACTGCATGCCCTCAAGCTTGCTGAAGGCGACTACCAGCGGGGCGCTGCGCGATCCAGGGCTGATCACCGCGTGGCGGATGCCCTTGGCCAAGCAGAGCCGCGCGAGTTCCGCAGCGGCTGGGTGATCAGATGTCGTCATGCTGATTGTGGCGCCTAAGCTACCGGCGGTTGCCGAGCTCTTCGATCAAGCTGAGCCAGGATCGTGCCTTCAGCTCCACTTCGTTGCACTCGGCTTCGGGGTCCGAAGAGCCGGTGATGCCTGCGCCGACATGAACCAATGCGCTCTGTCCGGCGATCTCCATGCATCTGATGTTCACGAAGAGGTGAGCCTGTTCCGCCTCCACCGGACCCCAATAGCCAGCGTACAGCGATCGGGGCCTTGGTTCCAGTGCACGGATCTGCTCAAAGGCCTCGGAAGCGGGCTTGCCGCCAACTGCTGGTGTGGGGTGCAGGGCCGCAGCGAGGCGAAGCGCGTCTTGCTGTTCACTGATCGCCGTGATCCGTGTATGAAGGTGCGCCAGGTTCGCAGAGCGTTTCACAGCCGGTTCATCCACCCGCACTTCGCGGGCCCCGTTAGCCAGCAGGCAATCGGCGATCTCTGCGGTGACGATCCGCTGCTCCTCGCGCTCCTTTTCGCCCCAAGCCTCCGCGGTTCCTGGAGCGAGGGAAGCGGGCAAGGTGCCGGCAAGGGAGTCCGCTTCTATCCGGTTCCTTTCAGCGCTGATCAAGCGTTCCGGTGTGGCGCCGAGCCATTTTCCGAAGCGGTTGGTGCGCGCCAAGGCAACGAAGGTCGATGGGTAAGCGGCGCATGCGGCTTGGAACAAGGCCCCTGTCGTCACGTGGCCCAATTCTGTTGCGATGGTCCTGGCTAGCACCACTTTCTGCAGGTGACCGGTTCGGATCGCGTTGATGGACTGCGCTACCGCGTTGCGGTATCCTGCGCGATCAAGGCCGCGGACCAGCGTATGCTCTCGTCCGTCGGTTCGTTCCGCGATTCCGCTCAGAGTCGCACGGTCTTCATCGATCGCAAGGACTATGTCCGGATTGATGCAGAGCACGGGTCCTTCGGCCGGGTCGAACGGAGCAAGCACGAAGCACTGCTGGCCTGGATGCGGTGTCTGCAATTCCGCGCTGTGCTGCACGTAGGCGCGCGCATCTTCCCCGGGCAGCCGGAAAGCAGCGAACGTGGCCTTGCGGCGAATCAGCTCATCGATCAGCGCGGTACCGGTCAATGCCGTTCGATGATCAGGTTGGTGAGACGGCATGCAGCACAAAGTTCTCCGGCCTCATTCCTTACCTTGATGTCCCACACATGCGTGGTCCGGCCCTTATGCAGCAGATCGCCGGTGGCGGTCACCATGCCCGAGCGGACGCCCTTCAGATGATTCACGTTCAATTCTATGCCAACGGTGTCCTTGCCTTCCACGCCTACGATCAGCGCAGAGCCAACGCTTCCTAAGGTCTCGGCCAGGGCAGCAGTGGCACCGCCATGCAACAGGCCCATGGGCTGCACCGTGCGCCAGTCAACAGGCATGGTGGCGCAAAGGTGGCCGCTCATGTCCACGCTGAAGCGAATGCCCAAGTGTGATACGAGGGTCTTTCCGCCGAGAGAATTCGCTTGCTCGGCTTGTTGCACGGTGAACGCCATGCGCCAAAAGTACCTGCCTTCCGGTAGGCCGTGCCGGACCATCTTTGCGGCATGGCCAATGCGCGCATCCTGTTGGTTGAGGACGAGCCCACGCTCAGGAGCACGCTCAGGCTGAACCTGGAATTGGAGGGCTACGCGGTCACAGCGGCGCAAACAGGCCCAGAGGCACTGGAGCGCCTGCGCGGGGCGCATTTCGATGCCGTGATCATGGATGTGATGCTGCCTGGAATCGATGGTTTCAATGTGATCGAGACGATCAGGTTGGAAGGGAATAAGGTGCCCGTGCTCTTCCTTACTGCCCGCACGGCGACTGATGATAGGATCCGCGGACTTCGCGTCGGGGATGATCATCTGGGCAAACCTTTCGACCTGACCGAACTGCTGCTCCGATTGGGGAAGCTTGTTGCCCGAACGGGCGCTCATCAGAAGGAAGGTCTGGACACTTTCACATTCGGT
The DNA here is from genome assembly GCA_016712535.1 of Flavobacteriales bacterium. Classification (NCBI taxonomy): domain Bacteria; kingdom Pseudomonadati; phylum Bacteroidota; class Flavobacteriia; order Flavobacteriales; species Flavobacteriales bacterium. The sequence goes on from JADJQW010000003.1 coordinate 209,162, forward strand.
GGCGGCAGCATCAATTTCACGGCGTTCGAAGCTGTGGGCACGAATGGGACCACCTATCAGCTCACCTATCGTGAAGCCTTGCTCTTGCGACTGCTCGTTGAAAAGGCGGGTGAGGTGGTCTCTCGGGAGGAGATCCTGCGGAAAGTTTGGGGCTATAATGTCTTCCCGACCACTCGGACAATCGACAATTTCATTGTAGCCTTCAGGAAGTACTTCGAGCCGGACTCCCGGATTCCCAGGCACTTCCACTCCGTAAGAGGGGTGGGCTACAAGTTCGTACCCTGAATTTTCCAGGCGCACCGGCAACCCATTCGGCCGGGCACCGTCTTCTTCCCAACCAAGGTCGTTCTTCCTGACTTTGGGCTGGTTCCAATCATTCCTTGCAGGTTTACCGCGCAGGGGTCCTTTCCAAAGGGCCCCTGTTCGGTTTCCAAGGGGTTTCATAATCTGTCAGCATTTCGGCTTCATCAAGAGCTTGCAGCCTATGAAGCACTCACCTATCTTGCGGCGGCTTTACCACTTGACAGCCAACACACTCATCCGTTCCCAAATGAAACTACGCTCCGCACTCACCGCGATGATCGCCGCTGCCACCATCGCACCGGCCGCATCGCAAGGCACGGTCGACATCGGCCTTTTCCGCAACGGCGATAAGCTCGAAGTGCGCATTCGCCCAACGGAGAATTTCAATGGCATCGTTTCCAGCATCGTGTTCGCCGTGCGCTGGGACCGCAATTCCGGTGCGAGCTTGGGCACGCTGACCCAAGCAGGAGCTCCTGCGCAGTTCCTGCCGCTGGCGAAGAGCGGGGCCGTGCGCGAGCACGGCGCGTTCAACTATCAGGTCTATGCTGGCTTTGGAATGCTCCCGCTCATGGAACTGGAGACATCCTTGGCTGCGGGCAGTGAAACCGTGATCGCTACGCTGCCTGTGACCGGCAAGGGTGAGTTCGAGATCGTGAACGATGCATTCACCGCGGAAGCAGTGAACAACGCGGACTATTACATCTCGCTCGGTGGCCGCGATGTAACCGGCAGCATCTATAAGGGCTTGGCCACGGCCGAAGAGGATGGCAGCGTGAGCATCCTCCCTAACCCCAACAATGGCCAGTTCACCTTCTCCTTCTCGGTCGGCTCGGCGACGGATGTGACGATTGAGGTGGTCAATGCCTTGGGCCAGGTTGTCTTCAACGACATGCTTCGCAACTTCGAGGGAACCTACCGTAAGGAGATGGACCTCACCAGCATGAGCAACGGCGTCTACTATCTGAAGATTAAGCGCAACGGGGAAACCTCGACGCACAAGATCGTTTACCGGTAGTCCGCTCAATCGGATTCTGAGGGAACAGGGGGCTTCGGCCCCCTGTTTCTTTGCTCAGGTTATGCAGCAGTGGCAGTAGGAGCTGGAGGGGTCATGCGAGATGGGTATGTCCGGGTCGAGCATCTCCTTGATCAGTTCAAGGAGCAGGTCATCGATCCTGGTCAGCTGAGCTCGATTGATGAGGGTGCTGCCTTCGAGGTCCAGCCAAGCGGCATCGGTCAGGGAACTGTGGCGCAATGGGATGATGCCCGCTTGCACCGAGTCGATCGATTCATCGCCATGAAGCGCCAAGGAAGCGTAGATCATTAGCTGCAGTGCTTGTTGCTTCCCTGCCGAGAGCTGCCCTCGGCTCAGTTCCTTCATCTGTATTTTCGAATGATGAAAGGATCCAGTCTTGATGTCTAGCACGCAGAGGACGCCGTCCCGTCGCTCCAATCGGTCGGCCATGCCCCTGATGCGGGTGCCAGGTCTCAGTTCCGCGCTCATCTCGTGCTCCACCGCCACAGGGATTGTCCTTTCGAGCGCTGCCCGGTCGGCTTCTGCACGCAGCACCCTGCGCAAGGCTGCAGCGGCCATGGAACTGCGGAGCATCGAGCTGCCGGATTCGATCATTTCCAACGGGTAATACCGGGCCAGGGCAGTGCGCACATGCTCATCAGCGCCCTGTGCGGCCTCCAATAGCCGCTCCCGGCTCAACGGGATACCCAGCCAGCCACTGTAGATGCGTTCGGCAGCATGATGAACGGCTGTGCCCAGTACATCATCACCGAACCCGATGTCGACTTCTTTCTGCTCGTTGATCCCAAGGATGTACTTCGCGTGGAAATCCATGGGGCACCTCAGCCAGGTGGCCATTGCCGTGGGCGAGATACCTCTGGCGATCAGCGCTTGGATGCGTTCGATGACCCTGGCATCCTTCCGGATGATGGGTTCAGGCCTCGCATGCGATCGCGTTCCCGCAGCGGCGACCCTGCGGGAAAGGCTTATACGCGAAGAAGCACCGAATTCATGCTCCCATTGCTCCATGAAGCGCGCTGGGGATCCGCTGCCATCGGGTGCCGGGGCATGGGCCATGATGAAATGCTCCGAACCTTGCAGCAGCCGATGCACATGATACGAGGAGACCGCTTCGGAATCCGCGCGCAAAGGGAGCTTGAAATGGCGCCTGAGGTCAAAGGGAATCCAGCTCTGGGTTCCGTCCTGGCCGATCAGGATGCCCTCCGATGCTCCGACGAGCAGCACGTGCTTGAATGACAGCGCGCGAGTCTCAAGCACACCTAGGACTTGCAGGCCGCGCAACGGCTCGCCGAAGAAGCTGATGCGCGCCTGACCGATCAATCTTTCCCGGGCCGTGATGATGTCCCTTGGCGTGGCGGTATTCGCCTCGTTGCGCTGCATGGCCAGGCGCAGCTCGCGCTGGAGCACCGCCATGTGGTAGGCCTGCTCACGTGCCAAGGCGTCATCTGGCCGGACAGCGGCAACCCAGCGGAATAACGCCTGAAGAAGCGCATCAGGATCCTTCGAAGTGGGACTGAGTGCAGCAAGCGCCGCTTCCGGGAGCCTGGACTCTTGCAGCGTGGCATGGGCTTGTGAGGCATCCAGGCTCGGCCATCCGTCCTTGGTCAACGCTGCCGCCAATCGGCTGGTTGCTTCACCTTGGTGAAGCAACGGATGGTTGAGCAGGGCTGTAAGTTCATCGGTTCGCACACGGCCACCGGCTTGCAAGTGGTACCGGAGGAATCGATCGGCAAGGCCGTGCAAGGGGAGTGCTTGCACGGGCACGCCCATGGAGACGTTCATGGGGCCGATGTCGCTGGGCATCGCTTGAAGCAAGGGGAGCAGCAGTTGCTCATCGGCGAGCACGACCGCGGCTTGGTCTCGTTCATGGGGCGGCAGTTGCGCGGCCCAATGCGCCGCATATCGGCACATGGCCATGCGATCCGGCAGGGACACGAGCTGCACGTTCCGGTTTCCGCCTGTGATCGTTTCGGAAACGCTGATTTCGCCTTGGCCCAAGGCCTTGATCGATTCACGCAGGAATCGCCCCGCTTCATGGTCGCTATTGTCGAGATAGAAGGTGTCCGCATCCCAGCAGACGCGAAGCTTGCTGCGTTCTCGAAGTGATCGGAGCACCGACTTCAGCGATGGCTCCAAGGCATTCAGGCCGGCGGCCCACACCATGTCCCATGGCGATTGCCAATCGGGCATGTTGGCCTTGCGCTCGGCTTCGCGCCCGATGGTTCCTGCGGTACCCAAGCCGCGTTCGGCCATGGCTTCGGCGAATCGCAGATGCAGTTCTCTGGTCTCGGCCCAGCGCTGCACCGCTTGCTGCTGCGATTCGGAGAGTGGTTCAGTTGTGCGCAGGCTCCATTCCTCGATTTCATGATAGTTGCGCAGATCGCGGTAGAAGTCTCCCAGGTCGAGCAAGTGGTTATCGATCTCGCTGAAGTCTCGCAGGGTAGTGGGCGCCCACTCCAGGAATTCGACCAAGGACTGGGCAGAAGGTCCGGCCAGTTCCTGATGGCAACGATGCAACGCCAGCAGCAGGTCAGCCGGTTTGCCCTTCCGCCAGCCCGATACGCGCTCCAGGAAAGCGCCCGGATCGAGCATTTCGGGGCTCCAAAGGGCGTGGCCGGACCTTTTGGCCAGGTACTTTCGCAGGTGCAAGGCGGACCTTCGGCTGGGAAGCACGACCAGCACCCTATCCAATTCGCGGTGATGGTGCTCCAGGAGCAAGCCTGCTAAACGATCAAGGAAATGCTCCATGGCGGCGGAAGATAGGATCGGCCTCTGGGGCTTCCCCGCCTTCAGGAAGCTGGTGGGCGGTGCGCACTACTACCGGATCGACGGGCCACGGGACTTCGTGGAGGTCCAGCGAGTGGGCAGTCGACTGGTGCGGCATGCGGTGAACCAGGCCCCTTATCCGGAGCAGCTTCGCATCGCTGAGATGCTTTCGTGCACCGATGGCCGTTTTGAGCCGCTCGATGAGGATGCGTGGGCTGAGCTTTGGACGGCTTCCGCTACCTTCACCACCGGTCAAGCTCCGGCAGGCAACCCCGGCGGCCCTGAACCTGTCGAATGAACATGAATCGATTCCTTAGCGTTCTGGTCTTAGCCTTATTCGCAGCTCCCACTGTGAACGCCACCCACATCATCGGCGGCGAATTGTACTACGACCATCTTGGCGGTGGGCTCTACAACGTGACGCTGAAGCTCTACCGCAATTGCGATGCGACCGTTGACTTTGATGCGCAGGCCGCGATCGGGGTGTTCGACGGGGTGAATTTCTCGTTGCTCCAAGTCCAACAGCTTTCTTTCCCGGGCGCCACCGTCGTGCCCGTTGTCTTGGAATCTCCGTGCCTCACCTTGCCCCCGAATGTCTGCATCGAGTCCACCTCGTACACGGGGACCTTCAACCTGCCGCTGACGGATAACGGATACATACTCACGTACCAGCGGTGCTGCCGGACGGGCATCATCGAGAACCTGATCGGTCCCGGTGATCTCGGCATCACCGTGACCACCCGGATACCCGGATCGAGCGTGCCGGTGAACAGTTCACCGCGCTTCAACCAGCTGCCTCCCGTGGCCTTGTGCCTCAACCTGCCGCTCGCGTTCGACCACAGCGCCAGCGATCCCGATGGCGATTCGCTCGTGTATTCGCTGGCCAACCCATTGAATGGCGCAACCGCCGGGGCACCTCAACCCAATCCGCCTGCCCCGCCGCCCTACGATCCGGTGCCTTGGGATGCGGGCTACGATGAGAACTACCAGATCGATTCGGACCCGGCCATCACCATCGATCCGGTTACAGGCTTGCTCACTCTTACGCCTACGCTGCAGGGCGTCTTCAACGTTGGGGTGCGCGTGCAGGAGTTCAGGAACGGTGAGCTGCTCACCGAGACCAGGCGCGATTTCCTTTTCAAAGTGGTGGCCTGCGATGCTACGGTGGTGTCTGCGATCCAGGAGCAGACAGAGTTCTGCCAAGGCTTGAGCGTGCAGTTCGTGAACAACAGTGTTGGCGCCACTGAATTCCAATGGGACTTCGGCGATCCGAACAGCGACCTCGATACCAGCACGGAACAGAATCCGGTTTGGAGCTATAGCGGGCCAGGGACCTATGCGGTGACCCTGATCGCGAATCCGGGAACCACTTGCGCTGATACCATCGTGGTGAACTACGACTTGTACTTGGCGCCATCGCCGGTGATCATTCCGCCGCCGCCCTTCTGCGGCAATGACCCCGTAACACTGGTGGCGGAAGGCGATTTCAACGCGGGTGCCAGCATCCTTTGGCAGCTGGGCAGCGGAAGCGTGCCGGAGACCAGTACGGACAGCATCGTTACCGTTCAGTTCCCAGGGCCCGGAACGCACGAGGTCACGGTGATCGTGGCCCAGAACGGATGCACGGGCTTCTACACGGACAATGTGGTGAATTATGGCCTCCCGGACGCGAGCTTCATCGCCGACCCGTTGCCTCCCCAGCAGATCGGCACCTCGGTGGTGTTCACCGATACCAGCTCGCCCAATGGCGGTGTGATCACCAACTGGAATTGGGCCATGCAAGGCAGCGTGTTCGCGCCATCCGACCCCATCGCGAATTGGAATGGCGGCTGGCCCGGCAACTATGAGGTGGTGCTCACCATCACCACAGCCGATGGATGCAGCGACCAGGCTAGCATGATGTACGAGGTGCTCGGCGGGCCCATCGTGATCCCGAACGTCTTCAGCCCGAATGGCGATGGCGCCAATGAGTTCTTCGAGATCAGCAATGTGCAGTACTACCCGAATGAGCTCACCATCTATTCCCGCTGGGGCAACAAGGTTTACGATACGCTGAACTACAAGAACACATGGCGCGGTGATGGTGTTCCAGATGGCACCTACTACTACGTCCTGTACCTGAGCGACGATCGCGAGTACAGCGGCCATGTGACGATTTTGCGTTGATGGTGAACTGAATCCCATGATGCGCACCCTGCACCGATTCGCTACCAGCGCTCTGGCATGCGCTATGGCCGGTTCAGCATGGGCAACGCACATCATCGGCGGGGATATGTACTACGACCACCTCGGCGGGAACCAGTATCAGGTCACCTTGCGGCTCTATCGCGATTGCGGCCCCGACAACACCAATAACACGGCATTCGATGCCAGCGCGCAGATCGCGGTGTTCACGGCCAATGGGGCCTTGTTCACCGATGTCGTCGTTTCGGATCCGGGGGAGACCGTAGTGCCGGTCACGCTCAACGACCCCTGCCTCACGGCGCCCCCGAGCGTATGCGTCCGCACCACCGTTTACATCCACACATTCACGCTTCCTCCTACGCCAGGGGGCTACACGATCAGCTATCAGCGCTGCTGCCGCACGCCGGCCATGGTGAACCTGTCGGGCCAGCAGGGCCTTACCTGCACCATTTCGATCCCAGGTCCGCCGAGCAATGTGAACAGCTCACCGCGCTTCAACGACTATCCGCCCATCGCGCTGTGCCTCGATCAGGACATGAGCTTCGACCACAGCGCCACCGACCCCGATGGGGATCAGCTCGTGTACGGGCTCTGCTCACCTTTCCAAGGCGCCGATAATATCAATCCCGCTCCTCTGGCCGGACCACCGCCCTACGATCCGGTGAGTTGGGCTGCCGGTTACTCCGGCGCCAATCCGATCAACAGCGCGCCGCCCATCGCCATCGATCCCGCCACCGGGGTCCTAACGGTGCACCCGACGCTGCAAGGAACCTTCACGGTCGGCGTATGCGTGAGCGAATTCCGCGATGGCAGCCTCTTGGGCATTTCCCGCCGCGACTTCATGTTCCGCGTGGTGCCTTGCAATGCGGCGGTGAGCGCGATCATCGCTGCGCAAGGCCCTGGACAAGCCTGCTCGCTCACGCAGGCGTTCAGCAACCAGAGCATCGGCGGGCAGTTCTGGCTTTGGGATTTCGGCGATCCCTCGACCACCCTTGATGTGAGCACCGCGCAGCAACCGAGCTATACCTATCCGGCGCCAGGCACCTACTCGGTCACGTTGATCGCGAATCCGGGCGCTCCCTGCGCCGATACCACGGTTGCCGACTATCTCGTAGCACCTTCGCTTCAGCCCACCTTCACGGTGCCGCCCCCATTGTGCGGGCCGCAGGAAATCTATTTCCTCCTTGCGGGCAACATCGGCATAGCGCCCACCATCGAATGGAGCTTCGGCCCAGGCGCATCACCCCAGACCGCGCAGAGCATTGCGCCGACCGTGCAGTTCGAGCCCATCGGCGCGCAACAGGTCACCGTTACCGTGAGCGAGTTCGGCTGCAGCGGCACCTTCAGCGCCAACCTGCAAGTGCACCCGCAACCGGTCGCCGCCTTCGCTGAGCAGGACAGCTTCTGCGATACGCTCGGCTTCACGTTCGCCAACGAGAGCGTCGATGCCGCGAGCTACCAATGGGACTTCGGTGAGCCAGGGACTGCGGCGGATGTCAGCTCGCAGGAGTCGCCATCCTGGATCTATGGGGTGCCTGGCTACCACGCCGTGACGCTGATCGCGCAGAATGGCCCCGTTTGCGCCGATACGGCCATCCGTGTCTTCGATGCCCATTTGCCACCGCCGGTCTTCTTCCTGCGCCCGCCGATCCGGTGTCCCGGTGAAGTGGCATTGCTGAATGCCAGCGGATCGCAAGGCAGCGCGACCGTTGCTTGGGATCTTGGCCTGAGCGGATTCCCGAACGCATCAACGAGCCTCAACGTGCAAGGCATCTTCCCGGAGGTGGGCACTTACCCGGTGACGCTGACCATGACCGAGTTCGGCTGCACCGCGAGCTACACCGATTCGGTGACGGTATTCCCGATGCCTACGGTCGATTTCACCAATGGATCGCTGGCCTGCGTGGGCGCGGAATTCCCGTTCAACGCATTGGTCACCGCCGCCACACCGTATTCCTTGCTCTGGAACCTCGGCGATGGAACGACCGCCACGGCAGAAGCCCTCGTGCACATCTATCAGGATCCCGGGCGCTATTCGGTCTCGCTCACGGCCAGCACCAGCACCGGCTGCGTGGCCACCGTTACGCGCAACAAGCCCGGTGCGGTCGAGGTGTTCCCGAAGCCCGTTGCGGCCTTCACGGCGCTGCCCGATGAGGTGAGCATCATGGATCCCCGCATCGAGGTCGCCGATTACAGCTCGCTCGCTGCAGAGTGGCTCTACGCCATTGAAGGTGAAGAAGTGACGGATTCAGCCTTCGCGCACTCCTTCGCCGATCCCGGCCAGTACACCATCACGCAGATCGTGACCACCGAGCATGGCTGCATGGACAGCACCGCGCGCCTGGTGATCGTGAGCGGCCATTTCTTCTATGCGCCGACCGCCTTCACGCCCGATGGCGACGGGAAGAACGAGGCCTGGCGCCCGAGCGTGGTGGGTGCGCGCGAGTATGAGCTGGCCATATGGGACCGCTGGGGCAACGAGGTCTTCCGCACCAATGATCCTGAGCAGGGCTGGGATGGCTCGGGGTATAGCTCGAGCGTGTTCGTTTTCTGGGCGCGCGTGAAGGAGTGGGGCGCCTACGCGAAGGAGTACCGTGGGCACTTCAGCATGCTGCGCTGAACATCAAGCTGCGCCGCGCTTCCCCAATTCGATCACTTCCAGGTCCTTCGGTTTCCCGCCTTCGAGGGTGAAGCGCATGGCCGTTCTCATGGTATGCCATCCATGCCGGCCAGCGGCACCGGGGTTCATGTAAAGGCAATTCAGCTTGGGGTCGAATTGCACGAGCAGGATGTGCGAATGCCCGCAGATGAAGAGGTCCGGCGGGTCGCGGCGCAGCTCGTCGATCACCGCACGGTCGTAGCGCGGCGGGCGCCCGCCGATGTGCGTGATCCAGACGCGCGCGCCGCCCAGCGTGAAACGTTGGTGCTCTGGAAACGTCGAACGCGCCTTCACATCGTCGATGTTGCCCCATACCGCGCGCAGGGGCTTCCGCTTCGCCAGTTCATCGGTCACGCTGAGATCGCCGATATCGCCGGCGTGCCAGATCTCATCGCATTCGGCGAAGTGATCCTGAAGTCGCGGATCGAGCCAGCCGTGGGTGTCGGAGAGCAGGCCGATGCGGGGCATGGGGCGAAGATGGCTGAAGGTTGGAGGTTGAAGCGAAGGCAGGTTGAGGGTTGACGTGGGCGAGCTCAACCTTCAACCCTCCACCCTCGACTCATTCAAGCAGTAGCGTGAAAATACCTTCGCCCCGCCCTGCATGGAGATCCTCCCGCGCTATTTCCTCGAGATCGCTTTCTGCGGCACGGCCTATCGCGGATGGCAACGGCAGCCCGACGCGCCCAGCGTGCAGGCGGAAGTTGAGCGCGCGCTGCAATTCGCGCTGCATCGGCACAAGGTGAACGCGGTCGGTTGCGGCCGCACCGACACCGGCGTGCATGCCACGCAGTTCTTCCTGCACTTCGACGGGCCCAGCGACGCGCCGCTGGATGATCGCTTCATGTACAGCCTGAACAGCTTGCTGCCGGACGACATCGCCGTGAAGCGCGTGATCGCCGTGCCCGACGATGCGCATGCCCGCTTCAGCGCCACGGAGCGCGGCTATTGCTACCGGATCCACCGGGAGAAGGATCCCTTCCTCACGGACCTTTCGCACCAGCTGAGGCCCGCCCTTGATGTGGCGGCGATGAACGAAGGATGCAAGGCCCTCATCGGCACGCGCGACTTCAGCAGCTTCCAGAAGGTGGGCACCGATGTGAGGACCAGCATCTGCGACGTGCGTGAAGCCGTGTGGGCCGAAGCACCGAACGGGTACGTGTTCCGCATCAAGGCCGATCGCTTCCTGCGCAACATGGTGCGCGCCATCGTGGGCACCAGCATGCGCATCGGCAAGGGCCAGCAGCCAGCCAGCCACATGGCCGAGGTGCTTGCCGCCAAGGACAGGCATGAGGCCGGGCGGAGCGCGCCGGCCTGCGGGCTTTACCTCGAGCATGTCGTGTATCCCTTCCTGCCGAGCCATCTTCGCGGCCCACTTCAGGGATGAGCTCCACCGCACAAGGCAAGGCATTCGACCGCAAGCTCTTCGGGCGCGTGTTCGCGTTCACGCAGCCCTACCGCGCGCTGTTCTGGACCACGTTCGCCCTCACCATCTTCCTGGCGGTGCTCGGCGTGGTGCGCCCGCTCCTCATGGGCGACATGATCGATGACTACGCCCTTACCGGCGATGCACGCGGCCTGTGGATCGTGACCCTCGTGGTGATGGCCCTGCTCGTGATCGAGACCATCGTGCAGTTCTACCAGGCCTACTGGACCGCCTGGCTGGGGCAGGCCGTCACCTTCGATCTTCGGCAGAAGCTCTATGCCCGCATCATCGGAAACAAGCTCCGCTGGTTCGACCGCACGCCCATCGGCCAGCTGGTGACGCGCGTGATCAGCGACATCGAGACCATCGACGACATCTTCTCCCAGGGGCTGCTCATGATCATGGGCGATATCCTGAAGCTCGTCGTGGTGGTGGCCGTGATGTTCGTGGTGAACTGGAAGCTCGCGCTGCTCAGCATGGTGCCCATCCCTTTGCTGCTCTGGAGCACCAACATCTTCAAGAACAGCATCCAGAAGAGCTTCCAGGATGTGCGTACGCAGGTGGCGCGGCTCAACACCTTCGTGCAGGAGCACATACAGGGCATGGCGGTGGTGCAGGTCTTCGGGCGAGAGCAGCAGGAGTACGAGAAGTTCAAGGCCATCAACAAAGAGCACCGTGCGGCGCATATCCGCAGCGTGCTCGCCTACAGCATCTTCTTCCCGGTTGTCGAGATCCTCAGCGCCATCTCGCTCGGCTTCCTCGTGTGGTGGGGCGTGAAGGATGTGCTGGCTGGCTTCGCCACGCTTGGTGATGTCTTCGCCTATATCCTCTTCATCAACATGCTCTTCCGGCCCATCCGCCAGCTGGCCGACCGCTTCAATGTGCTCCAGATGGGCATGGTGGGCAGCGAGCGCGTGATGAAGGTGCTCGATACGGATGCCGGCCTATCGGACGAGGGGGCCTTGAGCGTCGACGGACTGCGCGGCGACATCCGCTTCGATGGGATGTGGTTCGCCTACACCGATGAGGCTTCGGCTGAAGAAGAGCATTGGGCGCTGCGCGATATCAGCTTCGAGGCGAAGGCGGGCCAGATGATCGCGCTCGTGGGCGCCACCGGCAGCGGAAAGAGCAGCATCGTGAACGTGCTGAGCCGTGCCTACGATTATCAGAAGGGCGCCGTTTATCTCGATGGCGCTGACATCCGCGAATACAAGCTGAGCGAATTGCGGCGCGCCATCAGCGTGGTGCTGCAGGATGTCTTCCTCTTCAGCGATACCATCCACAACAACATCACGCTGAGCGATCCGGCCATCACCCGTGCGGAGGTGATCATGGCCGCGCAGGAAGTGGGCGCGCACGACTTCATCCTGAAACTGCCCAAGGGCTACGACACCGAAGTGGGCGAGCGCGGCGGCATCCTCAGCACCGGCCAGCGCCAGTTGCTCGCCTTCATCCGCGCGGCGGTGCATAAGCCCGCCGTGCTCGTGCTCGATGAAGCCACGAGCAGCGTGGACAGCCTCAGCGAGCAATTGATCCAGCAGGCCACCGAGCGCATCACCAGCGGTCGCACCAGCATCGTGATCGCCCATCGGCTCAGCACGGTGCAGCACGCTGACCGCATCCTTGTGCTCGATAAGGGCCGCATCATCGAGCAGGGCACGCACCAGGAGCTGCTGGCGCAGGAAGGCGCGTACAGGAAGCTGTATGAGCTGCAGTTCAGATGAGAGCGAACAGGGCGGGCATCAGCCCTTCATCCTGCGCTTCCTTTCGGCCACGATCAGCCTCAGCTCTCTTCCCATCTGCCCGGCCACGCTGGTGTTCTCCTGCGCGCGGCGGATCAGGTAGGGCAGCACGGCGCGCACCGGACCGTAGGGAACGTACTTGGCCACCTTGTAGCCGGCTTCGGCCAGGTTGTAGCTGATGTTGTCGCTCATGCCTAGCAGCTGCGCGAACCATACGCGGCGGTCGTGGCGCGCGATGCCATGCTCTTCAAGGAGCCGCGCGAGCAACAGGGAACTCTGCTCATTGTGGGTGCCGGCCATCACGGCCATGCGATCGATGTGCGCCACGCAGAAGCGCAAGGCCTCATCGTAGTCGCGGTCCACTGCGGCCCTGTCGGCATGGATGGGAGAGGGGTAGCCCTTTTCCGCCGCGCGGTCACGCTCCTTCTCCATGTAGGCGCCGCGCACCAGTTTAACGCCGAGGTGGTAGTCGCCTTTCTCGGCAGCGGCGAAGGAGGCTTTCAGGAAGGCGAGCCGGTCGTGGCGGTAGAGCTGGATGGTGTTGAACACGATGGCGCTCTCCTTATTGAAGCGCTCCATCATGCGCGTGGCCAGTGCATCAATCGCGGGCTGGTACCAGCTGTCCTCGGCATCGATGAGCACGGGGATGCCCGCATCGTGCGCGGCTTGGCAGATCCGTTCCACCCGTCCTTGCACCAGCTGCCATTCGTGCGCATCATCCGCACTGAGCGCGTCGTTTCTGCTGATCTTCTCCAACAGCGCCGTGGGCGATAGGCCTGTGACCTTGAATACGCTGAAGGGAATGTCCGTGCGCTGCTTGGCCGCCGCGATGGTGAGCAGGATCTCGTCGCAAGTATGATCCAATGAATCGTCGTCCTCCTGGCCTTCCACGCTGTAATCGAGGATGGTGCCGACGCCCACATCGCCGAGCTTCTGCGCGGTGAGCAGGCTCTCATCGATGGTCTCCCCACCGCAGAAGTGCTTGAAGAGCGTGGCCTTCACCGCCCAACCGATCGGAAGGCGCAGCGCAAGGGCTGCTTGCGTGAGCACGCGTCCGGTGGCGTTGAGCCAGGGGATGCCGATGATGCGGAAGAGCCAGTAGGCGCGAAGCAGGCCGCGATCGGTGTACTGACGGAACGCGATGCGCGTATCGCCGAGATCGGGGACCGAGATGGGAGGCGCAGGGGCCGTGGACGGCATGAGGGCTTCCTTCGTTCCTTTGGCCGGAAGGCTTTGCTGAAGGGCGGCCAAAAGTAGAGATGGTCCCGAAGCGCGTGGAAGCAATTGTCATGGATGCCGGGCGCCATCCGGTGGCGCTTGGCGCTGGTGCCTTGCGCGCCCTCGACCAAGATGTGAAGGAGGCTGAGGCCAGCGCGCATTTCATCCTGGGCGATGAGAACACCCTTCGGCACTGCTTGCCGGAACTGCTGGCCCATTCGCCGCGCCTGCGCGAAGCGGAGACCATCGGCGTGCCGGCAGGGGAAGCGAGCAAGGGCTTGGCCGTGTGCCAGGACATCTGGCAGCACCTCACCGCGCGCGCTGCCGATCGCGAGGCGTTGCTGATCTGCCTGGGCGGCGGCGTGGTCACCGATCTCGGTGGCTTCATCGCTGGCGCGTACAAGCGCGGCATCCGATGCATGCATGTGCCCACCACGCTCATGGGCATGGTCGACGCGGCCATCGGCGGCAAGGCGGGCATCGACCTCGGCGGCGTGAAGAACGTGGTGGGCGTGTTCCATGATCCCATGGGCGTGTATGTGCACGTGCCCTTCCTGAAGAGCTTGGGCAAACGCGAGCTGCTCAATGGCGTGGCCGAGATGATCAAGCACGGCCTCGTGCGCGATGCATCCCACTACGAAGCGCTGCGCGAAGCGCCGTTGCACGACCTGCATGCGCTCACGCCGCTGGTGGAGCGCAGCGCGGCCATCAAGGCCGAAGTGGTGAAAGAGGATCCCCGCGAGGGCGGAATGCGCAAGCTGTTGAACTTCGGGCATACCATCGGGCACGGGATCGAGGCATACTCCTGGGAGAGCCCGCAGCGTGCGCTGCTGCACGGCGAAGCCGTTGCCATGGGCATGATCTGCGAGGCCTGGCTCAGCTGGCGGCAGGGCCTGCTGCCGCGCGCGGACAACGACCGGATCGCCGCGCACCTGCTCTCGCTTTACAGGCCTTTCGCCTTGCAGGGCGATGAGCACCACCGCATCATCGAGCTCATGCGCAACGACAAGAAGAACTCCGGCGGTCAGTTCCACTTCACGCTGCTCACGGGCATAGGCAGCGCGCAGGTCGATGCGGCGATCACTGCCGCGCAGGTGCACGAAGCGCTGGAGCACTACCGGCTGCTGGTCCGGGGCTGAGGTCCAACTTTGCCGCCGATGCCTTCCATTACCATCACAAGCCCATCCGCGACCATCCGCGCCCGCATCGCCCTGCCCCGCAGCAAGAGCATCAGCAACCGCGCTTTGCTCATGGCTTCGCTTTGCGGAGACCTGGACCTGGTGAGCGGCTTAAGTGACGGCGACGACACGCGGGTGATGCGCGAATTGCTCAGCGAGGGACCCGTAGTGATGGACTGCGGGGCAGGCGGAACCACCTTCCGCTTCCTGCTCGCTTGGGCCAGCGTGCGCGAAGGGGAAGAGCACGTGCTCACCGGCATCCCGCGATTGCTCGAACGGCCGCACGATGATCTGGTACATGCGCTGCAGCGGCTCGGCGCCGACATCGAGCGCGTGCCCGAGGGTTTCCGCGTGCGCGGCCGGGCATTGAAAGGCGGAGAGGTGCGCTTCGACTCCCCCATCAGCAGCCAATACCTGAGCGCCCTGCTCATGATCGCGCCGCGCATGCACGAGGGCCTCACCCTGCGCTGGACCGGTACGCGGCTGAGCGAGCCCTTCGTGCACATGACGCTCAAGATGCTCGCGCACTTCGGCGTCTATCCGCGGCTGGAGCTCGATGGCGTGCGCGTGGACCCCGGTGATTACATCCCCGCGCCGATCACCGTGCCGCCGGATTGGAGCAGCGCTGCATTCTGGTGCGAGATCGTCTCGCTCTGTCCCGGCAGCGAGCTCGTGCTGCAAGGCCTCACCGACGACACCATGCAAGGCGATCGCGAGGCGCAACAGCTCTGGGCGCCGTGGGTGGAAACCCAATTCACCGATGCAGGCGCGCGAATCAGCCATCGCGCATCACCCGGCACATGGGAGGAGCTCCCGCGCAACCTGAAGCAGGTGCCCGATCTTTTCCAGCCGCTGGCCTTCACCTTGGCCGCGCTGGGCCAGCCTGCGGTGCTCACCGGCCTCGACAACCTTCGCGTGAAGGAGACCGATCGCCTGCAAGCCGTGGCCGATGCGATCCAACGCATGGGAGGTGACGCCGCCTTCGCCGATGGCGCGTTCGCGGTGAAGGAGGGCATCACACATCCGGTGGACGCGCCTTTCGACCCCGACCACGATCACCGCATGGCGTTGGCTCTTGCGCCTTTGGCGTTGAAACTCGGCACCATCATCATCAGTGATCCGCAGGTGGTGACCAAGAGCTATCCGGGCTTCTGGGTAGATCTTCAGAGCGCGGGATTCGGGGTGCAGTTGCACGAGTGAGGGCGATTGCGATCTTCGACCGGTCCCGATTCATTTCATACCTCCTTCACACGGTCACTCCGAGCGGAACGAAGGAGCAACTTCCAGTCTTCCCCATGCCCTTCCCCACCGACCTCGAGATCGCGCAAGCCGCGCGGATGAAGCCAATCGCTGAGATCGCGAAGAACCTCGGGATCGACCCGGAAGTGATCGAGCCCTACGGCCGCACCAAGGCGAAGCTCCCCATCAACCTCATCGACGAGAAGAGGCTCGCGAAGAGCAAGCTCATCCTCGTCACCGCGGTGAGCCCGACACCCGCAGGAGAGGGAAAGACCACCACCAGCATCGGCCTGCACGAAGGGCTGAGCAAGCTCGGCAAGAAGAGCGTGGTGGTGCTGCGCGAGCCTTCGCTCGGTCCGGTCTTCGGCATGAAGGGCGGCGCCGCCGGCGGCGGTTATGCGCAAGTGGTGCCCATGGAGGACATCAACCTCCACTTCACCGGAGACTTCAGCGCCATCGAGAAGGCCAACAACCTTCTCGCGGCGCTCATCGACAACAACCTGCAGAACCGCAAGCGATCCCTGGGCATCGACCCGCGCACCATCGCCTGGAAACGCGTGATGGACATGAACGACCGCGCCCTGCGGAAGATCACCATCGGGCTTGGCGGCGTGAACGGCGGAGTGCCGCGCGAGGATGGATTCAACATCACGCCTGCGAGCGAGGTGATGGCGATCCTGTGCCTGGCCACCTCTTTCGAGGACCTTAAGAAGCGCCTCGGCGACATCTATGTGGGCCAGCGCTGGGACCGCACGCCGGTGTATGCCCGCGACCTGAAGGCCGAGGCCGCCATGGCCATCCTGCTGAAGGACGCCATCAAGCCGAACCTGGTGCAGACGCTCGAAGGCAATCCGGCGATCCTGCATGGAGGTCCCTTCGCCAACATCGCGCAAGGGGTGAACAGCGTCCTCGCCACAAAGATGGGCCTGAGCCTCGGGGACTACGTGGTCACTGAAGCGGGCTTCGGGGCTGACCTGGGCGCCGAGAAGTTCTTCGACATCAAGTGCCGCGCTGCGGGCCTGAAGCCGGCTGCCGCAGTGATCGTGGCCACGGTGCGCGCCCTGCGCTATCACGGCGGGGTTGACGTGAAGGAGGTGAACACCGCCGCGCCCGACAAGCTGAAGACCGGTCTCGCCAACCTGGGCCGCCACATCGAGAACATCGCCAAGTTCGGCGTGAAGGCGGTGGTGGCCATCAACCACTTCCCCACGGACACGCCCGAGGAGATCGACATGGTCAAGGCGTACTGCACCGAACGTGGCGCCGAGGCGATGCTCGCGCAGGGCTTCGCGAAGGGCGGAGACGGCATGACCGATCTCGCGACCGCTGTGCTCCGCGTGATCGAGGAAGGCAAGAGCGACTTCAAGCCGTTGTATGACCTGAACCTCTCGATCAAGGACAAGATCGCGACCATCGCGAAGGAGATCTACCGCGCCGATGGCGTGGATTACAGCGGCGATGCCGAGACCGCATTGCGCCGCATCGACAAGCTCGGGCTTAACAACGTGCCCATCTGCATGGCCAAGACGCAGTACAGCTTCAGCGACAACAAGGAGCTGCGCGCCGCGCCCACCGGCTTCCGCATCACCGTGCGCGACATCGAGATCAGTGCCGGCGCCGGCTTCGTAGTGCCCATCTGCGGCGAGATCATGCGCATGCCCGGTCTGCCGGAAGTGCCCGCCGCCGAGCACATGGACATCGATGCCAACGGCGTGATCAGCGGGTTGAGCTGAGAGGGACGGGCACGCGGGATCGGGTGCTCAACGCTTCACGAAGCGGGTCGTGCCTGTTCCCTGTGCAGTGTGCAATGTGATGGAATAGACCCCATCCGCCAATCCAGCGGCATCCACGTTGATCATGCGGCCCGATCGTTCGGTCGTCACCTTCACCTCCCTTCCTGACAGGTCGCGCACGACGATAGGGGCGTTCCCGTCGGTCGGCATCGGAGAGGCGATGGTGAGGAGATCCTCCACCGGATTGGGGAAGAGGGCCAGTGCGAAGCCCATATCGGGCGATGCGATGCCCACGGACTGGGGGATCGTGTACTTCGCGATGAAGCCGTCGAGTGCGTTCGGCGCCGAACGCAGCGAAGACGGGTCGCCGGGCATGAAGGTGACCGTGCCGGGCACGGGGAAGGAGGGGTCGAATGAATAAGTGCCGAAGCCCCCTGCGACAAAGACGTGTTGAGCATCAGCGGCCACCGCGCCACCTACCACGTCCAGCGCGTTCGTGGCGATGGCTGTTTGCGACCAGACCACGTCACCCGTGGGTTCCAGACCGGCAATGAACAGGTCCATGACGCCGATCCCACCGGCTACGACGGTGCCATCCAGGTTGATGTCGGTGGAGAACGTACCTGCCAGCACCAATTCTCCACCGGGACGGATCGACAGGCTGCCGCCCGTGCTGCCCAGGGTTGAAGTGAACTGCTTGAGCCATTGAAGGCTGCCGTTGGAGTTGATGCTGCCCACCACCGCGTAATTGCTGGAAGGGTCACCTGTGAGCGTGCTGCCGCCCACGGTGGTGATGCCTGTATGCCATCCGCAGAAGATCACCTGACCCGAGGCAGCCACGGCGACATCCACGCCTTCCTTCCACGCTGACCCGGTGCTGCCCAGTGCCCATTGAGGCGTGCCGGCGCCATTGTATTTCGCCACGAACAGGTCGCGATCGCTGGTGCCGTTCACCGTGATGGGGCCGAAGCTGCAGGCGGTGGTGTACTGGCCGGTGACATGGATGTTGCCCGCAGCGTCACAAGCCACGCGTCCGGCCGCATCCCAGCTGGTTCCGCCGAAGGCCTGGGCCCACAAGCTGGTGCCCGCTGGGTTGTATTTCGCGATGAAGCCATCGCTCAGACCAGCACTGGTGAGCGTGGTTCCGCCGATGGTGAACGCATCGGTGAACGTGCCGACCACGATCACGTTCCCTGCGGCATCCACCTCCACGCTGGTCGCTTCCTGATTCCCGCTGCTGCCCTCGCTATGTGCCCAAAGCAGATTGCCGTTCATGTCGTATCGAGCTACGAAAAGGTCCTTGCCGTCTTGGGTCTGCAGGCTGGCCCCACCGAAGTCGAGCATGCCTTGGAAATGGCCAGCGATCACGACGTCGCCGTTCGCCGCGCGAGCGATGCCGGTGATGCGCGCTTCGGTGTTCAATCCGAACGGTTGGGTGGTCCGGATAAGACGGGTCCATACGCATGCGCCCGATGGATCGCGCTCGCCCACGATCAGCGCGACTTTGTCGATCCCCACCACGAGTGTATCGTCGCACACGATCGCGCTGGTGCTTAAGTGACCGCCGACATAACTGTTGCCAAGATCATCCACTGCGATGTCCGACATTCCATCGTACGTGGCTCGATGAACGCCGCAACGTGCGAGCCACTGGAATGAGATGCTCTCATGGTAACGGGCCAGGTAGCCTTCATAGGCCGGTGTCAGCCCACCAACCAAGGTCGAATCCGTGGCATCGAACCAGTCAGTGAAGAATTGTCCGAACACGTAGTGCCCGCCTTCCGGCCCGAGCGTGTGCGTCGCTACGTAGGCCGATGTGAGCCGTGCGGCCTGCAGGAACGCGCCGGTCTGATCAACTTCCGTGAGGAACATTCCGCTGCCTACCAATGTGATGCTGCCGTAATCGGAAGTCGCGAGTTGATCTCCGCAGATCCATGCGTTGCCAGCTGCGTCCACCGAGAGGCTGGAGGCAGTTTCACCAAGGGTATTCACGGCAAGCCTTTGGGCCCATTGCGGAGCACCGCTGGCATCGCAGTAGGTGAGGAAGATGTCCGTATTCCCGGTGTTCGCGTTCGGCAGTGTGGTGCTCCCGAAGGTGGCCGTGGCACTGGTGTACATGCCGCACAGGTAAATGCCACTGCCGGAGTTCAGGCCCAAGCCGGTCACTGCATTGGCGTCGCCGCCCATCTGCTGCACCCAGGTGCAGGTGCCGCTCGCATCGAAACGGGCCAGGAACACATCGTCCGCCTGCAAGGCAGTGAGGTTCAATGAGCCAAAGGTGCCCGTGCCATCGAATACACCGGCCGCGTAGGTGTTCCCGGTGGCATCGCACGCTATCGCGACGGCCTTCGATTGCCAGGGCAGGGGATTGCTCACGCCGCCCACCCGCGCCGCCCAGAGGAAATTGCCGTTCGCATCGAGGGTGGCGAGGAAGCCGGTGCTGTCATGCGTGGCGATGAGGTTCGTGGCGCCGAAGGCGGCAGTGCCCTGGAAATAACCGCTGACATGCACGCGCCCAAGACCGTCCACGGCGATGTCCGTCGCACCATCGCTGCCGGCGCCGCCCATCTGCCGGATCCACAGCGGCTGGCCGTTCACATCTAAGCGAGCGATGATCGCATCCGATCCTGTGGCCGTGAGCGTGGTGCCGCCGAAGTTCAGGGTGCCGGTGAACTTGCTTGCCACGTACACCCCGTCTGACCCCGCGGCGGCGACCTTGCCTGTGAGCGCGGTCCTCGCCCACAGCAATGTTCCAGATGTATCGAAGCGAGCCACGTAGTGTTGCCCCACGAGGGTATCGCCTACGATGTTGAAGGCTCCGTTCGATCCGCCGCTGATGTACAGCGTGCCATCCGAGGATCCGTCAGCCGATCCCACGGATGGGTAATCGCCGGGCGTCGTCACATTGGGAATGGTCTCCGTCCAGTCGAGCGTGGGGGATTGGGCTTGGGTTGATGCATTGAGCAGCAATGCCAGTATCACCGATCGTCTGCGCATGACCGTGGGGATTGGACATTACGAAGCTAAGGACGATCCCTTGCGTGCGCATGCCCGGTCTGCCCGAGGTGCCCGCCGCCGAGCATATGGACATCGACGCCAACGGCGTGATCAGCGGCCTGAGCTGACGGTCGCACCGGCATCCTGCCTATGTTGGTCTGGACCACAACTGCTGGAAGCCATCGACGCGAACGGAGTGATCAGCGGGTTGAGTTAGTGCTCATCCATAACCTGAACGCGCCACCATTGTCCAGCCGTGGCTCGCACCACGTAGCCTCCTGGCGCTAGTGCGGCAACATCGCAGTCGACGCGGTCCGCTGTACGTCGCATCGGCACTCGGACGATTCGCCCGCAGGCATCTGACCATGACAGGTCTGAGCCTGGAGGCGCGCCGAGCAAGGTGATCGCGCGTGCGGCAGGGTTCGGGTATGCGAGGCCAGAATGCTCGTTCGCTTCTTCCACCCCGGTGGTCGTGCATTCGCATTCAGAGAAATGCTCCACCGCGTAAAGCGTCTGCGGGCTGGTGGCCGTAGCGCTGTACGTGATCTCGCCATTGCTCGTGCTCGCGCCCACCCACTGTGCATCCATGCCGCCCCAGTAGAAGACGCCGCCGTTCTGGTCGATGCACGATCCTGTGAGGGCAGGCTTCATCAGCGCGTCCTGCGTGTACATGCTCGCAAGGTGCGTGACGATGCCCGTGAGCGGGTCGACCATGCTCACCCATTTCGCAGCGCCTGATTTCGGCGTCTGTCCGTACGAGGTGCCGATGACGCGGCCAAGCGCGCAATCGAAGGCGATATGTCCGAAGACCTCACCGGATAGGTTAACGATGGGCGTGTCGTAGATGAGCTCCGAGCCAATGATGTCGATGCCGAGGATCCGTCCTCCATGCTCAAGGCCGTAAAGCTGCTCCTGTGGGTCGATGTAGCTCATGCCACCCAGGCTGTACCCGAAGTCGTCGCCGAGGTCGACCAGCTCCGTGAACGTGTTGCTGGCGCGATCGTAACGCGCGAAGACGTTGTAGCCGACGCCCGCATTCAGCACGCCGTAGAGCGCATCGTCGCATGGGTTGTGCGCCATGCCATAGAAGCGGGTGCTCGATGGCAACGGGTAGCTGACCGAGACCATTGGCGCCTGGTTAAGCGGGTCCAGCGTGAAGAGCTGCTGCCCCGTGTTGAAGAGGTAGCGCCCGGCCGCAACATCGACGCAACTGCTGGCTGCGCTGCCAACTCCTGTGATCTGCAACGGCTCCAGTTCCGTGACCTCACCGGTGGCCAGCTCCATTCGCGCGAAGCGGAACACACCGCTGCTCGGATTGTGCAATCCGTAGAGGTGATCGGCGAGCTGGGCGCTTGCGGCAGGCGGGATGATGAGGCAAAGGGTGGCCAAAAGCAAGTGGGGTCGTAAGGCGTTGAGCATGATGTTCGGTTTCGCTCGAAAGATGGTGCATCCATGCCCTGACGCGCCGCCTGAGGCATCCGCTGCCCGTTATGTTCGTCAGAGCTGTTGGCGACTCGTTGGATAGGCGCGCCTTCCCCAGCCTGTACCATCTCCGCCGTTCATTAACTGGGCAGCGCACCCAACCAGAGGCGCGTCCTCTGCGTGTTCCAGATGGATAGATTCGTTCCGCCAAACCCCCCATTGCCATGAAACAGGCTTTCAGCCTCGCCTTGATCGCAGTTGTCGCGCTGGTCTCATGCCGCAAGGACCTCACCGGCGAAGGCCCGGATGCAGCGATGCCAGGGATGCCGCGGCACCACATCGACATGGGTGGCACCACCTCGGTAACGGTATATGGCCAAGTGCTGGACGAAGGAGGCATTCCTGTTGCGAATGCCCTGGTCCAGGCGGGCTATGGGAATGAGAGCACCTTGACCGATGAGAACGGTGCCTTCGTGCTGCAAGGCATCCGGGCCTATCAGCGGATGGGCTCCGTGCGGGTCTCCAAGCAAGGCTTCTTTACCGGCTCACGATCCTTCTTGCCTGTGCCTGGCGGCAACGTGGTGCGCATCCATCTGCTCGCGCGCAACCTCGCCGGCACGGTGCAGAGCAGCACAGGAGGCACGGTAGAGCTTGAAGGCGCGCGCATCGCCTTCGGCACAGGCGGTTTCACGCGATATGGCCAGCCTTACTCCGGACCGGTGCAGGTCTTCCTCAACTACATCGACCCTACCAGCGAAGGTGTTTCCTATGAGATGCCCGGCATGCTGCTGGGCGCCAAGTCCGGTGAAGCCATGCCCTTGGTCACCTTCGGCATGGTGGCCGTTGAGCTTGCCGATGGCAGCGGCACGAAACTCGATCTGGCGCCCGGCGCCATGGCGAATGTGCGCCTTCCGATGGCCCCGTCGCAATCCGCTTCAGCCGCGCCTGCGATCGATCTCTGGCATTACGATCTGGCCTTGGGCTACTGGACCTTCGAGGGCCAAGCGAATCTGGTGAATGGACAGTACGAGGCCGATGTGCCGCACTTCAGCATATGGAACTTCGACGTGCCCGGCAGTGGCAGCGCGATCCAAGGCCAAGTAATCGACACCCAGGGTAATCCGGTGCAAGGCGCGGTTGTCCGCTTCGCGAACTCGAATGGCTACGCGGATTTCGAAACAAGCACCACTGGGCACTATGGCGGCATGGTGATCAATAGCACCCCGCTCACCATGACCGTTTCTCTCCAGTGCGCTGGCAGCTCGGAGGTAGTGCATACCCAAACAGTCGGGCCATTCCCGAATGGTGGCGTGATACCGCCCGTGGCGATCAGTTCACCTGTGCTATCCACCGTTACTGGCACCGTGATCAACTGCCAGGGCCTGCCGGCCGCTACGGCCTATGTGCTCGTGAATGGCAGCCCGATCTTCTGCAACAATGGCCTTTTCAGCTTCGTCACGTGCCAAGGTTCGGCCACCATCGCTGCGGCAGATTTGGGCGGCGTGAGCTGGGCGGATCCCATCACGGTTGCCATAACAGCACCGAACATGAACCTCGGAATGGTGCAGGCCTGCGATTTCCAGGTCGCAACGGGCACAGTGACGGATGTGGACGGCAATATCTATGGCACCATCAGTTTCGGAGGTCAGGAATGGATGAGCTCCAATCTTCGCACCAGCAGGTACCGCAACGGCGATCCGATTCCCAACGTGCAGGACAACATGCAGTGGTACAACCTCAGCACCGGCGCATGGCGGCACTACGATAACAACTCGGCGCACGAGGCGAACTTCGGGAAGCTCTATAACCACTACACGGTGAGCGATCCCCGGAACGTGTGCCCTGCCGGCTGGCACGTGCCCACTCAGGCTGATTGGGATGGACTCGAGTCCGTGCTCGGCGGGGCCGAAGTGGCGGGTGGTAAATTGAAGGAGATGGGCACCTTGCAAGAGGGCACTGGCCTGTGGAATGCGCCCAACTTTGGCGCGACCGATCAGATCGGATTCTCGGCACGCCCGGGCGGTGCGCACTTCACCAACGGCAGCTTCAACATGGGCAATGAGGCCAGCTTCTGGACCAGTGAATCGGTCGATGAGAGCTTCTCTTATTGGCGCATGATCCATGCTGACAGCGCTTGGGTGTCTCCCGGTGAGCACGGAAACAACGTGGGCATGAGCATCCGCTGCAAGCGGGATTGAACGTTGCAGCCCTTCGCTCCGAGCGCCGCGTTACCTCAACGCGGCGCTCGCATTTCCTGGCAAACCCAATCCCATGAACACGCTCATGCTCGCTCTTGCTTCTGTGCTCCTCGCAACGCCTTCTCAGCCGCGCGCCCTTGCACTCGATGGCGGCCCGCCCGCCATCCGCATCGCTGGCAAATCCGGCGGTGACATCACTGCGGCGCAATGGAGCACGGTGAAGACCGTGGACCTCGTGGGCTGCGTGCCCGGCGCCCGCATCGTCTCGCTGCGCCTCTGTGTGAGGGATTGCCAGGGGAAAGATGCCGGGCTGACTGGCAAGGAGCCCGCGCTGACGGAATCGATGAAGGCGATGGTCTCGAATCTGCCGGTCGGCACCCGGTTCCGCGTGGGGGTGGTCGTTAGCGACCGATCGGGGAAATCCTGGGATGTCCCGGATGCAGAGTTCGTTTGGAAGGGCTGAATGCCAATCGCTGTTAACGGCCGCTCCGGTGTTTGAACCAAGCTGACGCGAAGGCGTCACAGCCGCAAACCAACACGATCATGCGGACCACGATCATCGCTGCGGTGCTGCTCTTCTCGGCATCGCTTTCAGCACAGGACAAGGTGAAGAGGAACCCTGAGGAAATGGCCAAGGTTCGTACAGAGCGCCTGACCACGGTGCTCGAACTCACCCCGGAGCAGGCGGCGAAGGTGAATGCGCTCCACCTGGCCCATGCCCAGGATGCAGAGGCACGCCGCGCGCAGCAGGAAGCGAAGCGCGAAGCCATGCGCGCGGAGATGAAAGCCAAGCGCGAAAGGCACCAAGCGGAGATGAAGGCCATCCTCACCGCGGAGCAATTCGCGAAGTGGGAAGCGCTGAATGCGCAGCGCGAAGAGCGCGGCAAGCAGCGCCGCCACCGCGATACCACGAAGTAGCCGCCCTGGGATCGGAGCCCCGCACGGCATGCGGGGCTCCGCGCTTTCATCCCCCGCCCTTACTTCGCGCCATGCTCGGCCTCCAACTCCCCACCGACCCGCGCTGGGCGGAACTCGTGAAGAACGACCTCGCGCAGTTGCTCATCGATCACGCTTGGTGCGAGCAAAAGGCAGCGAGCAATGCGATCAGCATGATCACACGCTACCCGGAGAACAGCGCTCTGGTGGCTGAGCTGATGCGGATCGCGCAGGAGGAGTTGGACCACTTCCGCCAAGTCGTGGAGCGCATCCATGCGCGCGGCTGGGTGCTCGGCCCTGAGCGCAAGGACGATTACGTGAATGAGTTGATGGCCTTCGTGCGCAAGGACGGCTCGCGTGAGGAGCGCCTGGTGGATCGCTTGCTCTTCAGCGCCATGATCGAGGCGCGCAGCTGCGAGCGATTCAAGCTGCTCGCCGAGGAGTGCCCGGATGAAGAGCTCCGTGCATTCTACCGTGCGCTGATGGAAAGCGAGGCCGGCCACTATGCAACGTTCATCGGTTTCGCGCGGCAGTACGGCGGCCGCGTGGACGTGGACCTGCGCTGGAAGGAATTCCTCGCCTACGAGGCTGCTGTGGTGCGCCGCTATGGGAAAGCGCCCACCATGCACGGGTAGGGCGCCAGCGGTCCGCCCTTTTCGACAACTTCACCGCCCCAACTTCCCCTTCATGCGATTCCGTCACCTGCTTCTCGCGTCGTTGATCGGCTTCGGCGCCAGCGCCCAGAAGAAGTATGCCTACACGAGTGTCCCCGGCGATCCGCTCGAGGCGCGCATCTACACCCTCGACAACGGCCTCCAGGTGTGGCTGAGCCGCAATACCGATGCGCCGCGCGTGCAGACCAACATCGCCGTGCGCGCCGGAAGCAAGAACGATCCAGGGGATGCCACGGGCCTCGCGCATTACCTGGAGCATATGCTCTTCAAGGGAACAAGCCGGATCGGCACCAGCGATTGGGCCAAGGAGAGCGCGTTGCTGAAGCAGATCAGCGATGCGTACGAGCGCAGGCGCTGGTCGCGGGATGAGGGCGAGCGCGAGCGGATCTACCGCGCCATCGACAGCCTCAGCACGCTCGCCGCGGCCTACGCCGTGCCCAACGAGTACGACAAGATGATCAAGAAGCTCGGCGCGCGCGGCACCAATGCATACACCAGCACGGAACGCACGGTGTACATCAACGACATCCCGAGCGACGAGCTGGAGCGGTGGATGGCGATCGAGAGCGAACGGATGCAGGAGTGCGTGCTGCGCCTCTTCCACACCGAATTGGAGACCGTGTACGAGGAGTTCAATAAAGGGCAGGACAACGATGCGCGCCAGGCCTATGCCAAGAAGAACGAGCTGCTCTATCCCTTGCATCCGTACGGCACCCAGACCACCATTGGCAGGGGAGAGCACCTGAAGAACCCCAGCATGGAGAAGATCCATGCCTTCTTCGATGCATGGTACGTGCCCAATAACATGGCTGTGATCCTGGCCGGCGACATCGATTACGACCGCACCATCGCCATGGTGGATAAGCACTTCGGAGGATGGGAGCGGGGCAAGACGCCGGAATTCACCTTCAAGGTGGACGCTCCGCGCCAGCGGCCTGAGATGGCCGAGGTCCATGGGCCGGATGCGGAATGGGTGCAGCTCGCGTGGCGCTTTGATGGATATGATTCCGCTGACCCGATAATGATCACGCTGATCGAAGGCATCCTGAGCAATGGTCAGGCTGGCCTGATCGACCTGGGCCTCGTGCAAAGCCAGCAGGTGCTGGAGGCCTCAGCGACATCGACCGTGCAAACGGATTACTCGGAGTTCGGGCTCTTCGGCAAGGCGAAGGCTGGCCAGTCGCTCGATGAGGTGAGCAACCTGCTGCTCTTGCAGATCGAACGGCTGAAGCGCGGTGATTTCGACGATTGGTTGATCGATGCCGTGGTGACCGACCTTGAGCAGCGGCAGGTGCGCTACTGGAACGAGAGCAACAGCAGGCGGGCCTCGGCCATGACCGATGCCTTCATCCTGCGCAAGGATTGGAAGGATGAAGTGGGCCTTCATGCGCGGATGCGCGGGATCACGAAGCAGCAGGTCATGGATTTCGCAAGGACCCGCCTGATCGACAATTACGTGGGCGTGTACAAGCGCACCGGCGAGCGGCGCGACGCCCACCATGTGGCGAAGCCGAAGATCACGCCCATTGACATCAAGCGCGATGGAATGAGCGCATGGAGGAAGGAGTGGGAGAAGATGCCGAGCGCCACGCTCGAACCGGAGTTCATCGATTACACCAAGGCCATCGAGCATCGGCAGCTGCGCGGGAAGATCCCGTTGGCCGTGGTGAAGAACCCCACCAACGACTTGTTCAGCCTGAGGTACATCCTGGAGATGGGCACCAACCACGATCCGCTCCTGGAAGTGGCCTTGGAGTACTTGCCCTATCTGGGCACCTCCGGTCGCTCACCCTCGGACTTCAAGAAGGACCTGTTCAGGCTCGGCCTCGCCATCGATGTGTTCGTCGGCGATGATCGTTGCTACGTGACCTTGACCGGCTCGGAGCGCAATCTGCCCAAGGGGCTCGGAATCCTGGAGAACCTGCTCGCCGATGCGCAGCCGAATGATGAAGCCCTGCGCAATCTCGTGTCGGACATCCGCAAGGCCAGGCAGGATGAACTGAAGAACAAGGGCAGCATCACCAGCGCGCTGGTGAACCACGCCCGCGTCGGGGAGCATTCACCGTTCAACACCGTCGTGCCCGATGAGCGATTGGCGCGACTCACGAGCGATGAACTCATCCAGCGCATCCGGGGCCTGTGCGGGTTCCAGCACAGCGTGTTCTACTACGGCCGCATGGGTGCCGATGAAGCGGCGCGTCTGATCGAAGGCGTTCATGCCATCGGTGCTGTGAAGGAGATCCCCAAGCCGCGCGCCTTTCCGGAACTGCCCACCACCAAGAGCAAGGTTCTCTTCGCGGAGCATGATATGATCCAGGCGGAGATGTTCCTCGTGAGCAAGGCCGGACCCTTCGATGCAGCGAAGATGCCCTACGCCTCCCTCTTCAACGAGTATTTCGGCAGCGGCCTCAGCAGCATCGTGTTCCAGGAGATCCGCGAGGCCAAGGCACTGGCCTACGGCGCCAGCGCCAGCTATACGTCGCCAGCGAAGAAAGAGGAGGCGCACTATGTCCGTGCCTTCATCGGCACACAGGCGGATAAGCTCGATGATGCCGTGGACGCCATGCTTGCGCTTATGAACGAGATGCCCATGGCGATCGAGCAATTCGAAGGAGCCAAGGCAAGCGCGCTCAAGGTGATCGCCAGCACCCGGATCACGAAGGAGAACATCTATTGGAGCTGGGATGCGGCTCGGCGCCGCGGGATCGATATCGACATCCGGAAGCTCTCCTATGAGCGCATCCCTTCAATCACCATCGAGGACATGAAGGGCTTCTTTGACAAGGAGATCAAGGGCCGGCCGTTCACGTATTGCGTCATCGGAAAAGAAGGCGCCGTGGACCTCAAGGTGCTGGAGAGGCTGGGCCCGGTGACCCGGCTGGATAAACAGGTGCTGTTCGGCTATCCGGAGGCGCAGCGATGAGTCCTTCCTTGGAGATCACCGCTGAGATCATCTCCATCGGCGATGAGCTGCTCATCGGCCAGACGATGAACACCAACGCCGGCTGGATGGGCGAGCAGCTCTCGCTCATCGGTATCCGTCCGGTGCGCGTGCGCGTAATCGGAGATGATAGGGAGGCGATCCTCATGGCGCTGGCCACCTCCAACGCCGATGTGGTGCTCCTTACTGGCGGCCTGGGCCCCACCAAGGACGACATCACCAAGCAGGTGCTCTGCGAGTACTTCGACACGCGGCTTGTCCGGCACCCGCACATCGAGGCGGCCATCGCTGGCTTTTTCCGGAGCATCGGCCGAGAGCCCTTGGAGGTGAACCTGGCCCAGGCCGACCTGCCGGAGTCTTGCACGGTGGTGCCGAACGATCGCGGCACAGCCAGCGGCATGTGGTTCGGCAAGGAAGGCCGTGTCTTCGTAAGCATGCCCGGTGTGCCCTACGAGATGAAGGCCATGATGGAGAAGCACGTATTGCCCGAACTGCGCCGGGTCTTCGATCCCCCATCCATCGTGCATCGGACCATACTCACGACGGGTTTGGGTGAAAGCCATCTCGCGCAGCGCATTTCCGCCTGGGAGGACAGCCTGGCCGATGAGGGCATCAAGCTGGCCTACCTCCCAAGCCCCGGCTTGGTGAAGCTGCGCCTGAGCACCTACGCGAACAACGATCCCTCCGGCGCCCGCGACCGTGTCGCGCAAAAGGCCGACCAGCTCTACCGCCTCATCCCCGAGCTGATCTTCGGCGAGGGCGAGGAGCGCCTCGAGCAAGTAGTGGGGCGCATGCTGAAGGAGAATGGGCACACCTTGTCGACCGCAGAGAGCTGCACCGGTGGATATGTGAGCCATCTGATCACCAGCGTCCCCGGCAGCTCAGCCTATTTCATCGGCGGGGTGGTGAGCTATGCCAATGCCGTGAAAATGGAGGAGCTCGGCATTCCCAGCGACATGCTGGAGCTCAACGGGGCAGTGAGCCAACCCGTAGTGGAGCGCATGGCCCAAGGAGTCCGCGAGGCACTGAAGACCGATTGGAGCATCGCCCTGAGCGGGGTGGCCGGGCCGGATGGTGGCACTGAGGAGAAGCCAGTGGGCACCGTTTGGATGGCGGTGGCAGGCCCAGATGGCGTGCAAGCGGCCAAAGTCTATCTCCCTGGCACCCGCGACCTTGTCATTAAGCGCAGTGCCTTGGCTGCCCTGAACTTGCTTCGTAAGTTCCTGTTGAAGAGGGTTTTAGATTAATCCTAATGGCTCGGGTGCAGGTTGATTGCGGGTAGGTTCAGGGTTGATTTGGCCCGTGCAACCCCCCACCTTTCTTGCTGCCTTCAACCTTCAACCAGCCGAGCGATTTGTAGACAACACAACAACCTTCAACCCACTGCCCGCATCTTCCAACAATCCTCCTAGATTTGCGCCCCGCAATTCAGAACGCCATGTCGAAAGTCTGCCAAATCACCGGGAAGAAGGTCACCGTTGGGCACAAGGTGTCGCACTCGAACATCAAGACCAAGCGCACCTTCGCGCCCAACCTCCAGGATCGGAAGTTCTTCCTGCCTGAAGAGAAGAAGTGGGTGAGCCTTCGCGTAAGCACCTCGGGCATGCGCACCATCAACAAGATCGGCTTGGCCGAGGCCCTTAAGCGCGCCAAGGCGAAGGGTTATCTCGCCGCTTGAACCAAGAACACCACTGAGCCATGGCCAAGAAATCGAAAGGCAACCGCGTGCAGGTGATCCTCGAGTGCACCGAGCATAAGACGTCCGGCCTGCCCGGCACCAGCCGCTACATCACCACCAAGAACAGGAAGAACACCTCCGAGCGGATCGAGTTGAAGAAGTACAACCCGATCCTCCGGAAAGTGACCGTTCATAAAGAGATCAAGTAAGCCGCTCCTTCGCCTTACACAATCTACCCAAACCAGCGCTGCGGCGCGTGAATCATGGCTAAGAAGACCGTTGCTACCCTGAAGAAAGCGGATGCCAAGACCTTCACCAAGGTCATCCGCATGGTGAAAAAGGAAACAGGCGGATACTCCTTCGTGGAGCAGGTGGTGCCCAGCGACGAGGCCGACAAGCTCGCCAGCACGAAGTAATCCTCACCGAACCCATTGCCTGAAGGGCCTCCGCTTGCGAGGCCCTTCTGAGTTCAGGACCACCACGATGGCGCTATTCGGATTGTTCGGGAAGAAGAAGGAGGCTGCGGAACAAGCCGCGGAGAAGCAAGCGCTTGATAGCGGGCTGCGGCGCTCTCGCGAAGGTTTCCTCGGCAAGATCACGCGCGCCATCGCTGGCAAGAGCACCGTGGATGATGAGGTGCTCGATCGGCTCGAGGAGGTGCTCGTGGGCAGCGATGTGGGCGTGGACACCACCCTGCGGATCATCAGGCGCATTGAGGAGCGCGTGAAGCGCGACAAGTACGTGGGCGCTGGTGAGCTGAATGCCCTGCTTCGCGAAGAGATCGCCGCGCTCATGAAGGACCCGGCACCGGTGGATGACGCGATCAAGCCTTACGTGATCATGGTGGTGGGGGTGAACGGCGTGGGCAAGACCACCACCATCGGCAAGCTGGCCAACGCCTTCAAGAAGGAGGGCAAGAGCGTGGTGCTGGGGGCTGCGGACACTTTCCGCGCGGCGGCTGTGGACCAGTTGCGCATCTGGAGTGAGCGCGTGGGCGCAGCGCTGGTGCAACAAGGCATGAACGCTGACCCTGCCGCCGTGGCCTACGATGCCGTGGAGAGCGCCAGGGCCAAGGGTGCGGATGTCGTCATCATCGATACCGCCGGCCGATTGCACAACAAAGCGGGCCTGATGAACGAGCTCACCAAGGTGCGCAACGTGATGCGCAAGGTGGTGCCCGATGCCCCGCACGAAGTGCTGCTCGTGCTCGATGCCAGCACAGGTCAGAACGCCATCGAGCAGGCCAGGGAATTCACCAGGGCCACGGATGTCACGGCGTTGGCGCTCACGAAGATCGATGGCACCGCCAAAGGTGGCGTGGCCATCGGCATCAGCGACCAGTTCAGCATCCCCATCAAGTACCTCGGCGTAGGCGAGGGCATCGACCATCTGCAGGTCTTCGAGAAGCGGGCCTTCGTAGAGGCGCTGTTCAAGGATTGAGTCGCGCTGTTGCGGCTTTGGCAGGGAGGCGCATATCGGCGCTCAGCAAGCGCAGGTTCCTCAATAGCTCCTTGGCCCAGAGCCAAAGGAGCAGCGGCGCCACGCCAATGATCCCGCGGTTGAATTCATAAGCGGCGCCGGGTTCCAAATGGAACAGCGATACCACGCTGCGGGTCATTCCGCAGCCCATGCAGTCCGCGCCGGTGAATCGCTTGTACAGGCAGAGCGTCGGGCCTGAACTGATGAGATCCAACGGCACCAACGCGAGCGCGATCGGGATTCCGATGAGCGCCGCGATGGTAAGCGCGCGGATAAGGCGGCTACTTCTTGATGAGGGCGTTGCCGTTGGCATCCTTGTAACTGCCGACGGCGATCATGATCAGGTCTACGAGCGACCAGATGCCGCAGCCGCCGAGCGTGAGCAATTGAACGATGCCGATCACGGTATGGCCCGTGTAGAAGCGGTGCACCCCGAGGCCGCCCAGAAAGAGGCAGAGCAGCAATGAAGTGAGCCAGTCCTTGCCTGGTGCATTCACATTGTCCATTCTAGAGTTGATGGTTTGGTTCGGGTTCCAAGATAGAGCCCGATGAGGAGCCGGATGGCTCAGCATCACGGGAGGCAACCTGAACGGCTCACCTTGATAGGAAAGCGCACCTATCTTCGGCCCAACCCTTAACGCGTTCAAATGGAAAGCAATCAAGCCAGTCCTGCAACTCCTCCCGCCGGCGGTGATAAGACCGTGGCCATCGTGGCCTACCTCTCCTTGGTCGGTTTCGTGATTGCCCTGATCCTGCACAACCAGGAAGGCAAGAAGACAGAGCTTGGTGCCTTCCATCTGCGCCAAGGGCTGGGCATCCTGATCAGCTCCGTGGCCATGAGCATCATTTCCATCATCCCGATCCTGGGTTGGATCGTGGGTTGCTTGGGTCTCATCCTCGTGCTCGTCATGTGGATCATGGGCATCATTGCTGCCGCCAATGGCGAGATGAAGCCCGCCCCCGTGCTAGGTGCGAAATTCCAGGAGTGGTTCAAGACGGCCTTCGTCTGAGCCATCCGTGCTGAACAGCCCATGGGGTAGCTTCGCGCGCCCATGAAGGCCCGCACACTCAAGCGCACCAAGGTCAACGTCATTACCCTCGGCTGCTCGAAGAACACCTTCGACAGCGAGGTGATGATGGCGCAGCTCAAGGCCAGTGGCATCGCGGTGGATCATGAGAGCGATGCCGGCGACCACAACGTGGTGGTGATCAACACCTGCGGCTTCATCGACAATGCGAAGCAAGAGAGCATCGATACCATCCTGAGCTACGCCAAAGCCAAGGATGAAGGGCTGGTGGAAAAGGTGTACGTGACCGGCTGCCTCAGCCAGCGCTATGGAACAGAGTTGAAGGATGGCATCCCTCAGGTGGACGCCTGGTTCGGCACGCGCGACCTGCCCCGGCTGCTCAAGACCCTGAAAGCCGATTACAAGCATGAGCTGGTAGGGGAGCGGCTGCTCACCACGCCTGCCCACTTCGCCTACTTCAAGATCAGCGAGGGCTGCGACCGCAAGTGCTCCTTCTGCGCCATCCCGCTCATGCGCGGGAAGCACATCAGCACGCCCGTAGAGCAATTGGTGGCGAACGCGAAGGGACTGGCGGCGATAGGCGTGAAGGAGCTGATCCTCATCGGGCAGGACCTCACGTACTACGGCCTCGACCTGTACAAGAAGCGCAACCTCGATGAGCTCCTCGCCCGGTTGAGCGATGTGGACGGCATCGACTGGATCCGCCTGCACTATGCGTTCCCTTCGGGCTTCCCGATGGACGTGCTGGATGTGATGCGCGATCGTTCCAACGTGTGCAAGTACCTCGACATGCCGCTGCAGCACGGCAGCACGCGGATGCTGACCCGTATGCGGCGTGGCATCACGCAGGAGAAGACGGAAGCGCTAGTCGATACCATCCGGGAGAAAGTGCCCGGCATCGCGATCCGCACCACGCTCATCGCGGGCTTCCCCGGCGAGACGCAGGCCGATCACGACGACAACCTGCGCTGGGTCGAACGCATGCGCTTCGACCGCCTGGGCGCATTCACATACAGCCATGAGGAGGACACGCACGCGCACACCTTCGAGGACGATGTGCCCAAGGACGTGAAGGAGCATCGCGCGCAGGAGATCATGGAGCTGCAGGGCGGCATCAGCCTGGAGCTCAATCAGGCCAAGGTGGGCAAGGCCTTCCGCGTGCTGGTGGACAAGGCCGAGGGCGGCCACTACATCGCCCGCACCGAATTCGATTCACCCGAGGTGGACAACGAGGTGCTGATACCCACGAGCGCCGGGCATTTGCGCATCGGTGATTTCGCCGAGGTGCGGATCACGGAAGCGAACGAGCACGACTTGCGCGCCGAGGTGGTTCAGTGAGCCTCCTCCGCTTCGGGCTTCCGCTTGCCCTTGCGCCATTCGATCGCGGCTTCGGGCAGTGATTGGAAGAAATCGATGAGCAGCTTGCGCTGCCGCTGGTCGAGGCGGGCGTGGCCGTGCATCCACGTGTAGGAGGGGAGGGGCATCTCAGCTGCTTCAATCAGCTCGGCGGCCTCGTCCACGAAGTGCGCGCGGTGCTTTTCGCTCAAGGTGGCCCACACGGAGAGGTTGCCCTCTTCGCGTCCCTCGTTCACGTGATGCTGCACCCACCAATTCACCGGGGTGATCCGGTCGTACCATGGGTATCGCGTCTCGTTGCTGTGGCAGTCGTAGCAAGCGGTGCGCAGAAGGCCAGCGATCTCTTCATTCGGCTGAGTAAGGGAGATCAAGTCCTGCGAGGAGTCCGTGTCCGGGGCCTTCGTATCGGGACGAATGAACTGGGCTGCAGCGCAAACAGTGAGCAGAATGAGCAGAACGCGGCGCATGGCCGAAAAGTAGAGGAATCCTTCACCGCGCGAAGAAGCGATTCACGGCCTCCGTGCGGTTGACCACATGCAGCTTGCCGTAGATGCGGTGGATGTTCTGTTTCACGGAGCCTTCCGTGATGCCGATCCTTGCGGCGATCTCCTTGTAGAGCAGCCCTTGGGCAAGCAGTTCCAGCACCTCGAATTCGCGCGCGCTCAGTTCCGCGTTCAACGGATGCATTTCCGCTGGAGCGGGCCTGAAGTGCTTCACCACGCGCCGGGCCACGCTCATGCTCATGGGCGACCCACCGGAGCTCACCTCACGGATCGCCTGCACGATCTGGTCGGGCGATGAGTTCTTCAGCAGGTAGCCGTTCGCGCCGGCCTTCAAGGCCTCATAGACCTTGTCATCGGTGTCGTTCACGGTGTACATGAGGAACTGGGTGCTCGGCCACCGCTGGCTCAACTCGCGCACGCCCTCGATGCCGTCCAGGCCCGGCAGATTGATATCCATGAGCACCACATCGGTGGCTCCAGTGCCGTTCAGCGCGAGCGTCTCTTCCACCGAGCCATGCGCGCCTTTGATGGCGATGCCGGGCGTGGCCAGGAACACTGCGGTGAGCAGCTCCCGGATTCGCTCGTCGTCCTCGACGATCCGGAGGGTGATGGTGTCGTCCACGAGGCGAAGGTGGCTGAATGCGTCGTGCCTATCAAGCTAACTTTCGTTCAGCCAGCGGTGCCTGCATCCGAAGCGAGGTGCCCCGGCCATCGAGGCCCGCCGAGAAACCGATGGAAGCCCCGATCATCTCCGCGCGCTTCCTCATGTTGATCAGGCCGTGCCCATGCTCACGCTGCGGTTGCATGCCCCGGCCGTCATCGGCCACGTCGATCGTGAGCCCATCGCGCCATTCGAGATGCAACTGGACGCGGCTCGCCTCGGCATGCTTCACCACGTTGTGCAGGGCTTCCTTCACGATGAGGAAGAGGTTGCGGCGCTCTTGGGTGGTGAGCATGCGGTCGGGCATGGTGCGCGCGTGCACCTCGATCGCGATGCCGTGGGCATCGAGGTAGGCCCGCGCATGCGCTGCGATATAGGCCACGAGGTCGTCGAGGCTGCCTTGGTCATCCTGCAAGGCCCAGATGATATGGCGCATGCTGGCGATGAGCTCCTCCGCCGAGCTGGCCTGTTCGCGAAGCAGCGGCGCCATCCCATCGGCACGGCCTTGCTGCAGGGCCATCTCGCTCCGGAGCTTCAGCGCGCTGAGCCCCACGCCCAGGTCGTCGTGCAAGTCGCGGCTCACCTGCTCGCGCACGCGGAGCTCCGCGATGGTGCGCTCCTGATGCTCCCGTTCCGCGCGCAGTTCGGCCATGCGTCTGCGGTGGCGCAGCCTCGCGTTCAGGATGAGATAGACGCTGGTGATGGCCAGCAGGGCGAGTGCGCTGACGATGATCGCGAGTTGCCGGTTGCGCGTTTCGCCCACGAGAAGGGCCGCTACGCGCTCCCGCTCGATGCGCTCCACCTCAAGGTCGTTGTCGGCGCGCAGGAGCTCGGCTTGGGTGGAGAGCGCTGACCGGATGTTGTTGGCGGCGATCGTGCTGTCGATCCGGTGCCATTCGTCCAGATGGCCCAAGGCTTGGGCGAGCTCGCCGATGCGCTCAAAGGCGCGCGCCGCTTGGCGCTCGAAATTGCGCTGGGTCACCAGGCCTATCTGATGCCTATGCGCATCGAGGTAGCTGCGCGCGAGGTCCAACGCTGCTCGTGCTTCTTTGGCTCGGCCAGCCTCGGCGAGCGCCATGCATCGCCCCACGAGCGCATCCACGCCGATGTCGTGATCGCGCGCTGAATCGGCGATGGACCATGCGCGGTCGTGAAAGGCCAGCGCTGAATCCGGCTCATCCGCTTTCAAGGCGATGTTGCCTAATGCCCACCAGGCCACGGCCGTGGCGCGCGCCGCCCCTGCTTCTTCGGCCAGCCGTAGGCTCAATCGCGCATGGTACCGGGCGCTGTCGCGATGGCCCAGCGTGTTCAGGTAACTGCCGAGATTACCGTGGATGTGGTGCAGCTCGGACACCGGATAGCGCGCAGCCGGCGCTTGCGGGAACCACCGGAGCGCCAGGCGCAGGTAGGGCAGGGCTTCCTGGCTGTCCTGGATGTTCTCGTGAAGCAGGCCTTTCAGGTTGTAGGCATTCGAGATCAATGTGCTGTCCTGGAGCTGGTGCGCGAGGCGCTCGGCCTCGTTCAGGTCGCGCATGGCCTCGTTGAAGAGGCCCTCGTAGTAAAGCACTTCGGCGCGGTAGGCGAGCAGGTAATGCGCGACTTCAGGATGCTCGGCCGCTTTCACTTGGGCCAGAGCGCCATTGATCAGCATGATGGCGCTGTCGCCATGGAAGGCATCCATCTGATGGAGGATGCGCTGCATCTGCCGGTCGATCACCGCATCGGCGAAAGGCGGCAGCGCACGCATGCTCCGGGAGGGGGCCTGCTCGGCCGAAGCCGCTGGGATCAGATGGAGCAGCGCAGGCAGGATCGCGCAGCGAAGCGGATTCATCGCCCGAAATACCGGTTCACCGCCTCGGTGCGGTTCTGCACGTGAAGCTTGCCATAGATGCGGTGGATGTGCTG
Organism: Flavobacteriales bacterium; assembly: GCA_016712535.1. Taxonomy (NCBI): domain Bacteria; kingdom Pseudomonadati; phylum Bacteroidota; class Flavobacteriia; order Flavobacteriales; species Flavobacteriales bacterium. The sequence goes on from JADJQW010000003.1 coordinate 246,418, forward strand.
CTTCACCGTGCCGGTGGTGATGCCCATGCGCTCTCCGATCTCCTTGTAGAGCAGGCCCTCAGCAAGCAGTTCCAGCACCTTGCGTTCGCGGTCGCTCAGGGCGTCGTCGGTTGCGCCGCCCGCGACGGCCGGCCTGAATTGCTGCACCACGCGCCGGGCGACATGCGCGCTCATGGGTGCGCCGCCTGCCTGCAGCTCGCGCACGGCAGCGATGATCTCATCCGGCGTGCTGCTCTTGAGGATGTAGCCGTTGGCACCCGCTTTCAGTGCCTCGAAGACGCGCTGGTCATCGTCGTGGACCGTGTACATGAGGAACTGCGTGCGCGTGCAGCGCTGGCTGAGCTGCTTCACGCAGTCGATGCCGCTCTGGACGGGCAGGTTGATGTCCATGAGCACCACATCGGGGCATTGGTCCTTCATGCGCAGCAGGGCATCCTCAGCGGTGCTGTGGAAGGTGAAGGGCTCCATGCCCTCCTCGAATAGGAAAAGGGAGCGCAGCGTCTCTCGGATGGTGCTGTCATCTTCAACGATGCTCACCCGGATGGATGCGGTCTCGGTCATGCTGCAAATCTCTTGGCCTCAGGAGCGGCCAACAATAGAACGAAGGTTAGGGGTGGGGGCGAGCGGTGCATGCAGCCTTATGGTGGTGCCTTGCCCGGATTGCATGTCGATGCTGCCGCCGAGGTCGGTCATTCGTTTGCGCATGTTGCGCATGCCGTTTCCGGTGCCCTGATCGGCGGCGTTGGGCAGGCCGATGCCATCGTCAATGATCGTGATGCGGAGACCGGCGTCCCATTCGGCTGATAGGCTCACGCTGCTCGCATGGGCGTGCTTCACCACGTTGTGCAGCGCTTCCTTCAGCACAAGGAAGAGGTTGCGCCGCTGCTGTGTGGTGAGGGCGGCATCCGGCAGTCGGCCATGGGCCTCGTATCGGAAACGGAGCCCGTTCTGGTCGCAGTAGCCGCGCGCGTAATTGGTGGCGTAAACGAGCAGGTCCTGCACGCTGCCCTGGTCCTGATCCATGGCCCAGATCATCTGGCGCATGCTGGTGATGATCTCGCCGGCGCTGTTGGCCAGCGATGCCAGCTGCTCGCGCTTGGCGGGATCCTTCTCGGTGCGCAAGGCCATCTCGCTGCGGAGCTTCAAGCCGCTCAGGCCGGCACCCAGATCGTCGTGCATGTCGCTGGCGATGCGCTCCCGTTCGCGCAGCACCGCCTGCTCGCGTTCGAAGCGCTCGCGCTCCTTGCGCAGACGTTGCTGCATGTAAGCGCGGAACCCGGCCGTTGATGCCATGGCGAGCGCGATGAGGGCGCTTAGCCTGAACCACCACGTGGACCACCACGGCGGGTGCACCTCGAATTGAAGGAGGGTCACTGGAGCGGACCACGCACCATCATCAGCGAGCACCCGGACCGTGAAGCCGTATTCACCGCTGGGCAGATCCCCGAAGGTGGCGCTGCGGCAGCCGAGGCAATCGGTCCAGGCAGAATCGCGGCCGGTGAGCCGCCATGACACCCGCGCTCCTTGCGCGCGGATCGGGTCATTCAGCGCGAATTCGACCGCGATCCGGTCGCGGCCCTCGATGAGCCGCAGCCTCATGGCGCTTGCAACGGACTGCCCATTCACATGCGCTGCGGTGAGCCGGGGCTCGGTCAGCGGCTTGGCCGGTGCCGGGTCAAGCATCTTCACCCGCACCACTTCGGGACCATTGAGCACCAGCAGTGAGCGTGCGGCCCGCGACAGCAGCATGCCATTGATCTCATCGCTCCATTGCACCCCGAAGTCGAGCCGCTGGAAGACGCGCTGCTCCGGGTTCCATTTGGCGATCCCCCCGGTGCCTCCGATCCAGAGGCCCAGCCGTTCATCGGCCACGATGGCCCGCACGAGATCACCGGGGACGCCTCGCTCCCGGTCGAACACCTCGGTGCGGCGCGTGGCTGGATCATAGCGGGCGAGTCCTCCTTTATGCGTGCCTACCCAAATGGCTCCGTCTTGATCCTGGGCAAGCGCGCGCACCACGCCGAAAGCTTCGCCCAAGGCATCGCCGGGATCCAAGGCGATCCGCTCGAAGTCGTTGGTGGCGCGGCGGTAGCGGCAGAGCCCTCCTCCATCGTTGCAGCCGATCCAGATATTCCCTTCCCGATCGGCAAGCAGGCAGAGCAATCGGTCTATGGGTAGGCTCGAAGGATCCGAAGGGTCATGCACAAGCTGCTCGCAAACGCCGAGCGAAGGGTTGAACCGGAACAGGCCCTTGCGCCACGAGGCTGCCCACCACCAGCCATCGCGGTCCTGAACCAGGTCCATGAAGTGCGCGCGGGTGAGCAAGGGATTCAGCGCTTCGAGGTCATCGCGGTGGACCCATCGGCTCAGTGAGGCATCCGTTGCATGTATGCCATGGTAGGTGGCGAAGAGGTAGCCGCCATTCTCAGATGGCTTGATCGCTGTAACCGTGTTCTCCCCGTGGATGTGCTGCGGTCCGCGCCGAGGTCGGCGCTGGAGGAGTTGGCGCCATTCGGAGCCCTCTCCGTGCAAGAACGCACCAGCCCTGTATGTGCCTACCAATTGGCCACCATCGGGTGATTCCAGCGCGCAGAGGGTGGTGTGGTCCTGGTCCCATGCGTCGTTCATGAATCGTTCGATACGGGGATCGGCGGGTACCAAGGCCAGCGCGCCATGAGAACCGACCAACCAGAACCGGCCCTCATCATCCATGGCAGCTGATCGGATGGCGAGGGAGCCCGGTGTTCCTAAAGCCGTGCTCCGATCACTGAACACGGCAACGGTTCGGGTGTGGTCCGCGCTGCCCACGCGGAGCAAGCCGCTCCAGTTCCACACCCACCACTCCCCGTGCGGACCTTTCCGGAAACCACGCAAAGCCTCCCCTTCACGCAGCAGTTCTCCAGCATCGAAGCGTCGGGTGCCGCCGCGCGGGTCGCGTTCCATGAATGACCGGGACCGGTTGTCGAACCAGGCCAAGGTGCTGTCACTGGTCCAGGTGAGGCAGATGATCTGCTGGGGCGCACCATCGAACAGGTCTTTGAGGAGCAACACCGGCTCTACCGCCCCGCTTGAGCTGATCCGGAAGATGCCTTCGCGTGCGGCAACGAGCACGGCATCGGGCTGCCGGTCCGGAAGGAGACGGTTGTGCGATTCCGATCGGCGCGCATAGGACGGGTGATCGGCGATCGGTTCCAACGCGCCGCTGGCAAAGGCCCTGAACACGCCTTCCTCGGTCAGTGCGATGGCGCTGCCGTTGGGCATGGGCGCCACTTGCCAGAACCGGTTCGCCAGCACAGGATTCAGTGAGTCACTTCCGATGCGGAAGCGCCTGAATCGGCCTGTGGCCGGATCGAGCCGGGCCATGCCGGATTGCGTGCCCACCCAGATGCCGCCGTCGGGCGCCTCGCGCACATCGGTCACGGAGTTGTTGGGCAGGCTTGTGCTGTCAGCGCGCGCGTGCTGGTACAGGGTGTGCCGATCGCCTTCACAGCGCAGCAAGCCATCCTCAAGGGCCAGCCAGAGCGTGCGGTTCCGATCAAAGGCCATGGCGTTCACATTCAGAGGCATGCCACGCTCCGTGGTGCGCATCTGCATATATCCGCTGTAGTGGGCGATCAGAGTGGCATCGCCTTGTGCCGGAATCTGGAATGGACCGGCGAACTGCGCCGATCCCGGTGTGCGGAAAAGGATCAGGCCGATGAATAGGAGCAGGAAGCGCACGCGGCAAGTTAGCCGTGGGGCATCAGCGCTTCTCGATCTCCAGTACGATGGCCAGCGCGTTCGAACTTGCATCCGCCTTGGCACCGATCGTTTCCCCATCGGCATAAGCCGGCTGGTCCGCGCTGAGCAGTTCACTGGCGAGCACATCAACAAGCCGTGCATCAAGGCCGCTGGCGCCGTTCTCATTCATGCGCTTGGTGATCGCCGGGTAATCGAACGGCTGGTTGCTCACTAAAATCGCCATGACGTCCATGCTGCCCGCCTCATCGGCGGTGAGGCTATGGTCCTTGGGGAACTGGCGCATGCCGGTGGTGCCGCAATAAGGGCTGTGCTTGGGCGTATAGGGGAAGAGCGTGTAGGTGCTGCCGTCGGTCTCTTCGCCGAAGAGGTAGGTGTAGCACTCCTGGTTGTTGGTCACTTCGATCTTGAATCGAGTGCCCTTCGGGATAGGTGAGCTGGTGCGGAAAACGCGCCCGCCACGATGCTCCAGCGCGATGTATGCACCGGTGGCGATCCCTTCGTCATTCACAACGGCCAGACCGAAGCGGATGTCGAATCGGTCAGGCTTCGCCTCCGCGCTCTCGCCCATGGGATAGACCGCAAAGGCCTCTTTGGTGAAGTAGTCGAAGGCATCGTAGGGCACCCACGCGATGCCGTTCTTGCCCCATTCAGGCCCCCAGCTGTTCATGATCTGGAAGGCGCCCGGTGCGTTGGGGCCTTGCTTGAAATCGTCGTAGCCGATCACGCACATGGCATGGCCGCCGAAGCCCTGCATGCGCGTGTCCTGCTGCGTGGGTTGCCACAGGTCGCGGCCCTCCATGCCTTGCATGAAACTGCCGCCCACCATCATGCCGATCACGATGGGAGAGCCCTGGGCGAGGTACTGCTTCATGGCCAGCAGGTCCACGCCGCTCTGCGGATCCGCGCTGCGGCTGAGGCGCTGGGAGCCCTTGATCCGGTAGCGAGCGGCTTGCTGCTCCAGCCCTTGGTCCGGCCGCTCGTTGCAGCTCTGATCCGTGTAAGCGAAGGCGCTGTAAGGCACGGCGCCGCGCTTCAGCATATCGTCCATGGCGCGGTTGAGATAGCTGCCCTGGCAATCGCTGTTCTCGATCTTGATGCGGTTGTACATGAAGCTCGGGCTGAAGGCTGATGCCTTGCTCGGCGCCGCTTCCGTAGCCTGATTGTGGATGATGCTGCGCGCGGCGTAGGCACTGGCCCATGCCACACAGCTCCCTTGCTGCCCTTGGTTCAGGCGCGGCGGTGCGAAGCGCTCGAGCGAGACGCGCTCCGGCAGCGGGTTCTTCACATTGTCCGCGAGCGGCTCATGCACTTCCGCCTTGTCGTACTCGGCGGGATCGAGCGTGGCGCCGCGCGTGAGCTGGGAGAGCAGGTCGCCGCTGCCTTGCTGCTGCATCATTCCGCCGCAGCCATCGAGGCCGCCCACGAGCCAGAGTATCCCCATGATCACCGCGCCGATGAGAAGCAGCTTGGGGTTGCGGAAAAGCAAGGGCAGCAGGGCGCCGATCAATCCGCCGCCGATCCCGCCAGTTCCACCGCCACCGCCCCTGCGAGGGCCGTAACTGGGTATGTTGCTGCGCGAGTTGCCGCCGCTGGGACGGTCGGGGGTCATGCGGATGGGCATGGGGGGCAAGGGCGTTTGATCCGCCGAAAGTAGCCGGGCGATGCGCATCTACTTTTACCGCGATGACGATCCATCGACTGCCCTATGCAGCCACGCAACGCTTCGCGCCACTCGTGCTGGATCACGCGGCAGGTGATGGATTCCTTCGCGCTTTCCAGGAGTTCCCTGCCACGCGCGAGGGCCTTTCGGCCGCGGCGAAGGCCCGTCGCTTCGATCCCGCTGCGCGTTCGGCGCTCGTGGCCGCGCTGCGCAAGCAGTACGCGGGCATCGACATCAGCGGCCTGGTCTCCACGAATATCGACCGGCTCGCGCAAGCGGATACCCTCACCATCACCACCGGCCATCAACTCTGCCTCTTCCTCGGTCCGCTCTATGTCCCATTCAAACTGCTGAACGCGATTCGCCTTGCCCAAGAGGCGGAATCAATGCTAGGCAGGGCGGTCGTGCCCATCTTCTGGATGGCGAGCGAGGATCACGACCGTGCGGAGATCGATCATGCCTGGTTCGGAGAGCGGAAGCTGCACTGGCCGGGGCCTGCGCACGGCGCTGTCGGCCGGTTGGAATTGAAGGGCATCGGGCCTGTTGTGGATGAAGCCTGCTTGTTGCTGGGCTCAGGTCCTGAAGCCGGTTCGTTGTGCGAGTTGCTGCGCACCTGTTACCGCGAAGGCCGCACCTTGACCGAAGCGACGAGGCGCTTCGCGCATGCGCTCTTCGGCCGTTTCGGGCTGGTGATCATCGATGGCGATGACCGTGCGCTCAAGCAGCTCTTCGTGCCGGTGATGCGGGAAGAGATCCTGAACGGGATCGCCAAGCGCTCGGTGGACTACGCTGACGCGCAACTGAAGGAGCGCTATGCGCCGCAGGCCCATGCACGGGACATCAACCTTTTCCATCTCCGGCCGGGCCATCGTTCGCGGATCGAAGCAGCTGCCGATGCTTTCCAGGTGCTCGATGGAGGACCGCGCTTCACCGCGGAAGAGCTCATGCTCGACCTTGAGCTCCGCCCGCAGGACTACTCGCCCAATGTGCTGTTGCGGCCTGTTTATCAGGAGACCGTGCTCCCGAACATCGCATATATCGGTGGTGGCGGTGAGGTAGCGTATTGGATGCAATTGAAATGGCTCTTCCACGCCGTGCGCGTGCCCATGCCGGCCGTGCTGCTGCGCACGAGTGCCGCTTTGCTCTCCGCGAAAGCGGATCGGCTCAGGGCTGATCTCGAACTCGATCTCGGCGGATTGTTCCAGCCGGACCATGAGTTGCGCACGGCCCTGGCCAGGGCAGCCGCTGGAGCGGATGCCCTGCTCACGCCAGAGGCCGCTTCGCTCCAATTGATCGCCGATGCCATGCATCGCAAGGCGATGCAGGCGGATCCAACGCTCAGGAAGAGCGCTGGATCCGCGCATGTGCGCATGCAACGGGCGCTTGAGGGGTTGCAGGCCAGGATCGACCGTGCGCTCAGGCGCAAGGAGGCGATTCAGCTGCAGCGGCTCGATCGCATCCTAGCGGAGCTCTTCCCCGCAGGCGCATTGCAGGAGCGCCGGTTGAGCGCGCTGCCGTTCATCGCGCAGCGCGGCCCTGTTGTTCTGGATGAGTGGATGAATGCCCTCGACCCGCTCGATCCGCGCTTCACGGTGCTGGTTGAAGGGTGAAGGTCGAGTCGTTCGCCCGAACAGCTGCTGAATCACTGTTCATCGGCTGTTCCAAAGGCACCGGATCTCCAAGATAGCGCGGACCGGTCCCGGCCATCAGGTCGATGAAGACCTTCACGCGGGCAAGACGCTCCCTGATCCAAACGCGCACGCCGCGCGGCGTGCCCGGGTCTTTGGCGTTGTAGCCCACGGCCTCAATGCCCATGCGCCTGGCGAGATAGACCGCGCGTTCGTTATGGAAGCGCTGGCTGATCACGGTGAAGCGCTGCTGACCGAAGACCTCTCTCGCGCGAACCACCGAATCGAGGGTGCGGAATCCGGCGAAGTCGAGCACGATGCGGGAGCTATCGATGCCGGCGGCCATCAAGGCGCGACGCATCTCGCGCGGCTCGTTGTAGCTGAGCGTGCCGTTGTCGCCGCTCACGAGCAGGTAGCGCACCTTGCCCGCGCGGAAGAGATCGGCTGCTGCGGTGATGCGGTGGTTGAAATAGGGATTGCCGCCGCCTCCGCGCCCGCGGTGCGTGGTGCCCAGCACGAGGCCCACCTCGTTCAAGGGAACGTGATCAACGGAATCGAACAGATGCCCTCGGGCTTCGCCGCGCACCACGCGGTCGCATACCGCAAGGAGCGCAACGCCCAGGCCGATGATCACGAGGATGGTGAACGGCCAGCGACGCGGAATCCTTGCTCGGCGGAACGGCATGTGGGTCCAACGCTCCAGGCGCAGCACGGATTGCATCACGGCATCACACGGCCCAGCAAGTCGATGCCGGTGTAGTTGCGGGGAGTGAGCGCGCGCAGTCGCGCCTTCACGTCTTCTGCCGCATCGAGGCCGTCAATGAAGGCGCGCATGTCCGCTGCGGTGACCCGCTCCTTGCCCCGAGTGAGTTCCTTTAGGCGCTCGTAGGGTTGGGGGTAGCCGGCTCGCCGCAGGATGGTCTGCACGCCTTCGGCGATGACCGGCCATTGGGCATCGAGGTCGCGCGCGATGGCTTCTTCGTTCAGGAGCAGTTTGCCGAGTCCCTTGCGGATGCTGTCGATGGCGAGCATGGTATGGGCCATGGGCACACCGATGTTCCGTGTCACCGTGCTATCGGTAAGGTCTCGCTGCAGGCGGCTGATGGGCAGCTTCTCACTGAGGTGCCCGAAGAGCGCATTGGCCAGGCCTAGGTTCCCTTCAGCATTCTCGAAGTCGATGGGATTCACCTTGTGCGGCATGGCGCTGCTTCCGATCTCCCCTGCCTTCGTGCGCTGACGGAAGTAATCGAGGCTCACGTACTGCCACACGTCGCGGCAGAGGTCCGTAAGGATGGTGTTCACGCGGCGCATCGCGTCGAAGAGCGCTGCGAGGTGGTCGTAGTGCTCGATCTGCGTGGTGAACTGCTGGCGCTTCAGGCTCAACCGCTTCTCCAGGAATTCATCGGCGCGCGCCACCCAATCGATCTCCGGATAGGCTGCGTGATGCGCGTTGAAGTTGCCGGTGGCGCCACCGAATTTCCCGCTGAAGGGGACATCGTTCAACAAGCGCAGCTGATGATCGATGCGCTCCACGAAGACTTGCAGCTCTTTTCCCAGCCGGGTCGGGGATGCAGGCTGGCCATGGGTGCGTGCGAGCATGGGCACCTGCGACCATTCGAGCGCGAGGCCATGCAGCGCATCGCGCACAGCGGTGATCGCCGGCAGGTATCCCTGCCGGAGGAAGTCCATCAGCATCATCGGCAGGGCCGTGTTGTTGATGTCCTGGCTGGTGAGGGCGAAGTGAACGAACTCCTTCTGTGCGCCGAGGCCGGCTTCGTCGATCCGTTCCTTCAGGAAGTACTCCACTGCTTTCACATCGTGGTTGGTCACCTTCTCGATGTCCTTGATGCGCTGGGCATCGCTGGTGCTCAGGTTGGCCACGCGCTCCTGCACGGGCTTCAATTTGGCGAGTGAGGTGCCTGCCAATTCGGGCAAGGGAAGCTCGCACAGGAAGGCGAAGTACTCGAGTTCGACGCGCAATCGGTAGCGCATCAGGGCTTGCTCGCTGAACCATTGCGCCAGTTGGCGGGTGCGGTCGCGGTAGCGGCCATCGATGGGGGAGATGGCGGTGAGAGGGTCCAGTTCCATGGAAAAGGTCCCGAAGGTAGCGCCGGTGCTCAGCCGCTCAGGTCTTCTGCTTGCGCTTTCGCGCCGCAGGGAAGAGGATGTTGTTCAGGATGAGCCGATAGCCCGAGGAGTTCGGGTGCAGGCTCAGGTCGGTGGGCGGGTCGCCGACCATGTGCTGATAATCCTCCGGGTCATGGCCTCCGTAATACGTCCATTGCCCCAACGCGAATTCACCGTGGATGTACTTCACGGTGCCTTGCGCCTTGTTCTCACCCATCACGGTGATGCCTGGCTTCACGAGATCCTTGCGGAAGGCCGTGGTCTGTCCCATGAAACCGCGCACCACCTGCTCATGGCTCTGGCAGAGCATGGTGGGGACGATGTCCCACTTGGCGCTGAAGTCGAAGAGGGTGAAGAAATCGCGGGGCTGGCCGATTCGCCCGTGGATATCGGTGGCGTCTATGTCGCTGAACTCATAGATCATCGGGTCTGTGATGAGCTTGAAGTCGCGGAAGGCGAGGCTCCGATGGAAATCGATCTTGCTCTGGCAGGCGGGGTCGATGGGGTCGTGATCGAACTCTGAGGCGCATATATCGACGCCTTCCGCGGCAAGGGCGATATCGTAGCTGTCGGTGCCGGAGCACATGGTGAAGAGGTAGCCGCCTCCGGCAACGTAGTCGCGGATCTTCAGGGCCACGCCGAGCTTCATCTGGCTCACCTTCGCGAAGCCGAGCTGGGCAGCCATGGCCTCGCTCTCCTCCACTTGCGCCCGGTACCAGGGCGCGTTGCTGTAGCTGCCGTAGAACTTGCCGTACTGGCCGGTGAAGTCCTCGTGATGCAGGTGCAGCCAATCATATTTCGGCAGGACGCCAGCGATAACCTGCGGATCGTAGATGCGCTCGTAAGGGATCTCGGCATACTTCATCACTAACGCCACAACGTCGTCCCACGGCTGAAAGCCCTCCGGAGCATACACGGCGATCTTGGGCGCCTTCTCGAGCTTCACGGCCTCCATGTTCACCTCAGGGTCGGCGATCTCATTGAGGATCGCGATGGCTTGGGCGTCGGCGATCACCTGGAAGGTGACGCCCCGCACCTTGAGCTCTTGCTCGATCACCTGGAAATGCTCGATGAGGAAGCTGCCTCCGCGGTAGTTGAGCAGCCATTCCACCGGCACATCGCGTTGGAGGGTCCAATACGCGACACCATAGGCCTTCAAGTGGTCGCGCTGCGAGTCATCCATAGGGATGAGAAGCTTGGTGGCCAGCGCCGGAAGCGCAAGGGCCAAGGCGAGCAGGAGCGCGGTTGGCCTGCTAGAAAGGAGCGTCCTGATCGTCGTTGCCGAAATCATCGTTCATGCGGCTGGGCCGGGTAACGGTGCGGAATGCGCCGCCGTCCGATCCCGTGCCATCAACGGCGAAGTTACCCGGCATGGTGTCCAAGTCGGCGAACTTGGCGAGTTCAGGGATGAAGCGCAGGCGCACGGTATCGAGCGCGCCATTGCGGTGCTTGGCCACGATCACCTCGCCGATGCCCATGGTGCTGCCGTGCTCATCCTCATAGATCTTGTAGTACTCGGGGCGGTACAGGAAGCACACGATGTCGGCGTCCTGCTCAATGGCGCCCGATTCGCGCAGGTCGCTGAGCATGGGGCGCTTGTCGCCGCCCCGTGTTTCAACCGCCCTGCTCAGCTGCGAGAGGGCGATGATGGGGATATCAAGCTCCTTGGCGATGCTCTTGATGCTGCGGCTGATGCTGCTGATCTCCTGCTCACGGTTGCCGCCACGGTTGTCGCCCCCGCCGGTCATGAGCTGCAGGTAGTCGATGATGATGAGGTCGACATTGTGCTGGCTCTTGAGGCGGCGTGCCTTGGCGCGCAGCTCGAAGATGTTGAGGGCAGGCGTGTCGTCGATGTAGATCGGCGCGTTGGTGAGGCGCGCGATGTGCTGGTGAAGGATGGCGAATTCCTGATCGTTCAGCTCGCCTTTGCGGAGCTTCTCGCTGCTGATGCCGGCTTCGCTGGCGATCAGACGGGTGACGAGCTGCGTGCTGCTCATCTCCAGGCTGAACACGGCCACGGCCTTCTTATGCTCCACAGCGATGTTGCGCGCCATGCTGAGGACGAAAGCGGTTTTTCCCATGGCCGGCCTGGCCGCCACGATCACCATGTCGCTGCGCTGCCAGCCGGCGGTGAGCTTGTCGAGGTTGGTGAAACCGGTGGGCACGCCGCTCACGCCCCCGGTCTTGCTCTTGGCATTCTCAATGTTCGCGATGGCGTCCTGGATCAGGTCGCTCATCGGCTCATAGTTCCGCTTGAGGTTGCCGCTGGTGATGGCGTAGAGGTCCTGTTCGGCCTTGTCGAGCAGGTCGAAGACATCGGCGCTGTCGTCGTAGGCATCGCGCGTGGTATCGGCACTGATGCGGATGAGCTCGCGCAGGATGTGCTTCTGGCTGATGATGCGCGCGTGATACTCGACATTGGCGCTGCTGGCCACCTTGCTGGTGAGCTGGCTGATGTAGAAAGCGCCGCCCACCGCATCGAGCTCCCCGCGCTTCTTGAGCTCTTCGGTGACCGTGAGGATGTCTATGGGCTGATCGTTCCGGAACAGTTCCAGGATCGCGTTGAAGATGCGCTTGTGCGCTTCCACATAGAAGCTCTCCGCCTGCAGGATGTCAATGGCCTCATTCACCGCGTTGCGCTCCAGCATGAGCGCGCCGAGTACGGCCTGCTCAAGCTCGGGTGCCTGTGGCGGCAGTTTGCCAGCTTCCAGCGCGGAGGCCAGCAGGGCGGAGGACGAATCGCGTCTTGGGCCACCACGCAATCGGCCTTGCGTGCGCGAAGGTGAGAGGTCGGCCATGGTCCTGTATGTTGACGCTTGGGAGAGGAGCCGCGCCGTCGAGGTCGCGTCCCACGCCTGGGCGGAAGGGCGTCAAAAGTAGCCGCGGTGACCACCCTTGGCGGGTGAAGTATCAACACTGATCCGCCATTGGATCAACATTCCAGGCTGTTGAGAATTTCTTTCACGCATCCGCTCCGCGCAGCCAGCCGGTATCTTGCGGGCATGCGCTATCAACAATGCATGGTGCTGGCGGCTTGCGCAGCGGTACTGGCATCAGGATGCCGCAAGGACAAGGACTCCAGCCCGCCGACCGTTCGCATCACCAGCCCTGGTGCCGGTTTCAGCGTGGGCATTCCGGATACGCTCACAGTGGGCCTGTCAGTGAGCGATGACATTGGTGTGCAAAGCGTCTCCGTGCTGCTGGCAGATGTGGACGGAGTGCCCGTGACCCCTTCCGTCACGGTCACCATCGGTGCGCTATCCCGTGAGTTCAGCATCGATCTACCGCTGCTCAGCGAGCGGATTGAGTCGGGCCCCTGCATCATTACCGCCATCGCCAGCGACGGCACGAACGATGCACGCGATTTCGTGAGCATCACCGTGCAGGCCGCACCATTGCGCGTGCGGTCCATGTTCCTGGTGCCGCTTGCCACAGGCCCACCACCGTGCATCATCACTCGGATCGACAGCATCGGCGGAGCTTCTGTTTTCGCCGGCCTTTCGGAATTCTCAGGTGCCGCCGTCGGCCTCGACCACCTCTTCACGGCGGGCACTGCGGCCGCCCCGTTGGAGCGCAGGCGGATCTCCACGGGTGCCATGAGTCCGATCATGCCCAATCCAGGGCTCTGGCCGCAGTACTTCACCTGTTTGTCCCGCGATATGCAAGCTGACCGGATTTTCGCCTGCGGCGCTGATGGCGTGGTGCGCGGCTTCACATTGGATGGTGCGGCGGCTTTCACGGCCGCACTTCCAGTTGGATGCGCAGGCGATGCGGTTGCGACCATCGGTGATGCTGTGGTTTGCGCTGCATTCGACCAGGTCGCTCAGCAGAGCTCGTTGGTGCGCATGGGCGGCTCATCGGGCGCGGTGCTCGCCCAGTTCAGTTCCGATGCGCGGGCTGTAGCGCTCTTCGCGGTCGATGCCCAGCGCTTCCTGCTCTTCGGAAACACGGCTGCGGGCGGTGTGATCCAGGAGGTGAGCGCAACGCTCGGCGGAGCCTTCACCATGAGAGTCTTCCCCGGTGACGAGATGCGTTGTGCAGCGCGCGTGGATGGCGGGCTCTATGCGGTCGGCCTCGCCAGTGGCATTCATCGCTTCGATTATCCATCAGCAGCGGCAACGCCCATCCTGCCAGGACTCCCGGCGCATGGGCTAACCTTCGACCCCGTTAGCGGTGCGGTGCTCGCCGCAACCGGGAACACCGCCATCGCGTTTGATCCATTGCTCGGCACCATTGTGAGCACACTGCCGGCCCCGCACCCCATCAGCCAAGTGCTGCTGCAGTTGAACCGCTAGGCCTTGGCCTTTTTCTGGCCTTTGGCCTTCAGCACAACGCCCATGTTGCAGAACTTGGCGATGCGCCGTTCAACGAGCTTCTCGGGTGAGACTTTCAGGAGCTTGTCGAGCTGCTTGTTCACCTCGGCTTTCACCAAGCGGCAGGCCTCATCAATATCGGCGTGAGCGCCCCCAAGAGGCTCTTTCACGATGCCATCAATAAGCTTGTTCGCGAGCATGTCCTCCGCTGTGAGTTTCAACGCTCGGGCCGCTTGCTCCTTGAAATCCCAGCTCCGCCAGAGGATCGAGCTGCACGATTCAGGTGAGATCACGCTGTACCAGGTGTTCTCGAGCATGAGCACCTTGTCCCCTACACCAATGCCCAGCGCGCCGCCGCTCGCGCCTTCACCGATGATCACGCAGATCACCGGCACGCGCAGCTGCACCATCTCGAAGAGGTTGCGGGCGATGGCTTCTCCCTGCCCTCGCTCTTCGGCCTCCAGCCCAGGGAAGGCGCCTGGGGTATCAATGAACGTGACCACTGGTTTGTTGAACTTCTCTGCGAGCTTCATCAGGCGAAGCGCTTTCCGGTAGCCCTCCGGGTTGGCCATGCCGAAGTTCCGGTACTGCCGCATCTTGGTATTGATGCCCTTCTGTTGGCCGATGAACATCACCGTCCGGCCGTTCATGAGCCCGAAGCCGCCGACCATGGCCTTGTCATCCTTCACGGTGCGGTCCCCGTGCAGCTCAATGAAACTGCCGTCGGAAAGGTGGTCGATGTATTTCAACGTGTACGGCCGATCCGGGTGCCGGCTGACCTGCACGCGCTCCCATGGCGTGAGTTTGGCGTAGATCGACTGTTGCGTCTCCCGCAGCTTCTTCTCCAGGTCCTTCAGCGTGGCGGTCACATCCACATTGCCTTGTGCGGATACCTCTCTCAGCTTATCCATCTGCTCGATGATATGCTGAATGGGTTTCTCGAATTCGAGGAATGTCTCCATGCGCTCAGGCTTTGGGCGGACGAAGGTAGAAGGATGGTCGGATGGGGCTCATGCGCCACGGGTACCTTCGGACCGACTTCCAGCAAGGCATGATCGTTTTCCCTCAAGCTAAGGTGAACCTGGGCCTGAACGTGGTTCGTAAGCGCCCGGATGGCTATCACGACATCGAGAGCGTGCTTGTGCCGATTCCGCTCTGCGATGCCTTGGAGGCAATCGCCGACAAGAGCGTCGGTCCTGGAGGTCTTCGTTTCGGGCGCTCAGGTGTGCCTTTAGCAGGTGATGCACGGAATGATCTTGTTGTTCGTGCACATGCGTTGGTGGCTGAGCGCCGTTCGTTGCCCGGGCTCAGGATGCATCTGCATAAACGGATTCCGGCTGGTGCAGGCTTGGGAGGCGGCAGCAGCGATGGAACCAATGCGCTGTTGTTGATGGACAAGCTTCTCGGTCTTGCCCTTACGGGCGAAGAGATGCTGGAAATGGCCACAGCCCTGGGCAGCGACTGCCCATTCTTCTTGAACAATCGAGCGCAATTGGCCATGGGCCGGGGCGAGCTGCTGACCCCGGTCTCAGTCGAATTCCGGCGGCACTGGATCTACTTGGTGAATCCTGGCATCCACGTTCCAACTGGCGAAGCGTTCTCGATGATCACACCCACCGGGAAATCTGCGCACCTCGATGAAGCGATTCAGAACAGGCCGATGAGCGAGTGGCGTTCCTCAGCTCCGAACACCATGGAGGAGGTTGTAAGCCGCAAGCATCCGGAGATCGCCTTCGCCATCGATCGCCTGCTCAGGGCAGGTGCGATGCATGCGGCCATGAGCGGCTCTGGCTCTACAGTATTCGGCATTTTCGGCAACCGGCCGGCTTTGTTGGAATGGCCGGTCAATTTCAGCGCGTGGGTGCTATCTCTAGGGGAGTAATCCGGGCAGGAGGTCTTGCAGTTCACGCGCATCGTGCGGCTTCGCTTGGATGCGCCCCTCGCGGCTGAGCACCACGAACCAGGGGGTAGCGCGCACGGCGAAAGCCTTGGCAGCCGGAGATCCCCATCCGCGCAGCTCTGAATAGCAAGGGAAGAGCAGGCCTCGCTCGGCTATGTTCGAGCGGAATTCAGCCTCATCATCGTCGATGGCTATGCCGATGATGTTCAGCCCTTTGCCATTGAAGCGGGTGAAGAGCTCATTGAGCAATG
The DNA here is from genome assembly GCA_016712535.1 of Flavobacteriales bacterium. NCBI lineage: Bacteria > Pseudomonadati > Bacteroidota > Flavobacteriia > Flavobacteriales > Flavobacteriales bacterium. The sequence continues at coordinate 262,038 of JADJQW010000003.1, forward strand.
GCATCTGCTCGTGGCAATGGTCGCAAGTGCTTGAGTAGAAGAAAAGCGCCGTGCAGGGGTAGGGCTGCACCAGCGCGGAAAGTTCATCCGTGTGGCCATGGATAGGGGAGGGCAGCTCCACATTGGGGGCGCTTGAACCGATCGCCACCTTGAGTTGAGCGGCCACAAGACCAATCAATCGGCTATCCGGGGGCGCGATCGTAAATGGCCCGGTCACGTAACGGTCAACCAAGTGCTGCACAACTTCCTCCGGCCCATACGTGGCGAATAGATCCACGAGCTGCCAGCGTGCGAAGGACCAGCATGCAGTATCCAAGGAGGCCCATGCCAGAATTGAATCCGAAGCAGCTGCGAGCGTGTATGGTGCAGCTGGAGTCGCAGCTTGAAGTATGGCCATGATGGCTTTGGAGTAGACCGTGCATCTGGTCAGGGAAGCGTCTCTCCAGTCCATTGCATCGCGGAT
>JADJQW010000005.1 GCA_016712535.1 Flavobacteriales bacterium
TGCGCCTCCTTCTCTTCCTCGGTGGCGCGGATCACCTCCTTCGGCAGGATGGTGGGTGAGCCCTTGCTACTGAGGAAGGTGTTGACGCCGATGATCGGGTATTCGCCGGTGTGCTTCAGCGTCTCGTAGTAGAGGCTTTCCTCCTGGATGCGGCTGCGCTGGTACATGGTCTCCATGGCGCCGAACACGCCGCCGAGCTCGGTGATGCGGTCGAATTCGCTGAGCACGGCCTCCTCCCCAGGTCGGTGAGCTCTTCGATGATGAAGCTGCCCTGCAGCGGATTCTCGTTCTTGGCCAGGCCGAGCTCGCGGTTGATGATGAGCTGGATGGCCATGGCGCGGCGCACGCTCTCCTCCGTGGGCGTGGTGATGGCCTCGTCGTAGGCGTTGGTGTGCAGGCTGTTGCAGTTGTCGTAGATGGCGTAGAGCGCCTGCAACGTGGTGCGGATGTCGTTGAAGTCGATCTCCTGCGCGTGGAGGCTGCGGCCGCTGGTCTGGATGTGGTACCGTGGGTGCCACTGCGGGCCTCGTTCCGGCATCACCGCCTTTGGCGGCCCTTCGGGCGAGCGCGCTCCTTGCGCCATACCGCGTTGCATCCTCGGTCAGCTACCGGTTACGGTAGCCTCCCTCGTCGCGCCTTGTCTGGCACAAGGATCATCGCTCGTGCTCGCCGTTCGAGGCCCACAGAGGCACCCTGGCATCTGGCTGCGCTCGTCGGCGCCGTAGCGGTGCTTGAGCGCCTTGGCCCAGAGGCGGCGCGCCACGCGGCCCATCACGGCGTACTCGGGGTCCATGCCGGTGCTGAAGAAGAAGCTCAGGTTGGGCGCGAAGGCGTTGATGTCCATGCCCCGGCTGAGGTAGCACCACTTAGGTGAAGCCGTTGGCCAGGGTGAACGCGAGCTGCGAGATGGGGTTGGCGCCGGCCTCCGCAGCGCCCGCCCTGAGCGCAGCCGAAGGGTGGTAGCCGCTGATGCTGACGCTGTAGAAGTTGCGGACCTTCTGCTCGATGAAGATGGTTTGGGCGTGCCCCGGCTCAAATGCAGCCGGGTCGGGCCAACCGCTTCAAGTCCGCGCCGGATTACCGGCTTGCGGGCGTTCCGCTCATGTCCCTCACGCGCTGACGCATGGCCGATGATCCGTTCCAACGAACAGATTTGACAGAACCTAAAAGACCATCACGACGTCCCTTCACCATCCCCTAGGTCAGGGACCATGAGCACCGGAAAATTTTCGTCAATGAAGAACTGAGAGATCAGGCGATCCTTGTATACACTGGAAACGATGTCCTGTTTAAGGTACTCCTCAAAGTTGGGATGCACAAGGAGGATCTCTTCGTCGCTCAGCGCCAGTTCCGATCGGATGAGCTTGACGAATTTGATCTCGGCATATTCGACCGCCGCATTCGCCTCCACCATTTCGATCGCAGCACGCAGAATAGACAACTCTTGGATCCTTGTCTAATCTGGCGGTGGCTAGTTCCGCAAAGTAGTGGCGGAAGAACCCATAGCCTTGGGCGTTCAATTCACCCTCCAATCGTTTCAACTCCTGCTTCAGGTCCAAATCACCGAATAGTCTCATCTCCGAACTCATCTCTTGGATATGGGACATTTCCGCTGTATCGATGGCCTGGTCGGAGGCCATGCAAGCGAACACGGTCTTGAGCATCAATAGCTCGAAGTCTTGCTTATCCATCGTGTTGGGTCTTGGTTTTGGCAGCAAAACCGATCGGTCTGCGCGTACCCTCGGCGCCTCCGCTTTCTAAACGCTTCTTCATCTCGACATACTTCTCCAACTCAGCAGCAGAGACCGAAGGCCTGTTCTGTCTTATCGCCCGTAGTAGGTGGGATTGGCCAATAGGTGCTTGCTCGGTGTATGCAATCCGCGCTGCTTCATTTACAAGGAATTCCAAGTCACTTGCAACACGACCTTCTGTCTCAGCTGCCAGTGCTATGTAGTCAATGTCAGCTGCCAGTGGTCTTTCCTCAAGATGTAGTTGGAACATCGCTTTACGCGCTTCCATATCCGGCGGCGGAAGAAAGATCACTTTGTCCATTCGACCTGCCCGCAACACGGCTGGATCAATAAGGTCGGGGCGGTTCGTTGCGGCGATCATGAATACACCATCCTTGCTGCAATTACCCATCTGAACCAGAAACTCGTTCACTTCGGACGCATAACTGTGTCCAAGATTATTGTCCCGGTTGGGCATCATGGCATCCAGTTCATCGAAGAACAACACGGTCGGTGCGTTTCCCTTGCATCCTTGAACAGCTCTCCGATCTTCTCTTGCGTTCCATGGACATAAATGCTCGCCAGGTCAGATGGTTTGACATACCTGAAATTGAGTCCAGCTTCTTCAGCGAATTTCTCAGCAATGAACGTCTTCCCACACCCTGGTGGTCCGTAAAGCAAAGCCCGTTCGGATCGGGATGCCATAGGCCTCATATCCGTCACGCTCCTTCAACGCTTCGATTACGTCTCGCAGCAGGAGCTGCTTCATCTCTCCATCCCGGCAACAGCATCAAAGCCACGCTTTAGTTTACGCACGGTTCGCTTTGGCACATTGGACCCTGCGCTACCCTGATCAACATTGCCTTGTCCATGATCGCGCTCCAGCCCCTTCTTCTTCATCGCAGCAAAGAACTCACCTGCGGTTCCGTATCTCACGGTAGGCGACAAGCTCAAAGCCATTTGTAGAGCTTTCAAGTCGTTCTCATCAATGGTCAGTCCAGATTGCCACTGGGGGTACTTCAGCTTGTTCTTCCTTTCCTTGCAAGTGCTGAGTGGATATCACTACGCTGCGCTTGGTATTGGGAGATGTTCAGGTACCAAGGAGGAATACCGAAGAGCATATGATAATACAGCACTCCAGCCGCGAACACATCAGCCGATGGACCGCTCTCGCCGTCAAAGCACTCAGGAGCGAGGTAGTAAGGATCGTGTCCTTGTTTCGGCCGCCAAGGTCCTTCTGCTTTGTACCGTGCATGACCAAAGTCAATGAGTACGGACTCCGGTAAGGACCCAGATAGATCCAGCATCACATTCTGATTGGTCACTTCATTGTGACTGATGGCTCCCTTTGCTCCATGCAAATAATCCAGACCTTCAAGGAGCCGCAAGACAAAGCGACGAGCATCCATAGGAGCGATGGTAAGTTCCCGCCTCAACCGATCCTGCACGGCCTCCCCGCTAATGAAGGTTGTCAATAGGAAATCCTTGGCCCCGTTGCCCGTATCAAGTTGACCGGCATCGACAAACGCGGTTATCGTCTGGTGCTTCAATGCACGCAACATTTCCACTTCACGGATCAGCCCGTTTTCAGTGAATTCATCGGCTTCCATCCTGTCGCGATGGAAGACCTTCATGAAGAAGAGGGAACCCTCTTCATTCCGGACCCGATAGGTATCGGCGTTCGCGCCGCTCTTAATGTGGAACTGGACAGTAAGGTCCGGGGATATCCGTTCGCCGCGTTGATACATGGCTTAGTCGGTAAGTAATCCGCCGGTATTGGTTGGCCGCTCATCATCCGGGGTCAATGCCCAGAGCTCACGACAAATGGGTGAAAGGGTTTCAACTGTGGGATTGGATGCCACCATGGCTCTGCCGCGCTCAAGTACGTTCGCTGCCTTTGCAGCATCTTTCCAATGCATCGACCTGAAGCTCTCCGAGTAGTATCGGATAATTCCCACCAATTGATACACCTCAGTCAGTTTGAAGAACAGATGATCCATCTCTTCCTTAACCCCATTCGCAACCCGCACATTCTTTTCAGCGAAGACTTGGTCCATCCGACCCTTAAGGTGCTGCACCATAATAGTTGTTTGCTGGTTCCCAAGTTCTGCGTTCGCCTTCACCAACTTCTCGTAGAGCTCCCGCATCTCGGCCTGCAATGCAGGCCACGAACTTTCTGTTCGCAAGTGATCCAGCCTGCGCATTAATGTCTTAAGCTGCTCCAACACCTCCTTCTTGGCATCGTAGTCCTTCCGATTCTGTTCGAAACGATCCCGCAGGCGATCCAACTCAGTCCGCGCCGTCACTACGTCGGACTCCTCCACACCTCAACTTCCGCCAACTCATCGATCTCGCTCGCGCAATTGTCCAGCTCGCGATCCAATCTGTCCGCATCCACCTCTCCCCTGGACTGAGTTGCTCGGGATCTCAAGGTCGATCTCCTCATCGAGGTGTGGAAAGAAGACCTTCATCCTCACCGGCCGCGCCACACCGCGATCGGTCACGATAGTGAGATCCACCTGGCTACCGGCTTAGCACCAGTGCCGGAACATCAGCGCCGGTAATAACGGCGTCGTAAATGTGCTCGTTCAGTATGGCTAGTGAGCCATGAGCATCCGTTCCTCCTTCGTAGATGGGTATGCGAACCACATCCTTGGCATTTCCCGGTCGCAGTTCACCAGAGGTGCGCAGCCCATTGCGGACACCCGTGGCAGGGAGTGACGCATTCTTCTCCAGCCCCTTGACAGCATCAAAGATCCGCTTCTTATCCTGAGAACGGAGGATCTCGATCCCGATGCTATTGGGCAGGGGCGCTGCAGATACCTGTGTACCCTGGATGATGTTGAAGACCTCCGGTTCGCATTCAATCCGGTTCCCTGTGGATCATAGACACGCACTAGGAAACTATTGACCGTGCCTTCCGCTCAGTTCCACCTCTACCACGTCCCCCTTAGAATCGACCGGACGACGACCACTTGCCCAAGTGCCATCACTTCGCTCGAATTCAAGCACGAGACCAGAGATCCTGTTGCTTCCAACCAACTTCACGGAAACGAACCTCCATTGTCTGGACCGAGGTGGATTCGTAGTTCAGGTCAAGTGGATCTATTAACATCGCGCGTGGCACCGGCCACCTCTTCGCTCACCTTGATGGTACACGCGTATAGCGCAGCACCTTCCGCAACAGCCGTCATCGGGTCCATCCGCGTATCGGGGCTCACATCTGCGTCATCATATCGCGAAGAATGGGCGAATAAGTCGGACCGCCCACCAGGATAACAGCGCTCAATGCTGAATGCTCCACATGGTTACGAGCTAATAGAGCCTTGGTCATGTCTATGGCTCGCTGGTAAACCGGTCCAATCACTTCGCTGAGCCGGTCCCTGGTAAGCACAAGATCAAGTTCCACATCGTTGCCCTCAGCATCCTTCAATGGGATTTCGCCTAGCTCGGATAGCAAACGATGTTCTGGCTTGAAGGACAATTGGATCTTGGCGATCTCTGCATAACGCTTCATGGCATCGCGAAGCAGCCCCAATTTGTCGGGATCTTCAAGCACATCATCCAAGGAATAGGTCTCCCGCAGGTAGGGAATGATCACCTCATCCACGATGGCGTAATCCAGGTTCTTACCACCGAGGTAATTGTCCCCCTCAGTATCGAGCACTTTAAGGAGCCCGTCCGTTGCCTTCACTAATGCGGTGTCAAAGGTGCCGCCCCCGAAGTCAAAGACCACCCATCGACCATTCTTTTCTGTATTGCCTAAGCCATAGGCCATGCAGGCGGCAAGGGGTTCTTGCAGCAATTCATACTGATCGAAACCCGCCAGTCTGGCCGCTCTACCCGTGGCATCCAACTGGTTCGCCCCGAACTTGGCTGGGACGGTGATCACTGCAGCATGCACATTCTCGTCCTGCACGAAGCTCTTCAGCTTCTTTAGAACCTCGGCAGAGAGTTCTTCGGAACTGAATTCCTTCTCCACCGACGCCGGTTTGTACCCTTTGTCAGCACCCATGGTCCGCTTGAACTCGATGAAAATGTTGTTCTCTATCTTCCAATTCGAAAGCGAGCGCAACCTGTCGCTTTGAAGCTGATTCAGCGATGTATCACCTACCATCAACACACCCTTACGATTCCATCCGACACAGGATGGTATGGTGTCATGTTGAAGGTCGGACTTCCGAATGACCGGTTGCCCATTCTCCATCCTAGCGATGGCTGAGTTCGTGGGTACCAAGGTCGATACCGTAATCAATGCGATTGCGTCCCATGTGCTTATCCTTGTGAAACCTGTATATCACCCAGTTTATCATTTTTCCTCGTGCAACACTGCGGGCTTGAACACTCGGGTAATGATGCGTTCATCCTTTCGGGTTCTCGTCAGAACAAATGCCGCGGGTAACCTTCATTCCCTCATCGAAGGCTTTGCCGAGGAGTTCCGGCAATTGGTAGCCAGACGCCTGTAAGTTTTCATGCATGCGTTTGACCGCAGCGGTCAGTTGCTTGTGCCCCTTCACGGATGCATCCATTTGTGCCAGGTTCTGTTCGATGCGCGTGACCTCGTCAGCCACTTTCAGCGCAAGACTGTGGTCGACTTCTGAAACGGCTTTAGACTGACTAACACAGGCTTGGCCTGTAGCAGTTTTTCCAAGCTGCATCAACTCGGCATCCACCTTCACGAGTTTGGCCTGGACGTCAGCATCGATCCTCTCCAACTCTGCGCCCACTGCACCTACGCGCTTGCCGAAGAAGCGCCGCAGCCCAAAGAACCCGGCATCAACAAGCCAGCCAACAGGCCACCCATTAGTATGGTAAAGAGCCAGTTGCGTCCAGATCGCGGCGGGTGACGGTAGCAATACGGCCCCTGCAACTCCTGACTCGAATGCCCCAGCTCGTTTCTTATCCCTTGGCTTCCACTTGCAAGCGCGAGGCGTCGGCCTGGACAGCAGAAACGGACGTCCAAGTTGGTAACCCATCCTTCATAGACGGCGTTCTTCGCCTCCAAACCCGAAACCTTGCCTTGCAGATGTACCAAGTTTCCTTTGGTCGCTTTCAGTTCACCCTCCAACGCCGAAACACGGCTGGCTATTGATTGGAGCACCGAATCGTCAACAGTCCTCGTCTGCTCGCCAACATCATCGAGGTCCTGCCCCCTATTTCCGGTGCCGACGCACAGTACCGCATGGTGCCAACAAAATCGTGGCATTGAACAGCATCGCACCAGTTCTGAGCAGCGCACCTTTCATGAGGTTCATTTTCAATGGAGCAAAATGGTTGCAAGCGTTAGAATGACGCCAATGGCAACAAAGGTGACCATGCAGCCCGAATTATTGGAGCGTTGAGCAGATCTAATCTTACCTGCAATGCTGCCCAATGTCTTCGCGTTGGCCTCAACATTCCTGCGTAGTTCGGCGACCATGTCAAGCGCTTTAACCCTGCCCATAACCTCCATGGCCCGATTAACGAATGCTGGCATTTGGCCGATGTGGAATTGAGCCCTTGGAGTATTCTCATTCACCGCCGTAATGGTCAATTGCAATGCCTTGTTCGCCACAGCGGAACTCACATTAAGGTAAAGGTCGTCGTTACTACCCAGCTCCACACCAAGGCGTAACAGGAGCGGTTCACATCTGGTCAACAAGGTTTCCGCCTTGGCCATGGCAGTATCATCCAAGCCGACAAGTACGGGCAGCGTCTGTAGTTGTACGGGTATCCGCCGAGCATCCCGGCCGATGTACTCGACTGATCTGCATGTTGAAGGGCACGCTGAATTTGATCCAATAAAGGCTTGGCCTTTTGCATCCGCTTGCGCTCATCCCTGTTCTTATAGTTCTCATCAAGGGTGTCCTTATTCTCCTTTACCCGTGCCTTCAATCGATGACCTTGGGCATGTGTCACAGCCCCATCCATCAAGGTCATGAGCCTCGGCCAATCGACGACACCATCCTCGTTGTTTTGATTGTAGTGGTCGATGGCACATTGCAGCAGTTCTTCGGCAACTAGGTCCGACGCGTGCTGGTATTCAATGTTACCAACACCGCTAGGCCTTCAAGGACCGAAGATTGGTCAAGGCATGTCCAATTAGGACGGTACCCGGTTCCAATGCCTTTGCGGGTGCAGTCTGTCTCTTTGCCACACAGGTCGCAACCAATTTTTCCACCTCTGCAGCATGTTGTCCCGCGAACGCCGCTGTGAATACGTCGCCGATACCACCGGGAAGCGACTTGATCACGGTTCCAACTTTGGTCAGGAAACTCTCATCCACCTTCATGGAAGCACTCACTCCTTTCCTGAAGTGCTCCACCCATTTACGGAGAAGGACGGGTATATTCTTGGCCACGGTCTCATCCCCAATACGAGCTATATGAGCTGTAAAATCCTCATGCGTAAAGGCTTTCAAGTAGACACTCAGCCCCTCGAGATACAGTGAAGAGGCCGGTCGATTTAACATTCCCGCCTCCAGAAAACAGAGTGCTCCATAATTGGTCGCACTCGAAAGTGTCTGGCTCGTCAACGGCCCCGCGTAGACCACACGACCCCAAATGTCCTTCGCCTTCTCCACATCCCCTGTTCGAAGATGGGCCAAGGCAGGTCCATCCACCCGACCACCTTCGCAGAACCAGAACAATCCATGGAGTGCACGATTACCATACTGATCAAGTGCCGAGAACGCGAGCGATACCGCTTCCGGTGTTCGCTCCATCCCCGCGATCGATGCGGGTATATCCTCGGGGAAACTCACCTCCTTTCCTACGCTGAGATAGGCATTGATCTGTGCCTTCCGCTTTGCAAGATCCTTTTCGGAAACACCCGCGAGAACTCCGAGGATGTTGAACGGATTTTCCGTGATCCAGTTCATTGCCGTTAGTCGGATGAGTGCTTCGTGCTTGACGTTGGACTTGCCTTACATATTCCTCCTGTACTGACCTCCAACCTCAAACATAGCTGATGTCAACTGACCAAGGCTACAGTATTTGGTCGCTTCCATCAAGACAGCGAACATGTTCTCATTCTTGATAGCTGCCTCTTGCAGTTTGCAATGCAGCTTTCCCTTCAGTCTCATAAGCCCTCTGAACGTTTTCGACCGTTTTGATCTGTGCCTCCTTCTCTACTTCTGTGGCTCTGATCACCTCTTTCGGAAGGACAGTTGGAGACCCTTTGCTCGACAGGAACGTGTTCACACCAATGATGGGGAACTCTCCCGTGTGCTTCAAGGTCTCGTAGTACAAGCTCTCTTCTTGTATCCGGCTCCGTTGGTACATCGTTTCCATGGCGCCCAAGACACCACCACGTTCCGATCCGGTCGAACTCGGTGAGCACGGCCTCTTCCACCAGGTCGGTGAGCTCCTCGATGATGAAGGAGCCTTGCAACGGGTTCTCGTTCTTGGCCAGGCCGAGCTCCTTGTTGATGATGAGCTGGATGGCCATGGCGCGGCGCACGCTTTCTTCCGTGGGCGTGGTGATGGCCTCGTCGTAGGCGTTAGTGTGCAGGCTATTGCAGTTGTCGTAGATGGCGTACAGCGCCTGCAACGTGGTGCGGATGTCGTTGGAAGTCGCATCTCCTGTGCGTGGAGGCTGCGGCCGCTGGTCTGGATGTGGTACTTGAGCATCTGGCTGCGCTCGTCGGCGCCGTAGCGGTGCTTGAGCGCCTTGGCCCAGAGGCGGCGCGCCACGCGGCCCATCACGGTATACTCGGGGTCCATGCCGTTGCTGAAGAAGAAGCTGAGGTTGGGCGCGAAAGCGTTGATGTCCATGCCCCGGCTGAGGTAGTACTCCACGTAGGTGAAGCCGTTGGCCAGCGTGAAGGCGAGTTGCGAGATGGGGTTGGCGCCGGCCTCCGCGATGTGGTAGCCGCTGATGCTGACGCTGTAGAAGTTGCGGACCTTCTTGTCGATGAAGTACTGCTGCACGTCGCCCATCAAACGCAGCGCGAACTCGGTGCTGAAGATGCAGGTGTTCTGCGCCTGGTCTTCCTTGAGGATGTCGGCCTGCACGGTGCCGCGGACCTGGGCGAGGGTGTCGGCTTTGATCTTGGCGTAGACTTCCGGAGGTAATACCTGGTCACCGGTTATTCCGAGCAACAGCAAACCGAGGCCGTCGTTGCCAGTTGGGATCTCACCATGATATTGGCGACGCGCTGCCTGGCTGCTGGCTACTGGCCTGAGCTGAGTGGCCAGAAGCCAGTGGCAAGGAGCCAGTAGCTCCCCAACGCTCATTGATCTTCTCCTCAACGAGTGATTCAAGCCCGTTGGAACGAATGTATTTTTCGCAGTTCTGATCGATCGCCGCGTTCATGAAGAAGCCGAGCAGCATGGGCGCGGGACCGTTGATGGTCATGCTGACGCTGGTTGTGGGCGCTGACAGGTCGAAGCCGCTGTAGAGCTTCTTGGCATCGTCGAGGCAGCAGATGCTCACGCCGCTGTTGCCCACCTTGCCGTAGATGTCCGGACGGCGACCGGGGTCGTGGCCGTAGAGCGTGACGCTGTCGAAGGCGGTGCTGAGGCGCTTGGCCGGCATGCCCTGGCTCACGTAGTGGAAGCGCTTGTTCGTCCGCTCCGGACCACCCTCGCCGGCGAACATCCGCGCGGGGTCCTCGCCCTGGCGCTTGAAGGGGTAGATGCCCGCGGTGTAGGGGAAGAAGCCGGGCGTGTTCTCCTGCATGGCCCAGCGCACCTTGTCGCCCCAGCTCTTGAACTTCGGCAGCGCCACCTTCGGGATCTTCAGGTGACTGAGGCTCTCGGTGTGGTTGGGCACCTTGATCTCCTTGCCGCGTACCTGGTAGGTGTAGAACTCGCCGCTGTACTTCTCCTCCTCGCTCTTCCAGTTCTGGAGCATGGACCAGAGGTGGGGATCCAGGTCTTTCTTCAGCTCCTCGAACTTCCGCGTCAAGGAGACGATCTCGTCATCGGTTGGCAGGTTGCCAGGTTTCAAGTTGGCAGGTTGGTCAACCTGCAACTTGTCAACCTGCGAACCTGCCAACAGCAAGTCAGGACCACCGAAGGTGATGACAGCTGAATAGAGCCCGTAAAGCTTATCCGCGATCTCCGCCTGCTTGCGCACGTGGGCGTCGTAGCGGCGGTTGTTCTCGCTGATCTCGCTCAGGTAGCGGCTCTTCGCGGGCGGGATGATCCACACCTTCTCGCTCATCTCGTCGTGCGCGTGGAAGGTGCTCTTGAAGTCGACGCCGGTCTTCTCGGCGATCTTCTTCATCAGCCGCGCGTACAGCGAGTTGGTGCCGGGATCGTTGAACTGGCTGGCGATCGTTCCAACAACGGGCAGCTTGTCATCATCCGCATCCCACAACTGGTGGTTGCGCTTGTACTGCTTCTTCACATCGCGCAGGGCATCGAGGGCGCCGCGCTTGTCGAACTTGTTGATGGCCACCACGTCGGCGAAGTCGAGCATGTCGATCTTCTCCAACTGCGTGGCCGCGCCGAACTCCGGCGTCATGATGTAGAGCGAAACGTCGCTGTGGTCCAGGATCTCGGTATCGCTTTGCCCGATGCCGCTGGTCTCCAGGATGATCAGGGTCGAAGCCCGCGGCCTTCAGGACGCTCCACGGCCTCCTTCACGTGCTTGCTCAGGGCGAGGTTGCTCTGGCGCGTGGCGAGGCTGCGCATGTAACCGCGCTCGCCGCGGATGCTGTTCATGCGGATGCGGTCGCCCAGCAGCGCGCCGCCGGTCTTGCGCTTGCTCGGGTCAACGCTGATGATTCGCCGTTCACCTTGTCGCTCAGGTCGAAGTCGGCCTTCTCCAACATGTCGTTGATCATGCCCTGTAGGCCCATCGCACGACCATCATCCGGGTGGTACAGCCGCGTGATGCCGTACGCATGCAGCTCCTCGATCTCGCTGGGCAGGATGGTGCCACCGCCGCCGCCGAAGATCTTGATGTGACCCGCGCCCTTCTCCTTCAGCAGGTCGTACATGTACTTGAAGTACTCGTTGTGCCCGCCCTGGTAGCTGGTCATGGCGATGGCGTGCGCGTCCTCCTGGATGGCGGTGTTCACCACATCCTCCACGCTGCGGTCGTGCCCCAGGTGGATCACCTCGGCGCCGGTGCTCTGGATGATGCGCCGCATGATGTTGATGGCGGCATCGTGGCCGTCGAACAAACTGGCGGCCGTTACGACACGGATCTTGTTCTTGGGGACGTAGGGGGCGGCTTGGACGAATGACATCAGCAATTGCCGCAACTAGTGCGCGGTCGTCCGCGAAGGTACCGGAGGATCGCCGTTCCTTCGATCACACGCCGAACCATGAAATGGAGCAGTGATATTGTGCGCATGAAGCGCGCGACAAGCATCCTTCCGGTATTAATGCTAACAGGGCTATCTCATGCTCAGAATTGGTGCCCGCCCGGTGCTACCTGGACCTATTACATGCAAGCCTCATGGGGCGAAGGCTACTACGATCTTCTATATGCCGGTGACACCTTGCTGGGCGGCGAGCTCGGCCAGAAGATATACTCGTCATCGAATTTCTATTATGTGGATATCGGCACGGTGATGGTCGACCCGCCGCAGTACTACATCACCACACGGCGAGACACTGATATGGTGTGGTGGTGGGAACCGGACCTGATGGTCTGGGATACACTCTACAACTTCGGCGCGATACCGGGCGACAGGTGGCTCCCCCGAACTTCGTTGGAATATGTCCGCCGCATGAGTGGATCGAAGTGGTCGACACAGGCAGGGTCCTCATAGCTGGGGTATCACTGCGCTACCTGGACATCAGGCAGGCCGGAGAGTCGGACGCATTGTATAGCCGCATCACTGAACGGCTCGGGGGAATGGGAGATGAACATCTTTCCGCCGTGCGTCGATTCGCCAGTGACACAGTTAGGCCTTCATTGCTACCATGATGATGAAATCAGCTGGACCAGTCCGGATTGGCTCTATGGATGCCACAGCATGGTCGGGGTTGAGGAACGAACGCAACAGGCCATCCGCCTTTCCCCCAACCCCGGCAACACCCACTTCACCCTCGAGCTTCCACCCGGCGCCCACACCATCACCCTCTTCGATGCCACGGGCCGCTTGATGCTGCAACAGCGCACCACCGATGCCCGCCCGGTGATCAACACAGAAGCATTGCCGGCCGGGTTGTACCGTGTTACAGTGCGCGATGAGCAAGGCGTGGCGATGGGCGCGACGGGTGAAGGATTGATGCATTCTCTGTGTTGCGTGCGCTGCGGTCGTTCTCGCCGGATCGTCGTGCCGCACTCCTCCACCCCGCGACCAGGTCCCACACGGCTTGTGGTGCTCCCAGCTCTCTAAGTCCGTGTTCACCACCATGTCCGGCCCAAGCCGGTCTCGCTCACGAAAGACATGGGAAGAGCCCGGGTCGCCGCCGGTAGCCCAAATACCCTCTGAACTGGCCCGTGGTGATGCCGATGTTATGCTCATCGGTGAGCAGGCCGCTGCCCGGTCCACAGTTGGAATCCCCAGTTGCTCGCGGAAGTACTCGGCGCCCGCTTGCTCAACAGCGTTCCGCGTCCGGTGGCCCGCCCCGGCTCGGCCATGTGGCGCGCGGGGTCGTTGCTGGTGGTCCCATGCCGCCATCGGGATGGTGGCGCGAAGTAGCGGGGAACGGTTCGGTGCGCGTGCGTACAAGCAGGATAGCGCGTTGTCCGGCAGCAGTTCGCCATGCCACGTGGATGAGCGCATGCCCAGTGGATCCAGGATGTGCTGCTGCGTGAACGCATCGAACGGCTGGCCCGTCGCCTTCTCCACCACCAGGGCCGCCAGCGTAGCGCCGATGTTGGAGTAAGCGAACCGAGACCCGGGTACGGTCGCAGCGAACGCACTGTCGCTGTACCACGCGCCATCCTTCGCCAGGTAGCGGCGCAGGAATTCCTCCATCGGTACGGCCGTGTGCGGTGCGCTGAAGCGGCATGCACCGATGTCGAGGGCCAGGTTCCGGGCAAGGTCCGTGGTGTCGCGGAGGATCCACGCACGGAACAGGTATTCCCGGTCGTCGTTGATGCTGGAAGTGTGCGTAACGAGGTGGCGCACAGTGATCGGCACACCCGGGTGATACGGGTTCTCCACCGTGAAAGGCAGGTGCTTGGCGATCGGATCATCGAGGCGCAAACGCCCGAGTTCCTGCGCTTTCATGATAGCAAGGCCGATGAAGGTCTTCGAGATGGAAGCGATCGGCTGTCGCGTGTTCGCGGTGTACGGAATCATCCGTTCCACATCGGCGATGCCGAAGCCGTTCGCACAGCCACCCAACGCCACCAAGGCGACACGAAACCGTTGAAGTCGGCCTCGGAAATGAGTCCGGCGGATCGTTCCTCCTGTGCAACCGACGCTCGTCGGGTGAACGTTCTTGCCGCACGAAACGAGCTGGGGGCGCCAGAAAGAACCTTGCCGCTTGATGCATGAGCACAAGATAGCCGGCACGCACAATACCGGATCACCGTTCGCAATGAGCAGTGCGCGGTGATGGGCGCGACATGGATGAAGGAGCAGTGATCCGTATGGGCAGCTACTCACTCACCCTCCGGAACACCAAGCCGAGCCAGCCGCGATCAACGCGGATCTCTTGCAGGATGCCGTTGCGATAGATGTAGTGGTTCTTCTCCTTGTTGGGCAGCTTCAGGATGTATTCGCCCGGCGCGATGCGTTCGATCGCGCACTCAGCCAATTCACTCTCCACGCTTTCCTGGCCAACTGGTTCATCGTAATACAAGCGCGCTGTTGACCACGGATTCTTCGGCAGGTCGGCAGCGTACACCTTGTCCGGATGAATCACGTAGAGCCCGCGGCCGCCGACGCAACGGAGCGCGCTGCTATCGCGCAGCGTGCCGGTCTCGTGCACGGTTGTCAGGCAATTGGTCACTTGTCCCGCGATGTGCAATGTGCGCGCAACGGTGAGCACCTGCCGCTTCCACAGCATGGTGAAATCAGACCTCGATATCATCGAGTAGGTAATGCTATCGCCCTTGGCGACGCGCAGCACATCGATCGTGCCCAGCACTTTCTTATTGTGCAGGATCTCGAAGACGCCATCCTTCGCAACGCACAGGTTCGATGCGAGGAGAAGCACGAGGGAGAGCGCGCGGAGCATTGGTTGGAAAGCGCACTGGATGCTACCGGCCGGCTTCCTCCGGAAGAGGATCGTTCCGGCCCGCCCAAGGGGTCCCTTCTCCAACCTCGGCTTCGCGAACACCTTATGCGCGAGATAAAGGGTCAGTGCGCCGATGCCTGCGGAAAGCGCATCCGCCGTGATTGACTTGAGGTCGCCCTGGCCCTTCGCCAAGGCACCGAGACCGCTTATCAGTCCCACTGCACTGAACACATTTCCCCAGCCCACCCATTCGAACACCTGTCCCTGCCAGCGGTAAAGGCTCCAACCCACCAGCAATGATGCGATGGGCACCAGACTGAGGTAGGCCGTTGGCATGTCAGCCGGATCGCATCCTTCAGCACGGGGCCGAGGATGCGCAGCAGTGCCGAAGCAGCGATGAGCCCGAGCAAAGCCAGGTGTCGTGCGGTAGCGCTCCTTGGCCCATTGCGTGGGCATGTAGCGCAGCATCTCGGCCACCTTCTTCGGCTTGGCCTCGGGATGCTCGATCACGATGGTGTCGAATACCGCTTGCTTGGGCATGCCGAATCCCAATAGCTCCTTCGCTTTGTTGCTGATGGCCTTGTTCATGGCAGCGCGAAGGTCGGGTTAGGGGATGAGCTGCCCTTGCCGCTCATCACATGCAGGCGTTGTACCATCATTTCAGTCCGTCGGCAGCTGCTTTGCATGTGCATAGCCGATGGCGCGGATCAGGTCGGCATCGTGCAGGTCGAAGGCGCTGAACACCGCCAGGTCGGGTGGCTCAATGAGCAAGCGGCATCCTTGCGCCGAGCGCGCCACCATCTCGCGGAATCCCAGGTGGATCGTTCGGTCGAAGGTGTCCCAGAAGCCGATGTGCCCATTGAGCGGCACAAGCGGATTCACATACACGGCGATCACCTCCGAACGTCGCTCATTGAATGGCTCGATGGGCAGGTTGTTGCTCAGGCCGCCATCCACGAAGGGCACGCCATCGATCTCGACGGGCGGGAAGATCACGGGCACTGCGCTCGCGGCAAGCAAGGGGGGCACGAGGTCGCCTGAGGAGAAGATGCGTTGGCGGCCGGTGGTGAAATCGGTGGCGCTCACGAAGAAGGGCATGCCCAACTCCTCGAAGCATTTCGCGGGCAGATGCGATTCGAGGAAATCGCGCATGCGCTGCTGCGAGAGGCGGTCGCCGCGCAGGATGCGCCAACGGTTGAAGATCTCGGGCACCTGCGCATGGATCAGCGCGAGCACATCGGATGGTGCCATGCCTCCGGCGATGAAGGCGCCTGTGAGCGCACCGGCACTGGTGCCGCTGATGGCCGAGGGTGCCATGCCGTGCTCGATGCATACCTCCAGCACGCCCAGATGCGCGAAGCCGCGCGCACCACCACCGGAGAGGACGAAGGGCAAGTGTTCCATGGAGGCGAAGGTCGCACGCCGGATTGAACGTTCTGCCTCGATGGCACTTCCTTCAAGCAGCGCTGGCCCGTTTGATTCGAGAACCTATC
>JADJQW010000006.1 GCA_016712535.1 Flavobacteriales bacterium
CCTACAAAGGCCATGAAGCGCGCGGGCTACGAAGCCGATCGTTTCGAGCTGCGCCTGCGCGACATCGCCACAGGCAAGGTGAGCGTGATCGCCAGCGATTGGGACCGCAGCGTCTCGGACATGAAGTGGAGCCGCGATGGCAAGAGCCTGCTCGTCACTGCCGATGACGTTGGCAAGCACAAGCTCTTCCGCATCGACATCAAGACCGGCAAGGCCACAGCCATCAGCAAGGCGGGCCACATGGATGCCTTCATTGAAACAGCCAAGGGCTTCGTGTTCATGCGCAGCGGCTTGCACGGGCCTTCGCAGCTCCATATCTCGAAACCGAAGGCAATGTTCATCGACGATGGCGCCACGCCGCTCACGCAATTCAATGCGGTGCTGGAGGAGCGCGTGCTCGGCGCCTTCGAGCAATTCAGCTTCAAGGGCTGGAACGATGAAACGGTGCATGGCTATGTGCTGAAGCCCGCGAACTACCAGGAAGGGAAGAAGTACCCCGTGGCCTTCCTCATCCACGGCAGCCCGCAGGGCAGCTTCGGCGATGGTTGGAGTTACCGCTGGAACCCGCAGACATACGCGGGCGCTGGTTATGCGGTGGTGATGATCGACTTTCACGGAAGCACCGGCTACGGCCAGGCCTTCACCGACGCGATCAATCAGCATTGGGGCGATCGTCCGTTGGAGGATCTGCAGAAAGGTTGGGCGCATGCGCTGAGCAACTACGCCTTCCTCGATGGCGCGCGCGCTGCGGCCTTGGGCGCGTCGTACGGCGGCTACATGGTGAATTGGATCGCCGGCAACTGGCCCGATGCCTTCAGGTGCCTCGTTTCGCACTGCGGCATCTTCGATACGCGCATGATGGGCTATGCCACCGAGGAACTGTGGTTCACCGATTGGGAGAACGGAGGCAGCGTGTTCGCGAATCCGAAAGCCTACGATGAGTTCAATCCCATGATGCACACCGCAACCTGGCGCGCACCCATGCTGGTTATCCACGGCGACAAGGATTTCCGCGTGCCGCTGGAGCAGGGCATCGGCAGTTTCACCGCGTGCCAGAGCAAGGGCATCGAATCGAAGTACCTGCGCTTCCCCGACGAGAACCACTGGGTGCTGAAGCCGCAGAACTCGAAGCAATGGCACGACACGGTTTTCGGTTGGCTGGAGAAGCACATCGGGGCGGGACGATAAGGGTACTTTCGGGCCATGAGCACCAAGGAACTCAAACAAGCAATGCTGGATCGGATCAAGGACATCCCTGATCATGCGCCAGCGAGCATGCTACAGCACGTGATGGACGCTATCGAGGAACTGGCGAAAGGCGATGCCGCCTCCATGCAGCGCATGTCGCGATTCCTGAAGAATATCGAGGAAGACAAGGGCCTGCTCCAGCGCTTGGCTCAATGATTTCGCGCAAAGAGGCGCTGGTCCACCATGCCGAGCTAATCACTCGGTTCGGCGGCTCGCATGGCGTTCGTGATGAAGGCATCCTCGATGCCTCGCTGAACCGGCCATACGCCACGTTTCGACGGCATCGATTTGTTCCACCGCAAGAGATAAAGCAGGTGCGATGATGCATGGAATCATCACTGGTCATCCCTTCATAGATGGAAACAAACGCACGGGCTTCGCGCTGGCGAGGCTCATTCTTCAGGATGCTGGTTTGGACATCTCTTCAACCGAAGACGACAAGTACGACCTCGTGATACTAGTTGCCACGGGCAAGCTCGACGTTGAGGGCATCGTGCAGTGGTTGGTGGGACGGGTGGTTTACCCGGATTGATCGCAAGAACCCCGGCTTCTACATTCGCCCGGCCCACCCCGCTCATGCGGGATGAGACACATGCGCAACCTTCTCCTCACGCTCTTCCTCGCGCCGCTGATAGCCGCTGCGCAGAGCACCCGCCGCCATCGCACGTGCGCGATGCAGCGCCTTCGATCATCGCATTCACCAACGCAACGCTTACACCGATGCGCGCACGGCGATCAAGAAGGCCACCTTGTTGATCCGCGATGGCGAAGTGGTGGCCGCTGGCGAGAAGGTGACCGTTCCTGCGGGCGCCGTGGTGCGCGACCTCAACGGCCTGCACATCTGGCCCGCGCTCATTGAGCCATACAGCGACTTGGGATTGCCATCGAGCACGCCCGAGGAACGCAAGGCCGAGAACAAGGCCGCGCGCCATTGGAACGCCGCGCTCCGCGCCGATGCCAGCGCGCACGAACTCTACAAAGCCGATGCGGACCAAGGCATCGAAGCTGCGCGAGCAAGGCTTCGCTTTGGCCATCGCGCATCGCATGGACGGCATCGCGCGCGGCACATCTGCGGCCATCGCGCTCAATGATGAGCCGGCCGTGAAGAGCATCGTGCAGGCCGATGCCGCCGCGCATTTCAGCTTCCGCAAAGGCAGCTCGCAAGACAATTATCCCAGCTCGCTCATGGGCAGCATCGCCTTGCTGCGGCAAGCCATGCACGATGCGCGTTGGTACGCTTCGCTTCCGCAGAAGAAAGAGACCGATGCCGTGCTGAACGCGCTCAGCATTCAGTTGGCAGGTCGTATGGTGTGCGAAGCCAGCGACCGTAATGATGTGCTGCGCTGGTCGAAGCTTCTGCGCGAATTCCAGATCACCGGCATCGTGAAGAGCGGCGGCGATGAATACGCGCGCTTGGCGGAGATCAAGGCGGCTGGCATGCCGCTGATCGTGCCCTTCGCGCAGCCCGAGGCTTTCGATGTGGAGGATCCATACGACGCCTTGGAGGTGAGCTACGCGCGCCTGAAGCATTGGGAGCTGGCCATGCGCAACGCCTATCTGCTCGATAGCGCGGGTGTCGCGTTCGCGCTCACTACGCACGGCCGAAAGGAGCTGAAGGATGTGTGGAAGGACTTGCGCAAGCTGGTGGCCAGCGGGCTCGACAGCGCGAAGGTGATTGAGAAGGTGACCGCGGAACCTGCGCGTCTCTACGGCATCGAGGATCGATATGGAGCACTTCGGCCCGGCATGCGCGCGAGCTTCATCATCACTTCGCAGCATCTGCTGCACGAGAAGAATACGATCCACGAGACGTGGGTGGAAGGCAAGCGATTCGTGATCGACGACCCGAACAAACCTCGACTCGCTGGCAGCTACGACCTCAACCTCAGCGATGCGATCTGGCTACTTGAGGTGAGCGGCGAGCCGGGCAAGCACGAGGCAGCTGTTCGTCGTCCGGATGAAGCGGACAGCCTGAAGGTGAAGGCGCGCATGGAACTCACGGGCACGGTGGTGAGCCTCAGCTTCGCGCCGAAAGGCAAAGCCGATGAGCTCATCCGGTTGAACGGCAGCGTCCATGGTGGTGGAGGCGTGTGGGATGGACAAGGGCAGAAGCCCGGAGGAGCGTGGTTCGCTTGGAGCGCGGTGCGAAGGGCAGATTCAACGAATGGGGGCAAAGCGGCAAGCGGGGTAGCGGCGAGCGGCAAGTCGATGCCGAAGGACAGCACGGCAGCGAAACAGTCTAGCACGTTCGGTGCGATCACCTATCCGCTGGTGGGCTATGGCTGGAAGGAGGCCCCGAAGGCCGAGACCATCGTGATCCGCAACGCAACGGTGTGGACGAATACCTCGAAGGGCATCCTGCGCAACGCCGATGTGCTCATCCATGAAGGCAAGGTGAAGGCTGTGGGTGAGAAGCTCGATGCGCTCGCGCTCTTCTCCGGAAAGAACAAGCCCACTGTCACCGAAGTGGACGGCAAGGGCAAGCACCTCACCTGCGGCATCGTCGATGAGCATTCGCACATCGCGATCTCGCGCGGCGTGAACGAGGGCTCGCACCACATCTCCAGCGAAGTGCGCATCGGCGACGTGGTGAATCCCGACGATGTGAACCTCTACCGCAACCTCGCGGGCGGCGTTACCACCGTGCAGCAGTTGCATGGCAGCGCCAACGTGATGGGCGGCCAGAGCGCGGTGATCAAATTGCGCTGGGGCCACAGTGCCGATAGCCTCTTGCTGAAAGGCTCGCGGCCTCGGATCAAGTTCGCGTTAGGCGAGAACGTGAAGCAGAGCAACTGGGGGCCGAGCTCGCGCTTCCCGCAAACACGCATGGGTGTTGAGCAATCCTTCTACGATGCCTTCCACCAGGCGCGCGCCTATCAGCAAGAGCTTGATCGCTGGAACGCCACGAAGCCCAAGGATCGAGACGGCAAAGCCGCGCCGCGCCGCGACCTGCGCATGGAGGCGCTCGCTGAGATCCTGCACGGCGAGCGCGACATCAGCTGCCACAGCTATGTGCAGAGCGAGATCGCCATGCTCATGCACGTGGCCGATAGCATGCGCTTCAAGGTGAACACCTTCACGCACATCCTCGAAGGCTACAAGGTGGCGCAGGCCATGAAGAAGCACGGCGCCAGCGGCAGCACCTTCAGCGATTGGTGGGCCTATAAGTTCGAGGTGAACGATGCGATCCCGTACAACGCCGCGCTCATGCACCGCAACGGCGTACACACCGGCATCAACAGCGACGACGCCGAGATGAGCCGACGCCTCAACCAGGAAGCCGCGAAGGCCGTGAAGTACGGCGGCGTGAGCGCCGAGGAAGCATGGAAGATGGTGACACTGAACCCGCGCGCATGCTGGGACTCGATCATCGCATCGGCAGCGTGCAGCCGGGGATGGATGCGGACCTCGTGCTCTGGAGCGCTGATCCCATGAGCATCGACGCGCGAGCACTGACCACTTGGGTGGATGGCGCGCGCTACTACGACGAAGCGAAGGACCGCGAGCAGCGCGCATGGATCGCTGCCGAGCGCGACCGCATCATCCGCGCCATGATGCAGGCCAAGGCCGATGGCGCACCTGCCCGCAAGCCCGGCCGCGAACGCCCGCGCCTGTGGTGCTGCGAGGATCCGGGAGAAGATGAATTCCTGCACGATGGAGATCACACCCATGAATAGCGCACTGCCTTTGCTACAGCGTGCCTGTAGCGTCGACCCTTCGGGTCGACAAGGGTTATATGTATGGCCAGATGCGATTTGCATTGCTGACGATGCTGTTGTTCTGCATCAACACCGTGGCCCACCCAGATCCACACCCGCGCCACCGCAATCCAAGAGCATCCTCATCACTGGCGGCACTGTGCATGTGGGCGATGGCAAGGTGATCGACGAAGGCGCCGTGGGCTTCCGCGATGGACGCATCGATTACGTGGGCTACAACTATGGCGTGAAAGCCGCCTACGACACCGTGATCGATGTGAAGGGCCAGCATGTCTATCCGGGCTTCATCCTTCCCGATTCCCCCTTGGGCCTTGTTGAAGTGGAGCAGACGCGCGCCACGGTGGACAAGCAGGACGTGGGCCGCTACGAGCCCGAGCTGCGTGCCATTTCTGCCTACAAGAGCGACTCGCGCGTAACGCCCACCATTCGATCCAATGGCGTGCTGCTGGCGCAAGTGGCTCCGCGCGGGCTCACCATCGCGGGCACCAGCAGCGTGGTGCAGCTCGATGCCTGGGACAACGACGGTGCAATCGTGAAGGCCGACGATGGTGTGTTCATGTCATGGCCTTCCGCCTATCAGCGCCAAGGCTGGTGGGCCGAGCCGGGCGAGACCGACAGCGAGAAGAAGGACGAACGCGCCAAGAAACTTGATGAGCTTCGGCAGTTCTTCCGCAATGCGAAGGCTTACTCGGCTACGAAGTCACCCGCGATTGTCGACGTGCGCTTGGAAGCGATGCGCGGCCTCTTCGATGGCAGCAAGGCGCTCTTCGTTCGCGCCGATGCCGCGCGCGAGATCACCGAGGCCGTGCAATTCACGAAAGCCGAGGGCGTGAAGCGCACCGTGATCGTGGGCGGCTACGATGCCTGGCGCGTGGCGGACCTGTTGCGCGACAACAAGGTGGATGTAGTCCTGCGCCGTACGCACAGCCTGCCCATGCGGCCCGAGGACGACATCGACCTGCCTTACAAACTGCCCGCATTGCTGAAGGAGCGCGGCATCCGCTTCTGCCTCAGCTACACCGGCGACCACGAGCATGCCGGCGCGCGAAACTTGCCTTTCACCGCTGGCACCGCGCGCGCGTATGGTCTATCATCCGAAGATGCGTTACGGGCCATCACACTGGATGCTGCCGCCATGCTCGGCATCGATCAAGCGCTACGGCAGCCTCACCGTGGGCAAGGACGCCACACTCATCGTCTCGCAAGGGGATGCCCTCGACATGCGCAGCAACGATGTGCGCTGGGCCTTCATCCAGGGCCGCCGCATCGTGCTCGATGATCACCAGAAGCAGTTGTTCAGGCAGTATGAGGGGAGGTTGAAGGAGGGTCAGTAACCCAGCTTCTCCCTTACCCTTTTCAGCACCCCGCTCGCCACGCTCCGCGCCTTGTCCGCGCCTTCTTTTAATCGCGCATCGAGCTCGGCGGTGTCGTTCATCAGGCGTGCGTAGGTGTCGCGCTCGTTGCGGTAGCCATCGAGCAGTACGGCAAGTAATTCCTTCTTCGCATGGCCATAGCCGTAGCCGCCTGCGCGGAATTTCTCGGCCATGGCGCTCACGGCATCGGCGGGCGCCACCAGCTTGAAGAGCTTGTATACGTTGTTCGTCTCGGGATCCTTCGGCGCTTCGAGCGGCGCGCTGTCGGTGACGATGCCCATCACATCCTGCTTCAGCTCCTTCTCCGGCGCGAAGAGGCGAATGAGATTGTTGCGGCTCTTGCTCATCTTCTCGCCATCGGTGCCGGGCACCAGCATCACCTGCTCATCGATGCGCGCATCGGGCAGCACGAAGGTGTCTCCCATCTGGTGGTTGAAGCGCTCGGCCACATCGCGCGTGAATTCGAGGTGCTGCTTCTGGTCCTTGCCCACGGGCACCACTTCGGCATCGTAGAGCAGGATGTCGGCGGCCATGAGCATGGGGTAGAGGAAGAGGCCTCCGTTCACGTCCTCGAGGCGGTCGGCCTTGTCCTTGAAACTGTGGGCCAGCGCTAGGCGCGAGTATGGGAAATAGCAGCTGAGGTACCAGGTGAGCTCGGTGACCTCGGGCACGTCGCTCTGGCGGTAGAACACCGTGCGGTGCGTGTCGATGCCGCAGGCCAGCCAGGCGGCCGCCACGCGCTGTAAGTGTTGCCGCGCAGCAGGGCCGCGTCTTTGATCTGCGTGAGCGAGTGCAGGTCGGCGAGGAAGAGGAAGCGGGCGGTGCCGGGCAGCTGGCTGGCGGCGATGGCGGGGGTGATGGCGCCGAGCACGTTGCCGAGGTGCGGCGTGCCGGTGCTCTGGATGCCGGTGAGGATGCGGGGCATGGGGCGGCGAAAGTACCGGCGGGGCTTCAGTCGCGGCGAATCCGTCTGTCGGACTCGAGAGAACCGTATGCACTGACAATCGGGAAAATGCGGAACCACGGATGCACACGGATGAACACGGATGCGGTTCCGTGCAGAACATCTGCGGTTGACGAAGCCTTCAAAAGACAACCGACCATAAGGACGGGAAAGTGATTGGGAATTATCCGTGCCGATCCGTGTGCATCCGTGGCGGATGTTGAACTATGCGCCGTACTGCAGACAAGCCCGCACATCTTCTTCGGTGAGCTGGGGGTAGCCGGCCAACAGGTCATCCATCGGCTGCCCGGCGGCCAGCTTGTCCAAAATGAGATCAACCGGGATTCGGGTTCCCTTGATGCAGGGCTTGCCATACATCACTTCAGGGTCAGCCGCGATATGTTGGCGCCAATCGAGCATGTGTTGAATCCTGTCCAATGGGAGCCCGAAGATACGCGCCGCTCCCGCGCCATGCCAACCGTTGTTGCGCCCCTACTTTCGCCGACCTTCCGATGAGCGATGCCAGCGCCACCCAGCGACCAACCGTGCGCGACAGCGAGAGCCGCCGCAACAAGCTGACGCGTGCGCTATTCCTGCCGTTGCGCTGGCTCTACAAGCTCTGGTTCGTCTTCGTCTTCTTCAGTTCGTTGGTGCTGCTGTACATCCCGTTCCGCATCCTGCTGTACACGCCGCAGCGCTATTACAAGGCCTTCTGGCTGAAGCGAATCTGGGCGCGCTACCTGGCTTACATGAGCGGTGTGCCCCGCGCATCGTGCGCAGCGCGGAGTTCCCGGATCCGCCTTACGTGATCTGCTGCAACCACAGCAGCTACATCGACATCATACAGATGTACAATGTGGTGCCGCGCTACTTCCTCTTCCTCGGCAAGTACGAGCTGCTCAAGTGGCCGCTCTTCAACATGTTCTTCAAGGGCATGAACATCGCGGTGAACCGCAACGACCGCAGCGGCGCTGCCAAGGCATTCCGCAAGGCGGCGCAGGCCATTGATCGCGGCACCAGCATCGCCATCTTCCCCGAAGGCACCATACCGGCATACACCCCGCGCATGAAGCCCTTCAAGGACGGCGCCTTCAAGCTGGCCATCGAGAAGCAGGTGCCCATCGTGCCCATCACCTTCGTTGATCACTGGCGGCTGTTCGGTGAGCCGATGGAGCTGTTCGCCCGCGCACGGCCCGGCATCGCCCGCGTGGTGATTCATGACCCTATATCTACCTCGGGCATGAGCGAGGCCGACATGGTAAGTTTGCGGCGTAGGGTGTATGAGGTGATTGAGCAACCGCTCATGGAAAGTTGAGGGTTGCAGGTTGACATGGGTTGCGGGTTGAAAGGCCCGTCGACACAACCCTCAACCGGCTTTCGTTTCAACCCACAACCATCAACCTGAACAACGAATGAAGATCGACGAGAAGACCTTGGACCGCATTGCCGAATTGGCGCGCTTGGATTACAGCGATCCAGTCGCGCGCAAGGCCATGCTCGCCGACATGGAGAAGGTGCTCACCTTCGTGGAGAAGCTGAATGAGGTGGACACCAAGGGCGTTGAGCCGCTGATCTTCATGACCGATGAGGCCGATGTGCTGCGCGACGACGTGGCCGAGACGAGCATCACCAAGAAGGAGGCACTGATGAACGCGCCTGTGAAGGACAGCGATTACTTCAAGGTGCCACGGGTGGTGGATAAGGGGTGAGGATGGTTGGGGGTTGAGGGTTGAAGCTTGCATCCAGCGGATACCACACGAGAGCACAAATGCGTTCTCATGCCATGAACAGAATCGCGTTACCCATCTTGCTCCTGTTTCTGATTGCTTGTGGCCGCGATCGTCATCAGGAAGCGCTCGATATGATGTCCTCCGCGAACAACATCTCGGAAGACCTGTTGCTCGAGGTTGATCCGGATTTCTTTGATGGCCAGTCGCGCATGTCGGAAGGCACCGAAAACGGCACGCCCGCAGTGCTGGATAGCTCGGCGCGTCAAGTCATTCGCACGGGCAAGTACGAATACGAGGTGAAGGACCTGGATTCTGCGCGTGCGCAGGTGCTTCGTTTGGTGAGGTCGATTGGCGGGTACATCGATGGTGAGGAGTTGAACGACTGGAGCGATCGGAAAGCGCTGGTGCTCCGCCTTCGGATTCCCTCCAAGAAGCTTGATGGTGCCATAACCGCATTGCATGCCCTTGGCGAGCTGAAATACCAATCCCTTACGGCAGAGGATGTGACAGCCTCCATCGCCGACACGGAAGCCCGGATGCGATCGAAGCGCGAATTGGAGCGCCGTTACCTGGACTTGATCGCACGCGCCGCGAAAGTCAGTGAGTTGCTCGAACTCGAACGCGCGCTGGAGAGTGTTCGAGCCGAAGTAGAGAGCATGGAAGCGCAGCTGAAGACGATGCAAGACCAAGTGGCCATGAGCACACTGCGCGTGACCTGCTCTGTGCCGAAATCGACGGCCATGGGATTCTGGAGCCAGATGGGGGATGGCTTCACGGGCGGTTGGCGCTTGCTGCTGGCCATGCTGGTAGGTCTTGCGCGCATCTGGCCAGTGCTGCTATTGATCGTGGGCGCGATCTGGATCATGGTCGCGAGGCGGAAGCGGTCGCGAACATGAGTGCGAACGGATTGGGCGCTTGTCGTGTTCCTTCGCGGCATGAAGCGCGACTTCCTGATCACCGGCATGACCTGCGCGGGCTGCGCGGCCAAGGTCCAGTCGAAACTGGCCGCGATACCGGGTGCCCTTTCCGTCAGCGTTGATCTGGAGAGTGCCGTTGCGACAGTTGAATCTGCGCACCCTATCGAACCCGCCGTTATCGCGAATGTGCTCAGTGGCACCAAGTACGGCTTGGGCGAATTGCAAGCGCCCACAGCCGATGCCGAATTCAGCTTGCGCACCTACTACCCGCTTGCACTGGTGATCGGCTTCATCACACTCGTGGCGTCGATCACTTCATTCCGCGAAGGCGCTTTCGATGGTATGGGCTTCATGGCGCGCTTCATGGCGGGCTTCTTCCTGGCCTTCTCGTTCTTCAAGCTGCTCGATCTGCGCGGCTTCGCTGAGAGTTACGCGGGCTACGACCTCTTGGCCATGCGCTGGAAGGCCTATGGCTTCATCTCTCCCTTCATCGACCTGGCCTTGGGCAGCGCCTACCTTGTGGCGCCGCATGCCGATGCCGTGAGCATGGCCACCATCATTGTCATGGGCTTCAGCCTGCTGGGCGTGCTGCGCGCGGTGCTGAACAAGCAGCGCATTCGTTGCGCATGCCTGGGCACGGTGTTCAACCTGCCCATGAGCACGGTGACGATCGCCGAGGACGCGTTGATGATCGCGATGGCCACGGTTATGCTCGCGTAGCGCTTCGCCTATCAGCCTTCGACCTCAGCAACGGATTTGGTGCGGGCCTTCCTGCTTTCAACAACTGCAGGCTTCGGCATGCCATCGCTCCAACGCGCTCGGGGTTTGGTTCCCAGTTCGCGCCAGCCGAATACCAGCAGCAGCGTAGCGGCACTGACGAAGTTCGCCACAACGAAGCCCGTTACATAGGTGGCGTCGCCAGCATGCCAATCGGGCAGTACGGGAATGATGAAGAAGGCGCAGTTGCTCACGATCTGCATGATCAGCAGCACGGTGCCGCTGTGCGTCATGTTGTAGGTCCAGCCGAGAAGGATGGTAAGGCAAACCATGCTCAGCAGGAACACTGGCCACGGGTAGCCATCGGGCACCCCTTCGCCCACGAGCAGCATAGGGAGGTACCACAAGCCCCAGCCGATGCCAACGAGCAGGCATGATCGGAAGGCGCTGAAGCGCTCCTGCATGCGGGTAACGCAATACTTCATCCACGCTGTTTCCTCCACGAAGGCGATGCCGACGATGAAGGGCATATTGTATAGCAGCTTCTCGAGCATGCTTGCCAAGCCCATGGGGCCATCGCCGGCAGCCCACCCCGGCCAGCCCTTGATGCCCAAGAGCCAAATGACAATGATGCCAGTATAGGTGAACAGGAACTTCCAGCCGAAGGCCAAGGCGTACCACTGCGGCCCAACACGCCAGTTGAGGAAAGCGCCAAAGAGGTTGCGCAGTCCCGCCTTGCCCTCGAACCATGCCGTGAGCAGCATGGCGAAGGCCAAGGGGCCGAATGCGCGCAGGCGGAAGACCATGTGCGCCGTTTCATCGTCGTGGATGCGCGCACCATCGGGCAGATGCCATTTCACGAAGCCCACCACGGCGAATTGATAGCCTAATGTGAGCGCCCTGAAGGTGAGCACGGGGTACTGGGAGAGTTTGCTTTCATGCGTGGTTGGCGAAACTAGATGGGCATGGCAGCCCGGATCGTTATTCCATCATCACGGGTTTCACATCACGGTGTTCACTTTGAGGTGGCGCTTCTACGAAACTCATCGAATTGGGTTTGGAATCCTGCTCGGCAGTGCGTCACTTCGTGGCCTCAAACCCAAACCACGATGATGAATCTCTTTACCCTTCGGGCACTCGGATGCGGCTTGGCCGTGGCCGGTGCTCTCGGCCTTGCGGCACAGTCGCGCATGGATGCGCGGTCCAATGCCGGGTCGGCCGAGTGTCGCCGGTGCCACCCTGCGCCGTGCCCCGCAAGCGCAGCTGAAGCACAATAACAGCAATGGCGTTGTTTCGCGTGGCGGCGGCTATTGCGCGGCGAGCGCCTCAGGCTCCATCGATTTTGATCTCGATGAGCGCATCGTGAACGTCACGTTCTCCAACATCAACAACTCTACGGCCAATGTGGCTCCCACCGCACCGGCCTATACGCTTTACCCCACGCCTGCGGGCAATGTGACCACGGGCATGACTTACGCGTTGAGCGTGAACGTGAATACCACCACCCTCACCACCGGATTCAGCGAGAGCCAGGTGCTGGCTTGGATCGATTACAACCAGGATTTCGATTTCAGCGATGCCGGCGAGCAAGTGCTGGTCTCGCCCACTGGTGCGCTCGATATCTACACGGGCAACATCACCATCCCGGTTACGGCTGCGGTTGGCACCACGCGCATGCGCATCCGTTTGCACGACACGCACGATGGCACGGATTACATCAACGTGTTCAACAATACCCCTTGTGGTGACGCCAGCTACGGCGAGATCGAGGACTACGTGCTGAACATCTCCTCAGGCGGCGGAAGCGCACCGGTGAACGACAACTGCGCCAGCGCCACCTCCATCGGCGTGAACGCTACCTGTATCGCCACGAACGGTACCACGCGGAACGCCACTCAATCCCAGGCGCCCGCCACCTGCGGCACCTTCCTGGCCACTGCGGCGAACGACGTTGGTACAGCTTCGTGGCAACGGACGCGAGCACCACGATCTCGGTGACTGGTGCTGGTGATGCCACCACCGGCATGGACCCTATCCTGGAGGCCTTCAGCGGCACTTGCGGTGCCCGACCTCATTGGGTTGCGTGGACGCCACCCTGCGCGGCGCCACGGAGACCTTGACCATCGCGACCACGCCGGGCAACACTTACCGCTACCGGGTGTATTACTGGACCTATGCAGCCGCTCAGACCGTATTCGGTTTCACCACCTGCGTGACCTCCGGCGGCGGGGGCAGCACACCGCCGAACGACGACTGCACGGGCGCCGTAGCAGCGAACATCGCTGTGCCTGGCACCAACACCTTCAGCAGAGACAACACCGGAGCTACGGAGGACGGAACCACGGGATTCGTTATCGTATGGGAGGCGTTCACCATCGCGACCTGCGCCAATGTGGACATCAACTATTGCGTGCCCGGCTCAGAGTTCGACGATTTCCTCATCAACCTGTCCGTGGGCTGTCCTGACTTCATCACAGGAATCCTCGCAGGAACCGTTTCAGTTGACAACTGCACGCTGAGCTTCGCTGAATTGGCCGCCGGCACCTACTACATCCCGGTGCTCGTGGATCCGGTGAATACGCCAGTGGGCGCCTACAGCATCCAAGTGATCACAACGGCTTGCGGGGGTGGTGGAACGCCGCCCAATGACCTCTGCACGGCTGTGACCCCCGTGGGCCTCAGTGTGCCCGGCAGCGTTGATTTCAGCGGAGATAACACCGGAGCCACCGATACTGAAGAACTCGGCTTCGGCAGCGTATGGCACTCCTTCACGACCACGGGAATGCGCCAATATCACGTTGTCATACTGCGCTACCACGCCAGCCTTCGAGAATTCGTTCCTCAACCTCTTCATCGGCTGCCCATTCACGGATTTCGTGCAGGCTGCCTCTTTTGAGACCACGGCTGCGGCAACGACAACGTGACCATCCAATACACGAACGTGCCGGCCGGCACGTACTACTACCCCGTGCTCACCGATGTGGGCGCCACGGGACCGTACACCATCAACGTGGCAGCAGCACCTTGCGCGCCGCCGAGCGATTACTGCGAGGCCAGTGCGAACTCGCTGCAGTTCGAGAAGATCAGCAACGTGACCTTCGCTGGCATCAACAACAACAGCACGAGCAACGCGGGCTATGAGGACTTCACGCTGGGAACGCCCGCTTCCGTGGTGGCCGGCCAATCGTACCCATTGAGCGTAACGGTCGCTGGCGGTTTCGCTACGGATCGAAGTGCTGGCCTGGGTTGACTGGGACCAGAACTCCGTGTTCGATGCGGGCGAGATCATCTTCAGCTCTGCGCCGGGCGTTGGCCCCTTCAATGGGAATGTGACCGTGCCGCTCACGGCTACGGCTGGCCCAACGCGCATGCGCGTCCGCTTGCACGACACCTATGTGAGCGCCAACTATCCGAACACCCCGAACCCCACGCCGTGCGACACCAGCACTTATGGCCAAGTGGAGGATTACACGGTGGACATGATCGGCATCATCACCGGAGCGTCGGGCCTCAGCGAATCGGTATTCGGGTGTACCCGAACCCGACCGATGGCGACCTGGTCGTTCGCACCGGAAGCCTTCATGGCAGCGTGCTGATTGAGGTGCTCGATGCTGTGGGCCGCGTGGCCTACGCGGAGCAGCGTGCCGTGGCAAGCGGTTCTAATGTGCAACTGAGCCTCGCAGGGCGCTTGGCTTCGGGCACCTATGTGCTGCGCATGTCGGGCAATGATGCCCGTGAGGAGCAGCGCATCGTGATTCGCTGAGCTACCTGATTTGTTTTCTGCGGGGCGGCCTATTGGGCCGCCCCGCTTGTTTTCCGGAAAGCACACCCCGGATGTGGATAAATCGTTCGATGAATCGGACGAAACGTGCTGCGAGTGACGGAATATTTGCCCCCTAAAGCAAGCGGCGAATCGAATTCTCGCACCGTCTCTGCTTCAACGCCTCTCACTGAGGCGACTCCTACAATCCCAAACCCCACAACATGATCCGACGTTTCCTCTTCAGTTTGATCGCGGCTTGCGGCCTTGCCCCGATGGCGGCTCTTGCGCAGCCCGCCAACGACGATTGCGCTGGTGCCATTGAACTCATCCCCGGTGCCACATGCACGCCCGTTGCTGGCGATGTGGTTAGCGCCCAGAGCATCCCCGGAACGGTGCTCTGCGATGGCTTCAATGCCACGCCCGATGATGATGTCTGGTACAAGTTCACGGCTACCGCAACTGCGCACCTGATCCGAGTTCAGAGCAGCGCCAGCTTCGATGCGGTGATCCAATTGCTCGTCGGTGCCTGCAACGGCACGCCCATCGATTGCCAAGACATCGTAGGCGCAAACAGTCTTGAAGTGCTCGCCGCCGGCGGATTGACCATCGGCACCGAGTACCTCGTGCGTGTCTTCTCCTACGGCGCTACGATTCCGGCAACCACGACCTTCACGATCTGCATCACCGAAGGCGTTGTGCCAGCGAACGATGATTGCGCGAACGCCATTGAACTCATACCCAATCCCACCTGCAACCCCGTTTCGGGCACAACGGAGAATGCCACTGCGAGCATAAGCGGCTTGGTGAATTGCTCCGGATTCCTGGCCAACCCGAACGATGATGTCTGGTACCGCTTCGTGGCTACCAGCACCACCCACACGTTGAATGTGACTCCGAGCGCGGGCTTCGACCCTGTGGTTCAACTGCGCGATGGCTCTGCGGGCTGCAATGGCGCGCCGATTATTTGCTTAGCTGAGGGTTCCACCGGCGTGGCCGTGAACTTGAACCTTACCGTCTCGTCGTAGGCAATACCTACTATCTGCGTGTTTTCCACTACGCTGCTGCCAACCCCACTACGCCCACCTTCACGATCTGCCTGCAGGGACCTGCGCCGGCCACCTGTGATGCCGATGCGAGCACCCTTTCGCCGAACCGCCCGGAGGTTTGCTTTGAAGATGGCCCCACGCTGATCGACGCGGCATTCGATGAGCTGCCTACTGTGCCCACAGGCTACGAGGTGCTCCACGTGCTCCAGCGGTCCCGATTTGGTCATCCAGCAGGTGTCCGCCACCCCCGCATTCTTCGTTGACGCCCTCGGCGATTACATCATCCACAGCTTGGTGTACGACCCCAATACGCTCGACCTGAGCGGTGTGGAACTGGGCATTACGCAGGCAGGTGACATTCTTGCCCTCCTGATCCAAGGTGGCGGCACCGTCTGCGGCAGCCTCGATGTGGCTGGTGCACCGATAGCTGTGATCGAGTGCTTGGAATGCGAGGCGCAAGCTGGCACCATCACCGCCGATGAAGACCAGGTGTGCCTCGATGCGGGCACGGCTGCAATCAGCGCAACACCATACGGCGATGCTGTGGTACCCGATGGCTATAGCGTGGCCTACGTGCTCACCGTGGGTGGCGACCTCGTGATCCTCGACGCCAACAGCACCCCCAACTTCACAGTGACCGAAGCCGGCAACTACACGATTCATACTTTGGTGTACGAACCCGCCACGCTCGACCTGGGAATCATTGGAGCCGGGTGTTACCACAGGAGCTGAAGTGCTTCAGTACATCCAAGCCAATGAGATCTGCGCGAGCCTCGATGTGGCAGGCGCGCCGATAACCGTTGAGGATTGCACCTGCGACGCTGATGCAGGCACGATCACCGCTGACCAGGACACCTATTGCCTCGATGCTGGCGGAACGGTGATCATTGTGGCTACACCGAACGGCGATGAGGTAGTGCCTGACGGGTTTGAGGTTGTGTACGTGCTCACTCAGGGCGCTGGTCTGGTGATCATCGATGCGGATGTCGCTCCCTTCTTCCAACTGGACCAAACAGGCGAGTACACCATCCACACGCTCGTTTATGACCCCAGCACGCTCGACCTCGGCATTGTTGAGTTGGGCGTGACGACGGGCTTCGATGTGCTCCAGTACGTTACCGACAATGGCATCTGCGCCAGCCTCGATGCGGCTGGTGCGGCCATCACTGTAGAGAATTGCATCGTCTGCGATGCGGACGCTGGCACGCTCACGATCGATGAGAGTCCCATGTGCCTCTTCATCGGCGAAGCACAAGTGAGCGCAAGCCACGCCACCCTGCCTTCGGTGCCTGATGGCTACGAAGTGGCCTACGCGCTTACCGAAGGCGCCGGGCTCACCATTGTTGCGCTCAATGGCGGTCCTGTGTTCACCGTGAGCCAAGCGGGCAACTACACGATCCACACCTTGGTTTACGACCCGAGCACCATCGATCCCGGCGTGATCGAGCTGGGTGTCACCACCGGCTTCGACATCAACGCGCTGCTCGTGCAGGGCGGTGGCATCATCTGCGGCGCACTCGATGTTGCAGGCGCTCCTGTGGTAGTGGAGGATTGCAGCCCGTCGAACGACAACTGCATCAGCGCGGCCCCCTTGGCGATCAATGCCGTTGATGATTGCCCGGCCAATGCTGTCGCTGGCAACAACTTCTATTCGAACATAGACGGTGGCGTGCCTAGCTGCGATGAGGAGGGCAGCTACCTCTTCGATGTGTGGTACACCTTCAACGCCGGTGAGAATACGGAGGTCACCCTCACCTTCGATTCCGGCACCATGGAAGATCACGCCATCGCCATCTACGATGCCTGCGGCGGCAACGAGCTCGACTGCTACATCACGCCCGAGGATCCCATCACCATCACCACTTCGCCCTTCACGGATTACGTGGTGCAGGTGTACAGCAACCTGTACTACGGCAATGGCGGTGCATTCAGCATCTGCCTCACGGGCGATGTGCCCACAGTGGTTTGCGAAGGTGGCACGGTGCAGACCAGCAACGGCTTCTTCAGCGTGGATGTGTGCCAGGATATCAACTCCGATGTGATCGACTTCCTCACCACCAGCACCAGCGGCGAGGAGTACACCTTCGTGCTCACCGATGACAATGACGTGATCATTGCAGTGCTCGTGGGCGGATCGCTCGACTTCAACAGCGCGCCGATCGGGCTGTACCGTGTATGGGGCATCAGCCACAATGGCGATCTCGTGGGTGCAGAGCCCGGCGAGTTGGCCACGGAGATCACTTCCACCGGCACCTGCCTCTCATTCAGCAACAACTACGTGCTCGTGAACGTGGACCTCTGCGATGGTGTTGGCCAGCTCGGAGCCAGCGTGTGGAACCTGTTCCCGAACCCCGGCAACGGTGAGTTCAGCGTGGTAGGTCAAGTTGATGGCCTGGTGCAGGTATCGGTGCTCGACCTGGGCGGCCGTATCGCTCATGATGAACGCGTGACCTTGGTCAAAGGCCAACCGCATGTATTCGGCCTCGCGGGCAAGCTCGCCGCTGGCACTTATACCGTGCGCCTCACCAGCGAGAGCCAAGCAGCCACCCTGCGCATGGTGGTGCGCTGATCGGATTGAATCTGGAACCAGTGCAGGGCGGGCCGGAAGGTCCGCCCTGCTGCATTCCGGCCTGCCGTAACCACCGGGTACGCAAGGGGGTACAAGGCCCCCATGAAACACCTGTTCTCCCTGCTGGTGGTGCTCTTGGGCACCTGTGTCATGGCCCAGCCTACCGACTCCCGTGTGCTTGAGGTCACTGGGCGTATCAGCGATGGCGACAAGAAGCTGGCCGGCTGCGAAGTGGTGGTATATGAGGGAAATGAAATCGTGGCGACGCAGCTAACCGATAAGAGTGGCCGCTTCGGACTCGGGCTCGGCCTTCAGAAGGAGTTCGCCATCGTGTTCCAGAAAGAAGGTTTCCTGCCCAAGCGCATGCTGGTTGATACGCGCGGCAAAGTGCCCGCGGAACTGGAGAACCTCGTTCCCATTGAGATGGAGATGAGCATGCTGCGCGCAGAGAAGTACGAGGGCGCCGATACCGATGTCCTCGATTTCCCCTTTGCCATGGTGAAGTGGAACCGCCAAGTGCTGGCCTTCGTGCAGGAGCAGTACACGGCAGGCATGATGCGCGCCAATGGCGCTGCCCTGCTGCAAGCCGGCCGTTCCGTCAAGCACTGACGGCCCAACCGCCCGCTCTTCGCCAGGCCCATCGCATCGTGCGTTGGCTGCCTCCGCTACATTGCGGCGGCAATACCACGCCCACGCCCATGCCAATCCGTCGCCCCTTCAACCTGCAGCAATGGATCGCCGATAACCGCGACCTGCTGAAGCCCCCTGTCGGCAACAAGAATCTGTACGCCGATGCCGGCGACTACATCGTGATGATCGTGGGCGGCCCCAACGCCCGCAAGGACTACCACTTCAACGAGACCGAAGAGCTCTTCTACCAATTGGAGGGCGACATCGAAGTGGGCATCCAAGAGGATGGCAAGGCGGTGACCATCCCCATCAAGCAGGGCGAGATGTTCCTGCTGCCCGCCAACGTGCCGCACCAGCCGCGCCGCGGGCCGAATACGGTTGGTCTGGTGATCGAGGTGAAGCGCGACGACCGCGAGATGCTCGACGGCCTGCAGTGGTACTGCGAGCAGTGCAACAATCGCCTGCACGAGTACCGTTTCGTGTTGCACAACATCGAGAAGGATTTCCTGCCGCGCTTCCGCGAGTTCTACGCCAGCGTTGACCTGCGCACCTGCAAGCAATGCGGCCATGTGATGGAGACCGATCCGCGCTTCGTGTGATTCCTGACATGGCGGAGCTCTTCTCCATCGACATCCACACGCACATCCTTCCGGAGAATATCCCGGATTTCGGCGCACGCTACGGCTACCGCGGCTTCATCCACTTGGATCATCATAGGCCCGGCTGCGCGCGCATGATGATGGACGACAAGTTCTTCCGTGAGGTGCAAGCCAATTGCTGGGACCCCGCAACGCGCTTGGCCGAATGCGATGCGCAGCAGGTGCATGTGCAGGTGTTGAGCACGGTGCCCGTCATGTTCAGCTATTGGGCCAAGCCGCACGATACGCTCGATCTATCCATGTTCCTCAACGACCACATCGCGGGCATCGTGCAGAAGTGGCCGCAGCGCTTCGTGGGCCTGGGCACCGTGCCCATGCAAGAGCCGGAACTCGCCATCAAGGAATTGGAGCGCTGCAAGTCGATCGGCCTTGTCGGCATCCAGATCGGCACGCACATCAACGGCATGAACCTCGGCGAGCCGCGCCTGCTACAAGTTTCTGAAGCCTGCCAAGAATTAGGCATGGCCGTTTTCGTGCATCCCTGGGACATGATGGGCGCCGATCGCATGGACAAGTACTGGATGCCCTGGCTGGTGGGCATGCCGGTGGAGACCACCACTGCCATCGTGAGCATGATCTTCAGCGGGCTATTTGAGAAGCTCCCGAAACTACGCGTCGCCTTCGCGCACGGCGGCGGATCCTTCCCCGCCACGTTGGGCCGCATCGAGCATGGCTTCATCATGCGTCCGGACCTCTGCGCGGTGGACAACAACGTGAACCCGCGCGAATACATGGGCCGCTTCTGGATCGATGCGCTGGTGCATGACCCTGCGGTGCTGCGGCATGTGGTTGATCTCTTCGGCGCCAACCGTGTGGCCATGGGCGCCGGCTATCCGTTC
>JADJQW010000007.1 GCA_016712535.1 Flavobacteriales bacterium
TGCAGTTCATACACCAATGGAGCTCGGATACATCGCTCTTGAAGCTGAGGTTCCGGTT
Source organism: Flavobacteriales bacterium (assembly GCA_016712535.1). Lineage (NCBI taxonomy): Bacteria > Pseudomonadati > Bacteroidota > Flavobacteriia > Flavobacteriales > Flavobacteriales bacterium. The sequence continues at coordinate 59 of JADJQW010000007.1, forward strand.
ACGTTCCGGAACATCTCCTCCGTGGTGTTGTCGTTACCGGCCAGGATGCCGTAGGTGAATCGCATCCGCAGCGCTTGCTGCCGTGCCAGGTAATAACGGTAGGCCAAGCTGGCCGCTGGGCGGGTCTGCGTGTACTCCAAGTCCCAGAGGAAGGGCGAGCCAATCTGGTTGCGCCCCAGGCTCACCTAGGAGATTCGATACGCCAAAGGCCGAACTCGATACTCAATGCATTACGTCTTCCAATAGCTCGAGTGCCGGAAGTACTGCGCCCTGCCTCACCCCCAATCGGCCGGAGAGCGAAGAAGGAAAAAGGATGTGGCGGGGTAGGAATCGCTGCATGCGGTTCGTCAAGGGCAGCCAAATATAGAGGATCGGCTCTTACGGCAGGTCGGCACCGGGTTCTGTACCCAAGGACCCGTAGAATCATCTGGGGGTTGCCTTCGGATGGTTCCGCTCTGGCTGCGAGCGCATGCGGCACCACACCAGCGCAAACACTCGTTCAGCAGATGCTTGCTTCCGCGCTGCGGCACAACCACGCATCGGCCGCCGCCGGCGGCTCCCCCTCCGTGCGGCTCGTTGCCGAAGATGGAGGCCAATGGCCCCTTTTTGCCCGATAAGCCAACGCGCTCCAGCAGCATAGCCGTAGCCGTGAAGCTCCACCGCCACCACATGGAATCCCTCCGCTTTCAGCTGGCGATCGCGCTTGCGGCATCGAGGCATGCGCTCCCACGGAGACCGAGCGCGTTGCACCCCAGGCGGTCTTCTCGATGCTCCAGGATGCGAGGCACCGGCGTGAAGCCGCCAAGCAGCAAGCGCTCACACCGGAGGCATCGCAGTTACGGAAGATGGAGCCCGTTGTGTCGGCTGCGCAGGTCTCAGGCACCACCACCACGCGCTGCTGCGGGCTGGCGGCGCCTCGGGCGCTACGGCCCAATTCATCGGGCTTCCGCTTGCGGTCGTTCGCGGGCATGGGCGGTGGATAAGGTGCGGCGCAGCGGGCAAGGGCCTCCGGTTACCTTCGGGGCGCAATTTCGCGCAGCGCCCAGCATGAGCAAGCCCGCCACCACGCCCTTGATGCGCCAGCACGCCGCCATCAAAGACAGGCATCCGATGCGCTGCTGCTCTTCCGCGTGGGCGACTTCTACGAGACCTTCCGGACCGGATGCCATCACCGCTTCGCGCGTGCTGGGCATCACCCTCACGGGCCGGAACAACGGCGGCAGCCGCGAGGAACTGGCCGGTTTCCCGTATCACCAGCTCGACAACTACCTGCATAAGCTGGTGCGCGCCGGATTGCGCGTGGCCGTGTGCGATCAGCTCGAGGACCCCAAGCAGGCCAAGACCATCGTGCAGCGCGGCGTTACGCAAGTGGCCACGCCCGGCCTTTCCTTCAGCGAACAGATGCGTCGACGGGCGAGACAACCACTGGCTGGCCGCGCTCTGCGGTGGCGAAGGAGGCTACGGCGCCGCCTTCCTCGATGTCACCACCGGTGAGTTCCTGGTGGCGGAGGAAGGCGCGGAGGCCATGGCCAAGCTCATCGACGGGCATGCGCCGCGCGAGCTGCTTTTCCCGAAAGGCCGTTCGGACGGCTTCATGGATGCACAGGCCGGCCGCACATACGGCTACGCGCTCGACGACTGGGCCTTCGCCGATGAATTCGCGCGCGAGCGGCTGCTCGGGCCACTTCGGGACGGCTTCACTCAAGGGCTTCGGCATCGAGGACCTGCGCCCGGCGCAACGTGCCGCCGGCGCCGTGCTGCACTACTTGGGCGAAACGCGCAACGACCGCATCGCGCACATCGCGAAGGTGTCGCGGCTGCGTCCCTGCGATCGTGTCGGCCTCGACCGCTTCACCATCCGCAACCTCGAGCTGGTGGCGCCCGCAGGCGATGGAGGCCGAAGCCCGCTGCAGAGCATGGACCGCTGCAGAGACACCCATGGGCAGCCCGCATTCTTAAGCGCTGGATCCTCTTCCCGTCGGATCGATCGCGCGGCCATTGAGCAGCGCCTCGATACCGTGGCCGCGCTCCTGGCTTCCCCGAAACAGCAGAGGCGCTGGGCACGGGCTGCGCGCCGTTGGCGATTTCGAGCGCGCGGTGGGCAAAGCGGCGGCGGCGCGCATCGCTCGCGCGAATTGCCTGCAATTGGCGCAATCGCTCGAAGCATCGGACCGCGTTCGCGCATTGCTCAACGGGCAACCCGGCGCATTGCAGCACGCCGCGACCGGCATCGCTCCGCCGATGGAATTGGCCGAGGCGCTGCGTGGGAATCGAGCCGGAGACACCGGCCACCTTGGCGAAGGGCGGCGTGACCGCAGTGGCATCAGCCAAGGAGCTCGATGAGCTGCGGCACGTGACCACGCACGCGAGGAATTGCTGCTCGGAGGTGCAGCGGCGAGAGACCGAGCGCACCGGCATCAGCTCGTTGGAAGGTGGGCTACAACAACGTGTTCGGCTACTACCTCGAGGTGCGCCACACCCACAAGGACAAGGTGCCCGGCGAATGGGTGCGCAAACAGACGCTCACGGGGGCCGAGCGTTACATCACCGACGAATTGAAGGCGCTGGAGGAGCGGACTCGGCGCCGAGGAGCTATCCTCACGCTGGAGCAGAGCCCCACGCCGCATTGGTGCAACGCGTCATCGTGCATATCGGCGCATTGCAATCAACCGCGCACGCGCTCGCGCAGCTCGATGTGCTCTTGGCCTTCGCGCAATGCAGCCGCGCTCCTCTACTGCCGCCCGGAGATCAATGAGGGCACCGCCATCGACATCCGCCAGGGCCGCCACCCGGTGATCGAGCAACTGCTGCCCACCGGCGAGACCTACGTGGCCAACGACGTGGTGCTCGACCCCGACGAGCGCCAGATCACCGTGATCACCGGCCCCAACATGAGCGGCAAGAGCGCGCTGCTGCGGCAAACGGCGCTGATCGCCCTGATGGCGCAGATGGGCAGCTACGTACCGGCGACCGCAGCGCGGATCGGCGTGGTGGACCGCGTGTTCACCCGCGTGGGCGCTAGCGACAGCCTGAGCACTGGCGAGAGCACCTTCATGGTGGAGATGAACGAGAGCGCGAGCATCCTCAACAACCTCAGCTCGCGCAGCCTCGTGCTGCTCGACGAGATCGGACGGGGCACCAGCACCTACGATGGCATCTCCATCGCCTGGGCCATCGCGGAGTACCTGCATGAGCATCCCATGCGCCCGCGCACGCTCTTCGCCACGCACTACCACGAACTCAATGCCATGGCCGACAGCTTCGCGCGCATCCGCAACGCCAGCGTAGCGGTGCGCGAGGTGGACGGCCGCGTGCTCTTCCTGCGCCGTTTGGTTCCCGGCGGAAGCGATGGAAGCTTCGGGATCCATGTGGCGCAGATGTATTGCGCATGCCCGCAGCCGTGGTGGAACGCGCCAAGAAGGTGCTCACCATCTCGAGCGCGCGCACGCAGGGAACCTCGGGGCCGATGAACCAACAGCGCAAGGCGCCAAGCCCTCCTTGCGCGGCATGGCGCCCGAGCCGCAGCTCAACATCTTCCAACTGGACGACCCGGCACTGAGGCGATCCGCGATCAGCTCAACGAGCTCGACATCGACACCCTTACGCCGGTAGGGGCCCTCAGTGCGCCTGAACGAGATCCAGAGCGCATGGCGGGCGTTGGCCAAGCGAAGCTGCGGAAAGCCCTGAACGCATGCCGACCGTGGCCATCGACCAACGGGACGATGCCTGGGCCTGCTCTGGGGTTGGCTGCTGATCGCGGCTGCGGTGCTGCTGGCCTACTGGCCGCTCTCCAGCTTCCAATGGGCGGTTACGCATGGCGACACGCTGAATTGCTGGTTGCCGTGGCGCTGGTTCATCGCCAGCAGCTTGCACGATGGCCAGTTCCCGCTGTGGAACCCCCACCAGCAATACGGCTATCCCATGCATGCCGATCTGCAAGGACCAGGCTGGTACGTGGAGGCGCTCGCATTGGGCGGCACCATCGGGCATGGCGTGTTCGTGCTGCAGGGCCTCTACCTCGTGTACCTATTCATCGGCGGGCTAGGCATGACGCGGCTTGTCCGCGACCTGCACGGCGATGCACGCGCGGGCCTCATCGCGGGCCTGGCCTACGCGCTGGGGGGCTTCTTCACCGGGCATCAGCAGCATTTCTATGCGGTGATCAGCGCGGCATGGCTGCCGTGGCTGCTCCTCTCTTTCCTTCAACTGCTGCGTGCGCCCGGATGGAGGCCCGCAGCGCGCGTGGCGCTGTTCCAAGGCATGCTGCTCACCGGCGGCAATCACACCTTCACCATCATCGGCGCGTATCTGCTTTTCGCATTGCTGATCGCACATGGCTGGCGCGCATGGCTAGCGGGCCGATGGAGCGCATTGCGGCCCTTGCTCGGTTGGTCCTTTGCTGCAGCCATCGGCTCGGCGATCATCGGCGCTGGTGCCTTGCATGCCTTTCTCGATGCCGGACCGCACCTCGCCCGCAGCGGCGCCATCGCTTACGAAATAGCGGCGCAGGACCCGGTCACTTGGCCGGGGCTCACCTCCCTCCTTTTCCCCTATGCGGTGGGCAACGATCAAGTGCGCATCGGCGCCGACCCGAGCATGGCCAACCAGTACATGGGCCTGATCATGCTCGCGCTCGCTGCGGCTTCGTTGCTGCGCCAGCGGAGCATGGTCGAGAACATCATGTTGGCAACCAGCCTGATGCGCGCTGCTCTCCGCAGGGCCATCACTGCCGTTCCATCATTGGGCGTGGGCACATGTTCCCGGCATGGACCTGTTCCGCTTCCCTTCGTACTTCTCGGCATTCACATGGATCTCGGCCATGGTGCTCGCTGGTGGAACCTTGGCGGCGCTCTTCGCGGGCCGAATGAAACAGCGGCAAGTGACGGTCCTTCTCGGCATATGCGCGATCGCCGCCATCATCGTGATTGCGCATGCAGCGCTGCAATGGGGGCCTGATGAAGAAGGCATCAGCCTGTTCGAGCGGATGCGCGGCATGCACCGCAGCAAGCGCATCCTCCTCGGAGCTGCGGCCACTTTGCCTGCGCTCATCATCGCCTTGTGTTGGCCTGGCGCGGGAGGCTCAGCGCCGGCGCTCTGCTCCTTCTCATCGGTGCTGAAATGGGCTGGAACACTTCGCTCGCAACATGGAACACGGGTGTGAGCGATCTGGAGCCCGCTTGGCTGGAACGGCGACTGACTGCCCTGAGCGATGGACCAGTGATCCCGGATGATCGGCACTTGAGACACTATGATGATGGGCGCGGCAGCCTCGTGTACCTCGGCCATGCAACGCAGGATTTCCAAGGCGGCTTCTCGCGCAACGGCGTGAACAGCTTCTGGCTGCGCAATGCCATGGAGCTCGAGGTGGCGCACACGACGCTTTGGGATGCCATGGCGCAGCAGCCTGTGGCCTACATGGCCGATTCCATCATCGCCTTCGATGCGTACCGCAAAGAGGATGTCTCCGTGCCGCGCGATAGCGGATTGGTGTTCGCGATGCCTGGCCATCATGTGCGGGATGCCACTGGCCGCAGGGCTTCTGATCACGCGCAAGTGACCGCCTTCGATAGGAACTCGTTCACGATCAACTGCAACGCGGATGGCCCGCGCCTGCTGGTGCTGCAGCAAAGCCATTACCCCGGTTGGGAGGTGCATATTGATGATGCACCGCGACCCTTGCTGCATGTGAACATCGCGGCCATGGCGGTCGAAGTGCCTGCTGGTGAGCACACGGTGGTCTTCCGGTACCGCAAGCCCATAGTGCCTTGGCTGCTGGCGCTTTCACTCCTCGCCTTCTTTGCGTTGTTGGGCGCCTTGGTCTTCTCGCAACCTGAATGGGGACCTCGGTTCGGTGCGATAACACTCGCCGGCATGGTCACTTGGTCGCTCTTCGGCCATGCACCGAAGAAGGAACGCTTGCCCAAGGCCATTGAGAGTATGGTCCTCTACGCATCAAGCGACGCCGCGCCTTGGGTGAATGATGATGGGCATTGCTGGGATGCCATGGAGCGCGCGCGACCGGACGCGCATGTGATCCGCGCCAGCAGCATCACGGATGTGCCGATCATCACGGACCTGTTGTCCTTGGAATCGCCGGTGACTTGGATCGATGCGGGGCTGAAGGCCGATGCAGCTGTGCGCGCCGCCGTGCTGGATCGATTCGAGGCCCGCGTGATCGAACGCAACGGCGGGGCTGAGCAAGTTGAATTGCTGCCCCGCGCCCAGGAACCGGATTGGCTGGTGGTCTTCCGCGACGATGCCCGCCGATTGCTCGCGCAGGAACAGCCCTTCGGCCCAAGCCATGAGTTCGAGCTTGCGCCGCTGCGCAGCCACCGGTCTGGCAGCTTGGTGCTCGATGCCAGAGTCACCGGCCGCCCTGGAGCCAGAGCCGTGTTCGTGATGGAGCGGAAACTCGGCGACCGTACCACGGCCTATATCGCTCAGCCGCTGATGGTGCGAGAGTCCCTAGCCGGTGAAGCAGCACCCGTTTATGCCACCCAGCCCATGGATGAGTTGTGGCGGCCTGAGGAACGGCTGAAGGCGTACGTCTGGTCGCACCAAGGCGACTCCATCGGGATCGCTGGTTTCCGCATCCGCGTGGCTCAAAGTAGATTCATCGGTGGTAGGATTTGTGCGCAGCGATTGCCCGACTATATTTGCCGCCCCATTGCGAGAGTAGCTCAGTTGGTAGAGAACGACCTTGCCAAGGTCGGGGTCGCGGGTTCGAGTCCCGTTTCTCGCTCAGATGATGCCCCGCCGTTCGGTGGGGCATCGTTGTTTTGTGGATGCTCCATCCGCCCGGGTGGTGAAATGGTAGACACGAGGGACTTAAAATCCCTTGGTCCGTAAGGGCTGTGCGGGTTCGAGTCCCGCCCCGGGCACTTGGATGGTTGCGCAGCGTGACTCTGCGTTGTGCCTACGGATCTGCTGACAAGCCCCGAGGTATCTAACGAAAGTTCTATTGCACACCGTGCTGCGGGCCGGGACTTTTGGCCCTGCCTGCAACAAGCAGGACCATACAAACCGCCCTGCCATGAAGAACATTCTACGCCGCCTGCCCGCAATTCTCGGTATCACTAGCTGCTTCATGCTGCACGGCCAAGGAACATTCGTGCATGAGCGCTCTGCACGCTGGGGCGCCAACCTCAACGACGAGATCACTGCGGCAACCTTGGCCGAGGATGGATCAATGGCGATCTGCGGACTCTTCACCAACACCGTGGACCTGGATCCAGGGAGCGGCGAAGTGCTTGTTACCGCAACGCCGACGGGCGTGCCTGGCACACCAGCCAAAGATGTTTTTCATGGTGAAGCTGAACGCGGACGGCAGTTTCGCATGGGGCGTGCGGCTCGGCAACCATCTCACAACGGAGGTGGCGGGCGGTTGCGCATTCACGGCCGATGGGCATGTGCTCGCGGCGTGCTCGTTCAACGGTGCGGTGGACGTTGATCCCGGACCGGGCGAGATCCTCACCGCTGCTGGTGCCAACCACACCGACGTGCTGAAGCTCGATGGTGCGTCGGGCGCATTGCTCGACCACTTCATCATCACCAGTCCAGTGGGCGCCTTTTTCGCGAGTGCGCACACCACCTTCGGCCTGAGAACCGCGCCCGATGGCGGTTTCGCGCTTTTCGGCAGCTTCGGCGACAACCTCGATCTCGACCCAGGAACCGGAACGGCCACGGTGAACACCAACGGCGCATTTGATGCCTTCGTGGCCAAGTACAGCGCGGATATGAGCTTCGAGTGGGGCTTCGGATTAGGCGGCTCCGGGAACTTCACCGATCAGGTGAACCGCATGCGCTTCGGGTCGGATGGCTCGCTCTACATCGGCGGCTTCTTCAACTCCGGGACCGATTTCGACCCAGGTCCTGGGCAGCAGATCATCCCCAATGTGGGAAGCGCCAGCGACGGCTGCGTGGCGCGCTACAATGCTGATGGCACTTTCGCATGGGTGGCGCGCTTCGTGTCGCCCGGCTCCGGCAACGACATCCATGGCCTCGAGGTGGCCAATGGCGAGGTGCTCGTATTGGGCCGCTATGAGACTTCGGTGGATGCCGACCCCGGTGCAAGCACGCTCACGTTGACACCGGTAAGCGGCGCATTGGGCACCTTCGTAGCGAAACTCTCAGCAGCAACCGGCGGGCTGGTGAGCGCGACGCAGTTCGATCAGTTGACCGAGCCGAGCACATCGGGCAACCTCGTGAACACCCGCGAGAGCACGGCCATGGTCGGCGATGACCACTTCGTCTTCGTGGGCGAACTGTCCTTCGGCACCTACGACATGGTCATCGGCCCCGGCACATTCAACCTGCAACCGAACAGCGGAGTGCTTGACCTTTTCATTGCGCGATACGCGTGGAGCGATCTCTCGCTCAGCAACGCCATGCGCATCGGCGGAAGCACGGGCAGCGATCTCGCGCAGGGCGTGGCATCGAATGCAGCGGGGCAATTCCTGGTCGGCGGTAATTTCAAGACAAGCTCGCTGAATGTGAATCCGCAAGGCACTGCGATACAGCTGGCCAATGCAGGCGGCACCAGCGCATCCGACGCGTTCTGCGTGCGTTATGCGTATTCGGCGAGCACCAATGGCGTGGGTGATGCACCGCGGCCTATCGGCATGCGCTGCCATCCGAACCCGATGAATGATGCGCTCATGGTCACAGGCAACTCTTCCGTTCCGGTTCGGGTCGAGCTGCTCGACATGGCAGGCCGCGTGGTGCTGCATGCCATGGGAGCGCTGCCGTTAACGATGGATGTCAGCTACGTTTCGCCTGGCGTTTATCACGTGCGGTCAATCTCACCGGATGGCATCAACGTGATCACCGTGGTGAAGGACTGATCGCGGCGCGGCAGAGCGCGTTCCGTTAAAGCCTGCTCAAGGCAGGGAGCGCTACTTCACCAAGTACATGCACTCCTTCGCAGCGCGCACCACCTTGGCCACACTCGGAAGTGACTCTTCGATGAGGCCGGGCGCGAAGGGCAACGGCGTATCGGCCTGATTGATCCGCAGCACGGGCGCATCGAGGAAATCGAATGCGTCCTTCTGCACGCGATAGGCCACTTCGCTGGCGATGCTGGCCACGGGCCAATTCTCGTCCACCACTACGAGCCGATTGGTCTTGCGCACGCTGGCGAGCACGGTGGCCTGATCCCAAGGACGTATCGTGCGCAGGTCGATCACCTCGGCATCGATGCCCTCCTTCTTCAGCTCTTCCGCAGCTCCCAGCGCCACCTTCATCATCTTCCCGAAGGAGACGATGGTGATATCCCGGCCTTCGCGCGCGATGTGCGCTTTGCCGATGGGCAGCAGGTATTCGCCGTCGGGCACCTCGCCCTTGTCACCGTACATGCGCTCGCTCTCCATGAAGAGCACGGGATCATCGTCGCGGATGGCGGCCTTCAGCAGGCCCTTGGCGTCGTACGGATTGCTCGGCGTGATCACCTTGAGGCCGGGCACATTGGCGTACATGGCCTCGAAGCTCTGGCTGTGCGTTGCCGCCAGTTGGCCAGCGCTGCCATTGCCGCCACGGAACACGATGGAGGCATGGAATTGCCCGCCGCTCATCCGCGCATCTTGGCCGCATGGTTGATGATCCGATGCGCTCGCCAGCACCGCGAAGTTCCAGGTCATGAACTCCACGATGGGGCGCAGGCCGTTCATGGCAGCACCCACGCCGATGGCCGTGAAGCCGAGCTCCGCGATGGGCGTATCGATCACGCGCTTCGGCCCGAACTCCGCCAGCATGCCCTTGCTCACCTTGTAGGCGCCATCGTACTCGGCCACTTCCTCACCCATGAGGAATACGCTGGGGTCGCGGCGCATCTCTTCGGACATCGCCTCGTTGAGGGCCTCGCGGAACTGGATGGTGCGCATGGGTTCGTTCTTGAGGCGGCGAAGGTAGTTGGACCCGTGCATGCATAGGGTCCCGGTGGAATGCAGAATGCCCCGCCCACCTTGCGGCGAGCGGGGCATTGCATTTCGGATCACTGACCCTTAGGGCTGCACCACGAGGCGCTCGTTGAACAGCTGCTCGCCAGCGGCGATGCTCACCGTGTAGAGGCCAGCGGCCAATTCACCGTTGAGCTGCATCGTCGCGTTCAAGAAGCCGTCACCGTTCACCGCGATCGTGCGGGCGCTCACGCGCTTGCCGAAAGCATCGTAGATGTCAACGCTCACCGTTTGAAGCGTGGCGTCGATGCCTTCGATGTTCACGAAGAGCTGATCGCCACGGTTCGGATTGGGGAACATGGTCATGCGGCCCGCTTCGGCAGCGACCATTGCCGCTTCCGGAAACTGGGTCATCGAGCTTGAGCCGTTATCGATGGTCACTTGGCACACCTCACCGAATGGGCACCAGGTCGCACCGTTGGTCTTCGATACCCGAACGCGGACATCGTAGGTGGTGCCGTTCTGGAGCAGGTTCCCGCCAATCGGATCGAGCCTGATCCAGTTGGTGGTGGAGTTGCGCGTGAACAGGATGCCCTCCGAAGGAACGCTGAACTCGAACTGGTACCTGTTGGCACCTGTACGCGAGAAGGCCCTGATCGAAGATGGCGCGTTGATCGGGCGCGATACGCCGCAGGAATAGTAGATATCCCCGGGGATGTTCACCAGCTGGGTCGGAGGGCACTGTGCCAGTTGGCCATCGATGCGGAAACGGCAAGTGGGGCCGAATTCCCGCGTAGGTGCCCAGCACACGGCTGCGTACCCGGATGTTGTACAGCACGCCCTCTTGCAACTGGTTGCCCGCCCACTCATTGATCACGAAGCGTGAGGCGCGCGTCGGCCTCGCAGCGAGGCCATTCGGGGTGTTGTGGCTCTGGAAGCGACGGAAGCTGAAACCGCCATTGGGGTCGAACCACCACACCTGATAACCGGTGCTGCCACGCTCAGTGCTGCCAGCCGGGAAGCTTTGCCAAACGGCTGAGACCGCAGGGTTCACCACGCAATCGAGGATGTTAGGAGCCACCCACCATTCCTTATCGCAGGAGGTCACAGTGAAGCCATCCGTTCCGAGAGGCACGCAGAAGCCACCGTTATTGAGGATGGAGCTGGTGCTGCCACTAGTGAAGTTGCCGCTGTTATCGATGATGCGCGGGCCATCGTTGATGCTCAGCAGATAACCGCCACCCACGATGCCATCGCCGCCGTTGTCGGTCACCACCAAGTAGCAGCAGCCATCGGGCAGGCAGATGTCGAACGTGTAGCTTCCTGCGGGCGGGGTCACGGTGCCGTTGGCGGCCAGCACGTTGGAGCCCTGCTCACGGATCTCATAGGTCACGGTGCTCACGGCATCGTTCACCACCATGATCTGCAACTCGTTGAAGTCGCAGCCAGGGCCAACCGGAATGCCAACGCACACGCAGTTCGCATTCAGCTGGTCGTTGATGGTGTTCGCATTGCCGTCATCACAGGCCGAGCCGATCTGGCCGGGCACGGTGGGGCAAGTGTCGTTCGCGTCGCACACGCCGTCAGCATCGCTGTCCTGGAAGGTGCCAGCACAGTTGCAGTTGGCATCGTACACATCGTTGATGGTGCAGTCGTTGTTGTCGTTGCACGCGGTGCCGGGCTGGGCAGGACCGCCGGGCACGCCTTCGCAGTCGTCGCCGAGCAGGTGCCAGCGCAGATGCACTGGTCACCACGTCGTTGATGGTGCTTGTGTTGCCGTCATCGCAGGCATCGCCGTTCACGAGGAAGGGCAGCAGCGGGCAGGCATCGTTCGCGTCGCATACGCCATCGCTGTCGGTGTCCTGGAAGGTGCCGGCGCAGTTGCAGTTGGCATCGTACACATCGTTGATGGTGCAGTCGTTGTTGTCGTTGCACGCGGTTCCGGGCTGGGCAGGTCCGCCGGGCACGCCTTCGCAGTCGTCGTCGAGCAAGGTGCCAGCGCAGATGCAGTTGGTCACCACATCGTTGATGGTGTTCGCGTTGCCGTCATCGCAGGCATCGCCATTCACGAGGAAGGGCAGCAGCGGGCAGGCATCGTTCGCGTCGCACACGCCATCGCTGTCGGTGTCCTGGAAGGTGCCGGCGCAGTTGCAGTTGGCATCGTACACATCGTTGATGGTGCAGTCGTTGTTGTCGTTGCACGCGGTTCCAGGCTGGGCAGGTCCGCCGGGCACGCCTTCGCAGTCGTCGTCGAGCAAGGTGCCAGCGCAGATGCAGTTGGTCACCACATCGTTGATGGTGTTCGCGTTGCCGTCATCGCAGGCATCGCCATTCACGAGGAAGGGCAGCAGCGGGCAGGCATCGTTCGCGTCGCACACGCCATCGCTGTCGGTGTCCTGGAAGGTGCCGGCGCAGTTGCAGTTGGCATCGTACACATCGTTGATGGTGCAGTCGTTGTTGTCGTTGCACGCGGTGCCGGGCTGTGCAGGGCCACCGGGCACGCCCTTGCAGTCCAGGTTCGGTTGCGGGAAGATGAGCAAGGAGGACCTGGACCTGCTGCCGTGCCATAGTTGTCGTCGTTCCAAAAGGTGGTGGTGGTGTTCACCGAGAGCGGCGAGTTCGGCGTGGCGAACACCGAGGTGAGGCGGTAGTTCGGAGCCATGTCCACGAACACGCGATACACCTTCATGCCGGCGACAAGGGGGTAGGACCCTCCGCCATGGTCATTGTTGTATGCATCGGCATCGGCTGCGGTCACCGTGTGGTATTCTTCCACGATGATGTTCTGCAGGCCCTGGGCCGTGGCAGCGGTGGCGCCCAAGGCGAGCGCCGCGCTACAGAGCAGGTTCTTAAGGATCTTTTTCATGGTGTTGGTTGTGTTGCCCTGCACGCACCGGAGCGAGAGGCTCCGGTGCGGCATGGGCGGTAGGGTTGCTTAGAAGCAGGTGGTGCCGAAGGCACCGCTGAAAAGGGTGAAATCCGCGCTGTTGATGACGCCGTCCTTGCTGAGGTCGCCCACGCAGCAAGCCACGGTGCTCAGGGTCAGCCTTGATGGTCTGCACAAGGGGTCCAGCCCTTGGTCCAGGGCTCAGCACCTGGCTCGAAAGCGCCACGGTACTTCACTGCAGTGAAGAAGTCGTCGATGGGCGCGGTGATGGTGCTCTGCGCAGCGGCGGCGCCAGCAGCAGGCACGGGGTTCACCCGGTCGGTGACGGTGTTGCTGGTGAGCGGGCTGATCGCGAAGCTCGCGTCGATCAGGGTATTGAATCCGGTGGTGAGGTTGCCATCGGTGGTGAACTTGGTGTAGTCGGCCGCGCTGGCGTTCGCACCGTTCACGCGCACGCGCTTGTAGGAGCTGGAGGGATCAACGTCGGTCTGGTCGGCACGGGTCTGGAAGGTGCAGTTCTTCACCTCGAAGGTGCCGTTGTTCCAGTTGGTGTAAGCCACATCGCCAAGGCTGATGCCGCTGCGGAAGTTGGCGAAGATGCTGTTGTAGATTTTGCCGAGGGTCTCACGGCGTGCCTCGATGGCTTCATCGCCGCTACCGCCCCCGGCCGTCCAACGGCCGATGATGGTGGCGTTGTACAAGGTGGGATTGCTGCGCAGCCCGCTGAGGTTGCCCGGACCGTCGTCACCGTCGCACTCCAGGCCGTTATCGCCTTGGTTCAGGGAACCGCCGCTGTTGTCAGGACCTTGAAGGCCGTAGAAGAATTGCACGCGGCCGCGGTAGTCCTGATCCCAATCGAAGTAATCGTCATCAACGAAAGCACCTACTGCGTACTTGATGTCCACAGTGCCGCCGAAAGGCTCCACCGCGTCATCGAGGTTGCAGACAGCCTCGATGAATTCGATCTTGGTTCCGCGACCGACGCTGCCCAAGGTGATGCCGTTCACCTCGTTGCCCACGCCGATGATCTGGCCGCCGTGACGCACGCTCACATAGCGCAGGATGCCGCTGTTGTCATCGTCGTTCTCCTGGCCCCACGGGCATGCCGTAGTAGTTGCGGCTATCGCCAAGCAGCAGGCCCTCGATCAGGCCCACGCCGTCGGTGCCGGTGATCGAGGTGCTCGGATTCGGGCCACCGTCCTTCAGGTCGGTGCTGCGCACGTTGTTGCGCGCGCGGCCCAGCATGATGAGGCCGCCCCACTTGCCACGGTTGGTCACGGCGTAGGATCCGTCGAGCGGATCGGCAGCAGCGGTCAGGATGATCGGGCAGCTGGCCGAGCCATTGGCCCAAATCTGTCCGCCGCGCGCCACGATGAGCGTGTAAGCGTTGGTGCCCACGGGCGCCTGGTTGGCCTTGATCACAGTGCCAGGCTGAACGAAGAGGTCCTGCCCATCATTCACGTACATCGTCTGGTCGAGGATGTACAGGTTGTTGCAGGTGAGCGTGGTGGTGTTGTTCGTGAGGTTCCCGCCCGTGAGGAGCGTTGACATGTTCACCGTGGTGCGGCTGCTCACCGGAGGACATCCGCAGGCGGCGCCGATGCTCTGCGCGCTGCCCTGCGTGGCGATACCCGCGATGCTCGCGGCCATGGCCAGTTTGAAGAGACGTTTCATGGTTCTTGTTGGGGTTTTGGGGTGTTGAGGTTCTCGCTGAGGTGCCGTTTCTGTGGCGGGTCAAAAGTCCCCGGGCATCGGCGCTTGGGGGTTAGGTGCAGCGTATGCTTTGCTTACTGCGATCAAGCCGCCATTAGCGGTTCTAGCGTTCTGGTTACAGCACCTTAATGCTGGGCGGCGGATTCGCTCACGATCGGAGCCGGGCACAAGCGACCACGGCTGTAGAGGCGAACCCTGTTGTTGAATTCGATGGAATCGCGTTGGAATGAACGCGCATGGCAACCGTTGCGAACGGGCCGAGGGTGCAGGCACCTGGCCTAGAAGCGCGCCTCCCCTCCTGGCTTCACATGCAGCGCCGGATGCTGCCTCTCATCATCCGCTTTCGGCGGATAGGCGATCCACTTGATGATGCTCCCGTCCGGCGCACGAAGGCCGGCATTGATCGCATAGCTCAGTTCGCCGTCCGTGGTCAACTGAGCGATCAGCACCATGTTCTCGTCGGTGGCGCCCTTCACATGGCCCAACACGCCGTAAGCGCCCACTTCGGTCTCGATCAATTGGCCACTGAGATCCTGCAGGAAGCTGCGCGTGATGTGCAGGTACATCACCTCCGGCACGGTCGGCGCAGGGACCAGACCGTCGCGCATGCTCAACGAGCTGCTGTACGCCGTGATGCCTTCGCTCCTGTCGGCTTCCATGATAGACCCATCTGGATCAAGATGCAGGGGCACCGCCTTGTGCGCGGAACTCGCGAATCCGAAGGCCAGCCACGAATCGATCGCCGCAGGGTATTCGGCCAGCGCTTCGGCATCAATCAGGTCCCCGCTGCCCGCACCGTTCAGCGTATCGTTGAAGAAGCGCGTGCTGGTGCGGAAGAAGAGGTTGCGGTCCTTCTCGCCATAGACGCTCAGCAGCGCATACCCGGGCTCGAGATCCAGGTAGATGCGGTAGGTCACCAGCGGAGCTGCACCAGGAGCAGCGCCGGGCTGCTCGTGGTAGCGCTCCACGAGAACACCTTCCAAGCCTTGCGCGGAAAGGCCAAGACCAAATAGTAGGAACAAAGTGGAGAGCAGCTGATGCTTCATGGCAATGGCTCAATGCTTCACCACGCGGTGCTGGGAGCGGGCGCCGTCTCGTTGGATAACGAGCATGTATGCGCCGTTGGAAACGCTGGAGAGATCCAAACTCAGCAAGCGATCCACCGCTGCCGTGCCGCTCAGGACACGCGCACCGGTCATGTCGCGCAGTTCCCATTGCAGCGATCCGCCAGCGCCCAGGAGCTCCACCAGCAGCTGCCCCTTCGTTGGGTTCGGGCTCACGCGGGCGCTTGCAGCGGTGATCTCCTCTACACCGGTGAAGCCCTCGCAGATGCATCCGGGCTGCCACGTATCGTTCACGGTAGCGGCGTTGCCATCGTCGCAAGGTGTGCCGGGCAGCTCGTTGCCGCCGTAGGTGCCTGCGCAGTCCTGGCCCCAGCACACGCAGCCGGAGCTGTACACATCGTTGCTCGTATCGGCATTGCCATCATCGCAGGCGCTTCCCGGAACGGCCGGACCATCAGGCACGCCCAGGCAATCAACCGTGGAGTTCGCGGAGTTGAAACAGAGCGTGGGATGCGAGAAGATGTTCTGGCCTGCGAAACCTTGACCCAGCGTATCGGATTGGAGCACCTCGCTGTAGAACTGCAGCAAGGTGTGGCAATTGGGATCGCTGCACACCAAGGAATCAGGGATGCGGAGCGCGAGGTTCAAGCAGAAACTGAGATCCCCATCGGTGGTGAACTGGCCGATGAGCACGCGATTGCTCTCGGTCGGCCCGCTCACTCCGCCGAGCACGGCCCAAGCAACGTTCTCATCGCTGAAACTGCTGCTGCCGCCTGGCTCGAAGCAATCGGGAAGATTGCCCACTGAGTTGATGGTGCCGGGCGCCGTGCCAAGATTGATCAGCCCATCCGCGCTGGTGAGCGGGATGCCAGCTGCAAGCGCATCGTTCACCAGGAGTCCGCTCTGGTTATTGGAACCGCCCACGACACTGCCATCAACGTCCTCCGTCTTGAGGATGCCCCAATGCAGGGTACTCGCTGCGCCAAAGCTGAGCCACGAATCAATGGCTACAGTGTTCTTGTTCAAGTGCTGCGCGGGGATGTCCCTGCCCCAGGCCTCGCCACGGTCGTCGTTGTTGAAGAAGCTCGTGGTGGTGCCGATCGTAAACGGGTGGTTGGTGAAGCCGCCCACGCTCACCAGCTTATAGCCGGGCAGCATGTCCACATAAACGCGATAGGTCTTCGCGCCTTCTACAAGGCCGGGCCCGCCATCGGTATCGGCCGCGTCATCGGCGTTGGCTACATAATAGGCCTCCACGATGATGCC
>JADJQW010000008.1 GCA_016712535.1 Flavobacteriales bacterium
GGGTGCGAAGCGAAGGGCCTGCGATGCATCCTCCGCGATGCCGATGGTGGGGCAAACGAGGTAGGGGTCCAAGCCATTGCAGTCGCTGATGCTATAGCAGCAGAGCTGCGGCACGTTGAAATTGGCGGTGCTGCTGAAGTTGCACGCCGAAGGATCGAGGCATCCGAGGACAATGGCCGTAGCGCACGAACCATCGTCGCAACCGGCCGCCGGATCGTACTCGAGGAAGTCGGGGTCCGTACAGCCGCAATCTGGCGGGTACACGAGCAGTCCGCTCTGCTCCTCTCCAAGCAGCAGCGTATCACCTGGGGCCACGTACTTCTGCACGGTGCCATCCGGTTTCTCGATCTCCACATTCAGCCTGAACTCCAGCCCGCCCGTGGTGGTGAGCTGAGCGATGAGCACGAGGTTGTCCGGTGTTGCTCCCTGCACGCCCGGGGTGGCGCACGCACGATGCGCGAGTCATTCGATACGAATTCGCCAGCGGTGGTCTCGTCGCGGAAAACCGCATCAAGGTCATCACCGGATACGAGGAAACTGGGCGGCACTGCAGGCTGACCGCCAAGCGGCACCAAGCCATCGCTGGTGGTGAGGACGATCCCCATCTCCGGCGTGCCATTCACCAGGAGACCGCCCGGGATGGCCGCGCTGCCGCCATCGTTGTTCGCGCCTCCTACGCTGCTGCCATCGGGGTCATCGGCCTTGGGGATGCCAAGGCGCAACGTGCTCGCGCGGCCGGAGGCTCGCTGTTAAGTCGACGCTACCGTTCCTTCGCCCAGCGCGGTGTTGGTGATCCCCGGTGGCCAGCTGCGGCTATCGGTGCCCTGATTGAAGAAGGCTGCGGTGCTGGTGAGGAGAGCGCGTGATTCGCATCGGAACAGCGGGAACAGGCCGCAACCTCTCACATGGGTGGAAGGATCCGGTAGGTCACCGAGCCTTCCGGTACACCACCGCCTACCATGTCCGTTGCGTCGTTGGCATCGCTCACATAGTAGGTCTCCACCAGCACGCCTTCCAAGGCTGGTTGCGCGCGCAGCATGGTTGCGCACAGGAAGCAGAGGAGCAGCACGAACGTTCCGCGCATGGTTATTCGCATGGTATAGGTGAGGCCTAAGCTGTACTCTGTGCCCCAGGCATAGCTGTCGAAATCCACCGCATAGCCCTTCTCGAACTGGTATGCGCGGCGGAAGGGGGAATTCAGCAGGTTGCGCACGCCCAGGCGAAGGCCCCAATGCTTGACGAAGCTCTTGTTCAGCGTGATATCGACCATGCCGGGGCATCTCGTAAGCGCGGATGCACATGGGGTTCACCTCGCTGTTGCTGATAGCCCACCTTCGGCCCTTACGTTGCTCACCGGAGAGGCTGGCGCGCGCGCTGTCGCTGCTGAAGGTGAGCATGCTGTTCACCATGTATGGCGCCTGACCGAACATGTTGGTGGTGTATTCCACCGGCTCGGCAAGCAACGTGGTGCGCAGCACGCTCTGCGATTGCATGAGCGTGACATTGCCGCGCCATTCGATCCAGCGCAGGATGCCCACGCGGCCCTCCACCTCAACGCCCGTGACCGATGAGCGGATGGCGTTGCGCCAGGTGTAGCCTCCCGATGCGGTGAAGACCAGCTCGATGTGGTTCTTGAACTCCTTGTGGAAGGCGCTCACCGACACGTTGTTCCGACTGCGGAAAAAGCGTTCGATGCGCAGGTCGTAGTTGTCCGCTGTGGTCATCTGTAGCTTCGGGTTGCCATAAACCGGTGCGCCCAGGATGTAGTCGAAGAGCTGCACCACGCTGAATTCGCGGAAGCTGGGACGGGCGAGCGATTTGAAGTAGTTCAGGCGCAGGTTCATGGGCGCCTGGTCATCGTCCTTCAGCTTGTAGATGAGGTTGATGCTGGGAGGAAATCCCATTGGTCGAGCGCACCGGGCACCACGCAGGCTGCGGGTCAAAGTTAGCTCACCGTAAGCAGACACGTCACCGACCGTGCCGCGCGCAGGGTCCGATGGGTCCAGGCCTTGCTCGTAGTAGCGGCGGATGTCGGTGATCATGTTGGTTTGCTCGCCGCGCAGTCCACCAACGGCGCGGAGCCTTTTCGTGAGGGCGTAATCGACCATGGCGAAGGCGCCGATGATGCGGTTCAATCCGATATCGTTGTCCTTAAAGGTGCCGAAGGGCCGGTAGAGCGAGGTGAAGCGGCCATCGCCGCGCATATCGAAACGGCCCGGGAGGTCCCATTGCGCGGGGCCAGGCGCGCCGAGCACGGCTCGTGAAGTCCGCCCGTTGGGGCGCTCGTTCCGCAAATAAGCCCCGCCGACACCGAGCTTGCGCACCAGGCCCGTCTCATCGCTCAGGGGACTTCGAGCGTGAGCCGCGCATCCAGGAGCGTCTCATTCAGGAAGCGGTAAGCGCGCGTCGGCGCGGTGAGCGCGGCCTCCACTTCGGTGATGGGCTCACCCGGGGGCGGCTGAACATAGGTGAGCGCCTTGAAGTCGAGCAGGTCCCGGTTGCCGTCGGTGTACGAGATGTCCGCTTCCACCTTCGTGTTGATGGCGGGTATCAAGTGCCGCGAGCTCAACTGGTATACGAACATGCGGCGCTGCTCGTAATACTGATCCTCAGAAGCGTATTCATCCACGCCGATGCCCGGATTGCGGAAGCGCTGATAGCGCGCATTGGCCTGGCCCAGCGCATTGGCCATAGCCAGGAGCGAGATGCTGTTGTTGCGGTTGAGCTTCAAGGACAGGCTGGCCAGCGCGTTCCAGCTGTGCGTGATCCCTGATGGCGCCACACGTGCTTGCGTTGCGCCCGTATTCATCGCCAGGGTTCTCATCATTGAAGGCTCGCCGGTGCGGATGAAGGTGGAGCCCGGATCGTATTCGGTCTCGCGGTTGTAGCGCAGGCCCACCAGGAAGCCCAATGCCTTCGGGTTCTTGCTCTTCTTGAACAAGGTGAGCTGATTGCCCGGCAAAGTTCTGGCGGATGTTGGACTACTGGCCCTGCACCGTGTCCACCCGCCAATTGGTGTTGTCCCATTTGCGGTTGAGTTCTGCCAGCCGCCCATTCAATGTGGGAGAGAAATACGCGAGGTTGTAGGTGCCGTTGTAATCGCTCACAGCCTGCGCGATGGCGCTCTCGTTATAGAGCAGTGCGGGTGCGAAAGCAATCCCAACTCCCAGCGGCAGGTGCTGCAACGTGTTGCTGGTGCTCGTGTTCCGGTGCCCTGGTAGCCCGGCGTATTGGCTGTGATGCCATAACCGCTCAGGTAGCCGCCCAGGCCTAGGAGCTGAGTTGCTCATAGAGGTTTGGTTCGACGAAGAGCGGGTAGTCGCCGCCATCGTCTGGAATGCCTTCAGGTATGCCCCGTCCGCCATCATCGCGCGCTAGCCAATCGGTCTTGCCGGGTCGGCCGCTCACAATGTCCTTCCAGGTGCTGTTGGGATTGTAGCCGATGCTGGTGCCCACGCTCACCCGCAGCTTCTCCGGGTAATCGCTCGTGTTCAGACTGATGAGGGCACCGGCCCAATCGCCAGGCAGGTCGGGCGTGGCGGTCTTGGTGATCACGATGTTGTCCATGAGCCCCGTGGGGAAGAGGTCGAGCCGCAGGTTGTTGGTGAGCGGGTCGAGCGTGGGCAGGCGGCTGCCGTTCACCGTGGTCACGATATAGCGGTCAGCCAGGCCGCGCACGGTTACGAACGCGCCTACGGTGCTCACGCCGGTGATGCGCCTCACGGCCTGCGTTGCATCGCCATCGCCGGTCTTGAGCATGGCATCGCGAGAGATGAAGTCCATGCTCACCGCATTGCCGATCTTCATCCGCTCCAAGTAGGTATCGTTGGTGCGCCGCCTTCGCCTCGATCTCCACGCCTTCAAGGCCACCGCGCTCTCGCCCAGGATGATGTTCACCACGAGCACCTCGCCTCCTTTTGGGCTCACCGTGACCTCCTTGTTCTCGTAGCCCACATAACGAACCACCAGTACATGAGGCCGGGTGCATCGATCAGGAGCGAATAGCGGCCATCGAGATCGGTGGTGGTGCCTTTGGAAGGATCGGCCTTCAGCACCACTGCGGCGCCGATCAAGGTCTCGCCGGACTTGTCGGCCACCTTGCCACGCACGGTGCCTTGGGCAAGAAGCACAGAAGCGAACGATGCGCTTAGCAGCGCCAGGAAGACACGGAGGAGCATGGAGTTGGGCAACCGGGGCCGCGAAGGTGCCCGGGAGCATCCCTTGCCCATGTTCGGGGATCGTTAGCACTTCGCTAGCGATGCATGATGCCACTGTGAATAGAATGCTCGGGCTCTTGCTGCAACGGCAGCAACGTTACGTGCCCGTCCAAATGCCGGGAGGTTGCGCTATTCTCGCGTGAATCGCGCCGATCGCCATTCGCTTCGATCGAGATCGATAAGCGCTTAGGCAGCGCAACCGTGCTCAGCGCCGCTTTGTGCAGCAGTGCGAATGAGCGCTCGATCGCCCTTGCGGCCGGTGAGGTCATGAACGCGCAGTACGGCATTCTGCGGTGGCCACGCGAGCTCCACATTCAGCATATCGCTGGTCGCATGTAGCCACAAGCGCGCCTGCGGCAGCCCGCGTTCCTCGATTTCCGCAGTGACCACCGTCAAGCACGCGCTCGTATCGGTGCATCCGTTCTGCGTTACGGCACGGCATACTGGCCATTGGCCGAAGCGATGAAGAAGTAATTCGTGGCACCGGCGATAGGCGCATTCGTCAGGCAGTTGATCCACTGGTATTGCGCGCCCGTTGCTTGCGCGAAGAGCTGGTGGCCGTTCTGCGCGATGCCCACGTTCACCGGGATCACCGTGAGGTTCAGCGTAACCAGTGAATCGCATCCCGATGCCGTTGGGATGGCCGCTGTGTAGGTGCCCGATTGCGTGAGCGCTTGCCCGTTGAGGATGTAAGACTCTCCGCTGCAGATGGTAGCGGAGATGGTTCCAGCGCCCGGCACGCCTTCCACATAATTGCTCGTTGCGCCATTGAGCGCGAAGCCCACGAGTGAGCCATTGATGTTGCCCGCAGCATCGGTCAAAGACGTGAGGCCCGCATTGTTGCCGCCAGCCACGCCTTGGTCCATGCGGTAGTACAAGCGCAGGTCGTCATCATCCGTGTTGGCGCCAAAGGCCATGATGCACTGGATCTCGGCCTCCGTGAGCCCCTGCGCCAAAGGGTGGTCTCGTCCACCCGGCCATTAAGGAAGATCTGCGTGGAACCCGGATAGGCATGTTGCCGATGCGGAACAGGCCCGTTGGCGGTGATGTTCCGCTGGCTGCGGTGGACCCGATGAGCTCGCCATCGTGGTACATGGCCAAGGTGCTGCCATCGTAGGTGAGTGCCACGAATTGCCAGGTATTCAAGGTGAGCGCGTTGTCCGTGGCGATGGTGAAGACCTGATTGGCACTGTTGCGCAGTAAGCCTTCCAAGGTGGTGCCGTAGGTCTGCAACAGGTAGAAGTCGCACTGGGCATTGTCGGAAGCCCGCGATGGCCTCCATGTCGGGCCAGTTCGCGTTCTGCGTGGGATAGACCCAGCACGTGATGCTGAAGCCGGATTGATTGGCGATCTGCGCCGAGGCATTGGCCACAACCACCTCATCGTTCACGCCATCGAAATGGAGCGCATTGCTCACTTGGCCGCTGCTGCAAAGAGCAAGTGAAATGGCCAACAGGACGGTTGAGGGTCGAAGTGCTCTCATATGGGCAGGGATTGGGTCCGGCGGAAGACGACTTCCCAAAGAAAAGCAAGATGGCCTGATCGAACTCTGCCAAGGGGCGGTGGTTACTTTCGGCCCTCATTCATCGGCATGAAAATCCTCGTCCTGCTCAGCCAAAGTGCCCGACACCACCGCACGCATCGCCTTCACCAACGGCGACACGCAATACGATGGCAACGGCGTCACCTTCATCATGAACCCCTACGACGAATGGTACGCCCTGGTGCGCGCCTTGGAGCTGAAAGAGGCCAAGGGCAGCGGTTCGGTAACCACCATCACGGTGGGCGGTGCCGATACCGGGCTACCATCCGCAAGGGACTGGCCATCGGTGCCGATGAAGCCGTGCGCATCGACGCACAGCCGTCCGACGCCATGCAAGTGGCTGAGTTGATGCGGGCTGGGCCAAGGACAAGGGCTTCGACCTGGTGCTAGCTGGAAAAGAGACCATCGACCATAACGGTGGCGTGGTGGGCGCCATGGTGGCCGAATTGCTCGACGTGCCTTATGTGCCCCTCGCGAGCAAGCTTGATGTCAACGGCGATACCGCCGCAATCGACGCGACGTTCCCGGCGGCGTTGAAGTGCTGGAGGTGAAATTGCCCTTCGCCCCTGAGCGCCGCCAAAGGCATGGCCGAGCAACGCATCCCAAACATGCGTGGGATCATGGCGGCGCGCACCAAACCGCTGCAAGTGGTGGCCGCTGGCGCTGTGAGCAATGCAGCAAACACCGTGAAATTTGAGCTGCCGCCTGCCAAGGGCGCAGTGAAGATGATCCCCGCCGACGAGGCCGGGAAGCTCATCGAACTGCTGCTGCACACCGAAGCCAAGGTGATCGATGGGAAATCCGTACGGGCGGATGGTGATCCGCCCTCATTCATTCAACCATGAGCACGATCGCATTCATCGATACACGCGGCGACAAGCTGCCGAAAGCGGCGCAAGCCGTGACCTACGCGACCAATTGGCTGGCGGGCCCATCACAGCCATCACCTTCGGCGATGCCCAAGGCTTGGAAGCATTGGGCGCGAACGGCGCCAAGAAGGTGATCGTGGCGCGCGGCGTGAAGGCCGTTGACAGCCAGCAACTGGCCAAGCTCGTGTGCGATGTGGCCGCTGCCGAAGGCGCCACCACCATCGTATGCGTGCATGATGCCACCGGCAAAGCCGTGGCACCCCGCGTTGCAGCGCGCTTGAAAGCAGGACTCGTGGCAGGCGCCACCGGCATGCCCGATGGGAACCGCTTCCGCCGCAACGTTTTCAGCGGCAAGGCCCGCGCATGGGTCGAGATAAGCAGCGCCGTGAAGGTGATCAGCCTCTCCCCCAACAGCATCGCTATCGCGAACAATGGTGGCATCGCTGTCGTGGAGGAGTTCAGCGGCGACCTGGGCGCAGCGCGCATAACCGTGAAGGAGTTGCGCAAGGCAGGATCCGGAGTGCCCCTGCCGGAAGCCGGGTGGTAGTGAGCGCAGGCCGTGGCATGAAAGGCCCTGAGCATTGGGCTCCGGTCGAAGAACTGGCACAACTCCTTGGCGCAGCCACCGCATGCAGCCGCCCGGTGGCCGACATGCACTGGCGCCCGCACCACGAGCACGTGGGACAAACAGGCGTGGCCATCCGCCCCAACCTCTATATCGCCATCGGCATCAGCGGCGCCATTCAGCACTTGGCCGGGGTGAACCAGAGCAAGGTGATGTGCGTGATCGACAAGGATCCGAGGCCCCCTTCTTCAAGGTCGCGGACTACGGCATCGTGGGCGACGCCTTCGAGGTGCTGCCAAGCTCATCGAGGCCGCGAAGAAGCTCAATGCGGAACGTTGAACCAGTTGGCAGCAGGCATTCGGCAGTAGGCCGTTGGTGCCGCTTCGGGGCCAACTGCCTGCTGCGCACTGCCAACTGAACACTGCATCCTACCTTCACGGCCCGCTGCGCACCGCATGGACAAGGTTGAGCTGAAGTTCCTCCGCATCACGTACAGCCACACGCACGCCGGGGGCTTACGCGCTGATCCTCCGCTGAAGCCTTCGGCGACCGACGTCTCCCCATCATCATCGGGGGCGTTGAGGCCCAGGCCATCGCCATCCAAGTAGAGAACATCAAGCCGGCGCGGCCGCTCACGCACGACCTCTTCAAGCATGTGGCCGACACCCTCGGCTTCAACCTGAAGGAGGGTGATCATCAGCGATCTGGTCGAAGGCATCTTCCATGCGCAATTGGTAGTGGAGCAGGAAGCGCGCGAGGTCACCATCGATGCACGCAGCAGCGATGCCATCGCGCTGGCCTTGCGCTTCGATTGCCCCATCTACACCTACGAGCCGATCCTCGGCGCTGCCGGTCTGAAGGTG
>JADJQW010000009.1 GCA_016712535.1 Flavobacteriales bacterium
CAGCTCGTGCATCTTTGTGAGGTTTGTCCGCCGATTGGAGCGTTCAGCCTTGGCCAGCATGGACTCCAGCACTGCGTCCGGATGGATGTCTGTCATTCCGCTCATACTTCATCTCCAGAGAGGGGCTGGCGTCCAGCGGGGAACATCCGGGTGAGTTTGGCCCGAGCTAGCAACGCGGACAGATCCATGTCAAAGTGCTGGCTAAGACGTACGCCAGCATCCATCAGGCGAATCACCTCCCGCTGCCCCAGCGCGGGATTCGCCGGGTTCATCTGCTGCGCAAGATGGCGCATGAAAGCATTGCCCGGTAGCAGTTGCTCCTGTTCGGCTCAACAGCATGAATACAGGCCGTATATTATCGCGGTAGAGCGCAGCATCAAGCAGCTGGCTGCGACGGAATACCGCCTTGCCCGGCTCCAGGTCTGGGTAGATTTCGGCGTTGTCACACACCCCGGAGAGTTGTAATAACTCCGACTCGGTTTCCTCGAAGACGGCCTGCACGTCGCAGACTGTGCCGGCAGCCACTAATTGTGTGCCGTCGCCATTGCGTGCTTCGAGCGCCGCCTTGCAGCGTTCGACGAGACGCCAGCAGGCCACCAAGTCTTCTGCGAAGTCGTTGAAGCGTTTCATAGCAGTCTCCCATACTCGCTCGGTCTGCCGGTAGACATCGAGCTGTGCAAATGGCTGGCCGGCGTCCTCGGCATCTACTCTCTGCTTTTTTAAATCCTGGAGCTTTTTTTCGTACGCAAGACAGTCGTTACGCGCCTCGTCGAAGTGATAGGCTAGCGTGTTGAAATGAGCTACCAGCGCCGGCACGTAGTGTGGCTCGGTAACAAACCAGCGACAGCGCACGCAGTTTCGGCTACCACCCGGCACCGGCTCGTATTTCGGATTGGTTGTCGAAGAGCCCTTTGGCAATCTGCATCCCGCCGTTGTAACAGCCGCCCACAGTGGCGTTGTCCTCAACTTCACTAATGTTGCCACCAACCAGACATAGACCGTGATGCATTGGCATCCAGCCCACCGGATTGCGAACGGCCGGATGCTGAGGAATGGCCACAGCGAGGCTGGGCACACTATTGCAGATTGCCTTATGCAGCAACTCCTTATGCTCCGTGTCGAGCAGGAAGTTTTGAATGCTCGCCTCCTTATTTGCTTCCAGCCGTTCAGCAGCATCAATCAGCACTTATTGATGTGAGTGGCCCTATGGTTTGGTGTAGTAAGAGTCATCAGCAGGCGGCTGTGGCCGACGAGCTTTTGTAGGATAGGAACGGCACCTGCCCTTCGAGCGCCAGTGCAGTGATAAGTGAAACCCGCAAGCTATGCAGGGGGAAAGAGGGTTGTACGGCCATCGTTCTGCTGTTCTCGAGGCGGGAGAAAATGGATTGTAGAGCCGTTCGATGGGCTCCCCCGGTCAGATAGTCGCAACTCCAGTGCTTCAAGCAGTGTGAACCACGGTCTAAACAACGTTGGTATCTTAAGTGGAAGGTGGCGCTCTCCATTAACGGCTTCAGGCTACCTGAACAGGAAGCACGCGTCGGGATAGCCGGTGAGTTGTAGCTTCTTTTCGCGTTTATATGACGACTATCCAGCGCCGTCCATGGCGTACGCCCGGATGGGGTTGTATTTCTCTGCCAATTGCGTAGCTTTTCAAGCCAGTAGAATACGTCCTGATGTACCGGCCCTCCGAATGACCATGGTAGTACGTAGCCTTTTTCGGGGCCTGACTTGGCAATATCTGCAGTCTTGTTGGTGTTGATGTAGAGCACGGTCGAAACCGCACCTCCATCGATGAGAGGATACTGCGTCGGAACACCCAGTTGCTGAGGCCGTCGTTCGCCACCCCGCGCGAGAGGTTCGGATTCAATAGCCAAGAGCCGCACTCGTAACGCCAAGTGTCTGCCTCGCCCGGAGTCAAGCATGCGGATCTGAAAGGTGCGCAGCGGCAGAATCGCTTCGCAAGCAACGCGACCCATCTCACTGGGCTCCATATCTCCAGCACCCGTCCCCCACGATAGTTCTGGGTTAGCGTACGGATCCGCCATACACAATCCGGATCGTTCTGATCACTCTGCTCTTAGCTTACCTCGAACCAGTCCGTTCCAGAGCGTCCCCCTTGGCCAATTTCAACACCCAATGCACCCTGCGCCCATTGCCAATCGCGGAAGTTCGGTCCCGCCGCAAGCATCCGCCGCAGCTCATCGATATAACCGTAAGGGCAATGGCGCATGTACGCTCTCGTCCCTTTTAGGTAGCCCGCTGCGGGACATTCTGGGTATAGGGTTGCGGAAGGCTGGCGAGACTACCTGTTGGCCATCGTCTGCAGCATCGCTGAATTCGCGCTGCAACACGAAGTGCAAGAATGCGTGGATATGGTTGTTGTATTCGATACCTCCTGCCGAATCTGGACAGGCCGTCTGGTAGAAATCGGGCAACACCGTACCGCGCGACAGAAGCACGGCGGGGTCGAGGGAGATCAAGACGGATGAGAAATCGGCTCGAAGAAGGCCGCAACAGCAGAAAGCCTTATGTGAATTCCGCGCGTTTCGCCTGACAACCACGCCACTGCCAACTCGCGCCAGGCGGCAAGTTGCGGATACTCATGCGTCACCCATCCCAGGGCAGTATCTGAACTGCGCTTTATCGCCTTCGTCTTGATAGTAGGAGAGGAGGATGCATTGACCTTTTGATTTGTTTTCTTTACGACCATCACAGCTTCTCAGTCCTTGAATTCAATGTCAGGCAGCAACAGACCGGACACCGACGGTGTCCAGGTGTACTTTGTTCGCAGCCGTGCGGCCGCCATCTCTAGCTCCGCTACCGTCTCTGAGTGTTTGTCTGAGTGTAAACATCTTGGCTTTCCAAGGAGGTGTGATGCATGAAACGGCGGATGAGCGCCCTATCGATCCCGGCGTTGCGTAGTCGACGACCGTAGGCATGGCGGTGGCCGTGTGGCGTCGTACCCAGTGCCTTACTCACCTTGAGCCCGATGCGCTCGCAGGGGGGCCATCATGGGTGCCGCCCTTCCAGCCCGCGTGCCGGCGGTCCATCAAGTCTGTGCGTGGCACAAGACCGAACTGGTGGGCAAGGTATCCCGCCCGGCGGCCCTTACATGCTCGTCCACTCTCGTCGCACCAATCAGTAGGTGCAGCACCGTAGCTCGGATGGTGGATGAGAACCTTGGCCCTATGCGGATTTGCAAGGTCAGAGGAGACGTCCTGGATGTATAGATGGAAGGGCTCGGATTCACGAAATCCCGAGCCATGCAGAAGCAGGGTAATGAGCATGCCACGATAATCCTTGCGACCGGCCACATTGAAGCCCCCTTAACCAACAATTTCCTCGAAGCGCTCCTCCGGGAACGCCGGCGGTTCGTCCTTTTCGACCTTCGGCAGGCGCCTACTCCTCACGCGGTAACCGGTATTGGCGGGTGATGCGTTCTTTGCCCATGTGTGGCCTAGGAAAGTTTTACTGCGGCGGTACTGATAGGCGGCTTCGTCGGTCTGCCGATCGAATGCCCCACCTGCATAGCGCGGATTGACCTTCGCAGCCTCGGGACGCATTTCGCCAAGCCAGTCGAAAAAGTCACTGAGATGAGTAACGATATGGCTGGCATCCTGCGGCGAGCGTGGGGCCCAGCACAGATTACTGGGATCGAGGCCTGTTTCTTTGTCGAACGTTCCAGTGTAGAGCCTCTGAGCAAAGTTCTGAAAGAGCCGGTAGGTTTCACTCTCGGCCGGATTGCTGCTCAGGTATTCGAGGAACATGCGCACCGAGCGGGTCACTTTTGACATCCAAGAGGCTACGGTCGTGGCTATGATAGAGGCAGTAATCAAGCAGCGATTCCAACACGCCTGCTGGCGTCAGCAATGCCGGCAATTCAGAGTAGATACTGTCGCGTCCGTGTAGATGCGCCTTGACCGTCACAAACATGGCATTCCCAAAATGTGCAAGCGACACAAGAAAGTGATCGCCTCTATGAATTCGAGTTGATGAAGATACCTGTCCAAATTCGCAGCACTGACACCAACGGCACGCATATTTTGATGGGGTGAAAGGTATATCGCGCTTTAGGTCGGTCGCCAACCGCAACAACATATCATCAAATCTTAGCAATTCGAATTCTCCAATCTAGCCAACTCGGCATTCTGAGAATGCCCTCTATTCAATACCAACACCACTCCAGTGCATCGACTTTACAGCTCTACATCAAATGTTAAATTAAGGAATAACTTGACCTGTACCGAGACAAAGAAATCCCCCTAAAAAAAAGGTAGTTACAAAGCTAAACATGACTTAGTAGCCATAACTATGTATTCCTCGCCGGGGGGAAGAACCGCTCGCGGGTTTTCTTTTGTCTGAAATTTTTGTGGTGTGCGGCAGGCACAGGGGGTTCTTTTGCCTGTCGCCAGGAGATGACGATATGTCTTCAAGAAAAGTGGTAACCCGCCGTGGACGGCGGATTCGGGGCTATTTCCCCTCTCAAAAATGTGGCCAGATGATCGCTTGGGAATCGCTACTGGAACGGGATGCCATCCTGTTGCTGGAGTTCTCCCAAGGGGTTGTTTCTATCGGCATCAGCCTACCGTGATTGACTATTCGATGGTGAGCAGATGCGCAAATTCTACCCCCGACTTTGAGGTGGTATTGGAGGGCGGAGAAGTCATTCATCTGGAAATCAAACCGGCTGCCGAGCTGGCATTGTCGGCGGTGTCA
>JADJQW010000010.1 GCA_016712535.1 Flavobacteriales bacterium
CCTTCGGCTGCGCGGCCTACCTCTTCTACCTGGCCTATGTGCAGCGCGGCGTTGAGGAGCGCTACACCTTGCCTGTGCTCTTTGTCGGTGTGGTGTGCGCGGGGTTCGTAATCGAGCGCCTGGCGGCGCAGGAAGTGAAATACAGAACCACGGATGCACACGGATAGACACGGATAAATGCAGTTCGGAAGCAGAGCTACAGGTCACGACGGACTTCACAACGTCCTCATGGAATCCATCCGTGTTGATCCGTGTGCATCCGTGGTTCACTCAGTCGAGCGGTCCGCAATAGGGTGTGAAATACTGGGGGTTCATTCGTTTCTATGTCAGTGCGAGCGCAGCGAAGCACCGTGGTTGAATTGGGCAATCCGCGCAAGTCCTCCGCATTCAGATCATTCAGTGGGTCAGGCCACCGAACTTCGCAGCCCTGAATACGAAGAGCGAATGACCAAAGCACGCATGCACCTCCAGGCTGCTCCGCCCGAATGGCGCGAGGCGAAGGCCTATACCGATATCACCTACCGCAAGTGCAATGGCGTGGCGCGCATCGCCTTCAACCGGCCCGAGGTGCGCAATGCCTTCCGTCCGCATACGGTGAGCGAATTGCTCGATGCCTTCCACGACGCACAGGAGGACACTGAGATCGGCGTGGTGCTCTTCAGCGCCGAAGGCCCCAGCGCGAAGGATGGCGGGTGGAGCTTCTGCAGCGGCGGCGATCAGCGCGCGCGCGGACATCAGGGTTATGTGGATGGCGCAGGCACGCCGCGGCTCAACATCCTCGAGGTGCAGCGCCTCATTCGCTTCATGCCGAAAGTGGTGATCGCCGTTGTTCCCGGCTGGTGCGTGGGCGGCGGCCACAGCTTGCACGTGGTGTGCGACCTCAGCCTCGCGAGCAAGGAGCACGCTGTCTTCAAGCAGACCGATGCCGATGTGACGAGCTTCGATGGCGGCTACGGCAGCGCCTACCTCGCCAAGATGGTTGGACAGAAACGCGCCCGCGAGATCTTCTTCCTCGGCCGCGACATCAGCGCCGACCGCGCTTATGAGATGGGCATGGTGAATGCTTCCATCCCGCACGCCGAACTCGAGAGCACCGCGTGGCAATGGGCGCAAGAGATCCTCGCGAAATCGCCCACCGCGATCAAGATGCTCAAGTTCGCCTTCAACCTCACCGATGATGGCCTGGGGCAGCAGGTCTTCGCTTACGAAGCCACGCGCCTAGCCTACATGACCGACGAAGCGAAGGAGGGGCGCAATGCGTTCCTGGAGAAGAGGAAGCCGGAATTCGGAAGGGGAAGTGGATACCGCGATCAATTCATCCGCAGATTACGCAGATGGCCTGCCTAACGGCGGCCTGTATGCCGCAAAGTGCGAAAGCTTATCCGCAGATTACGCAGATGGCCTGCCTAACGGCGGCCTGTATGCCGCAAAGTGCGAAAGCTTATCCGCAGATTACGCAGATGGCCTGCTAACGGCGGCCTGTATGCCGCAAAGTGCGAAAGCTTATCCGCAGATTACGCAGATGGCCTGCCTAACGGCGGCCTGTATGCCGCAAAGTGCGAAAGCTTATCCGCAGATTACGCAGATGGCCTGCCTAACGGCGGCCTGAATGCCGCAGAGCGCAAAAGCTTATCCGCAGATTACGCAGATGGCCTGCCCAACGGCGGCCTGAATGCCGCAGAGCGATATAGCTTTTCCGCAGATTGCGCAGTTGGCCTGCCTAACGGCGGCCTCAATCCCTGTATCACCGCGCGGCTTGAGTCAGCGCAGCGTTAGCGAGCACATCCGCGTAATCTGCGGACGCATTCCAGCTGAGTCAGCGCAGCGTTAGCGAGCACATCCACGCAATCCGCGGACGCATACCAGTTGAGTCAGCGCAGCGTTAGCGAGCACATCCGCGTAATCTGCAGACGCATTCCAGTTGAGTCAGCGCAGCGTTAGCGAGCACATCTGCATAATCTGCGGACGCCCTCAATCCAGCGCATTCTTCGTCACCCAGATCCGCCAAGCGATGATCAGCTTCTGCGTCTTGGAGAGCCGGAGCAGGTTCTTGTCCCACATCTTCGGGAGCAAAGCCTTGTTCAGTTTCGCGAGCACGCGGAAGAGGCGCTTCGTCATGGATCAGTGATGCGTTAGTCCGCAATCCTCATCGGCCCATTCGAGCTCGATGGTGGCGTGATGGATGCCGTGCTTCTTGAGCGCCTCGCGGGCTTTGGTCTTGATGCCAAGTGCCCCGCGGTGATCGATGCCATCGACCACAACGTGAACGGTATGCACGACGAAGCTGCCGTCGAGCGTCCACGTGTGCTGATCGTGCAGGTCCTTCACGTGCGGGATGGTCATGAGGTCGGTGCGCACCTGCTGCATATCGAGGCCCCGGCGGATCTCCTGCATGAGGATGCCTGTGCCC
Organism: Flavobacteriales bacterium; assembly: GCA_016712535.1. Classification (NCBI taxonomy): domain Bacteria; kingdom Pseudomonadati; phylum Bacteroidota; class Flavobacteriia; order Flavobacteriales; species Flavobacteriales bacterium. The sequence goes on from JADJQW010000010.1 coordinate 2,411, forward strand.
CGGCGCAGGGTTCCGATGGCGTTGATGAGGATGTACGCGCTGATGGCGATGCTGAGCAGCGGATCAACGATGGCCCAGCCGGTGAAGTGGATGACGATGCCGCCCACGAGCACCGCGGCCCAGCCGAGCACATCCTCCAGGAGATGCAGGTAGGCGCCTCGCTCGTTCAGCGTTTTTCCGCCGTGCAGCTTCCACGCCGCGAAGCCGTTCATGGCCAAGCCGAAGAGCGCGAAGCCGATCATGCCCAATGAATGCGGCAGTTCCGGCGCCCACAATTTGGGGACGCTCATGGTGAGCATGAAGAGCGCGCCGATGATGAGCACCACGCTGGTGAGCCATCCGCCGAGCATGCTGTAGCGCCCGTAGCCGTAGCTGTAATGCGAATCGCGCCCCTTCATGGCCACGCGCTGCAGGTACCACGCGGTGCCCAGCACCAAGCAGTCGCCCGCATCGTGCAGCGCATCGGTGAGCACCGCGATGCTGTTAGTCCACAAGCCACCGACGACCTCTACGATCGTGAACGCAAGGTTGACGAAGAAGGCCGTGCGCAAGGCCGCAGCGCTGGCCGCGCTCACATGGCCGTGCGCATGCTCGTGGTGGTGATGGCCCGCGTGATCGTGGGAGTGATCGTGGTGGGCGTGGGGCATGGGCGCAAGGTATTTCTACCCCACCACCACCCTCCCCGTCTTCTTCGCCAGCTTCTGCTTCACCTCGGTGTAGGCCTTGATCTCGGCGAGCAGGATCATCAGGTTGGCATCGTCGGTGGTGCGCAGCTGTTCTTGGCGGTCGCGGATCATGCGATCCACGCGGCGCTCCTTGAGGATGTCCACGGCCTCTTCGATGGCGTCGTAGAGCTGCTCGCTCTCGCGCTTCACGTGGATCTTGTGGCGGTCCTTCCAATTGGGGCTGAGCACGTGGCGCTCGGTGAGCAGGTCGATGGCGGTGCCGCGCCAGTCCTCGCGGTCATGCGCCACATAGGCGTCATGTCGATGCTGCTGCCGGTGTTGTGCGTGAAGCGGTAGTCGAGGTAGATCTCGCGGAAGAGGGGCTCATCGAAGAGGATGTCGTCGAGGGCGAGCAGCTCGAAGAGGAGCTCGGCTACGGTGGTCTCCTCTTCCACCGGATTGCCGTCTTCATCGGCGAAGAGCGATGGGATGCGCTCGTGGCCATAAGCGAGCAGCAAGCGTAGCAGGTCGCGTTCCTGCGGCGTGGTGCCGAGGTCCTCGAGCGTTGGCTGCGGCGGGGCGATCTCTGGCGCGATGACCTCCTCCAGCTCGGCGAGATCCCGGCCTTCGCCGGGACCTCCGAGCTTCTTCCGGTACTGCTTGCGCAGCACCTTGTTCATCTCACTGATGAGCGCCTGCTCATTCACTTGCAGCATACGGCCGCACTGCTGGATGTAGAGCGAGCGCAGCACTTGATCCGGCACCAGTGCGATGCTCTCCACGATCTCGTGGATGGCAGCGGCCTTCTTCACGGGATCGTCGCCCACATCCTGCATGAGCAGGCCCGCCTTGAACACGAGGAAATCCTGCGCGGTCTTCGTGAGGTGCTCGCTCACCTCGCTGCTGCTATGGCTCTTCGCGAAGCTGTCGGGGTCCTCGCCCTCGGGGAAGGTGACCACCTTCACGTTGAGGCCCTCCTTCAGGATGAGGTCGATGCCGCGCAAGCTGGCCTTCATGCCCGCCGCATCGCCATCGTAGAGGATGCACACCGTGGGCGCGTAGCGCTTGATCAAACGCACCTGATCCTCGGTGAGACTGGTGCCGCTGCTGGCCACCGCGTTGGCGATGCCCGCTTGGTGCAGGCCGATATCGGTGTAGCCCTCGACCAAGTAGCAGAGCTGCTGCTCCACGATGGCCTTCTTGGCGTGATGGATGCCGTAGAGCGAGCGGCTCTTTACGTAGAGCACGCTCTCCGGCGAGTTGAAGTACTTCGGGAGCTTCTTGTCGCTCTTGAGCGTGCGCGCACCGAATGCGATGGGCTGGCCGCTGAGGCCGAAGACGGGGAAGGTGACGCGTCCGGCGAAGAAGTCCCACGCGCCGCCATCATCACGGCGTTTGATCCAGCCGGCTTTCTCGAGGATCTCCGGATTGAAGCCATTGGCTTGCGCAGCGATGGCGAAGGCGTTGCCCTGCTCGGGCACATAACCCAAATGGAAAGCCTTGATTGTTGTATCGCTGAAGCCGCGCTCATGGAAGTACGAGAGGCCGATGCGTTTGCCTTCATCGGTGTTCCAGAGCTGCTCTTCGCTCCAGGCCATGGCCCATTGCTGCGCCACGGCGATGCTCTCACGCTCGCTCTGCTCCAGCTGCTGCTCGGGCGATTGCTCCTCTTCGGGCAGCTCGATCTGGTAGCGCTTCGCGATCCAGCGGATGGCTTCGACGTAGCTGAGGTGCTCGTGCTCCGCAAGAAGGTGATGGCATCGCCGGCCTTGCCGCAACCGAAGCACTTGTAAATGCCGAGGTTCGGGCTGACGTTGAAGCTCGGCGTCTTCTCGTTATGGAAGGGGCAGAGGCCCAGGTAGCGCGGCCCTTTGCGTTTGAGCGCGACGAATTCGCCCACGACCTCCTCCACGCGCATGGCGTCCTTGACGGATTGGATGGCGGAGGGGGAGATCATGGGGAAGCGGAAGGCAGAATGAAATATGAAAGCTGAAAGAGGAAAGAGGAAAGCTGAAATAAGAGACCTGAAGCAGCGATTGTGTGCTGCGGCGAGGCCGCTCTTCAACGTTCAGCTTTC